>CAYRFK010000426.1:0-2505 GCA_964423465.1 uncultured Verrucomicrobiota bacterium | reverse complement strand
GCATCGGCAGCGTCACCATCCGCGGCCGCGCCGCCCCCGTCGCCATCTTCGAACTCCTCGAACCGCGGGACTGATCCAGACCCCGGTCTCCGCATGATGGAGGGGCGAGCTACCGCGAGCCCGAACGCCGGGTCACGTTTCGCGCCTCCAGCCTCGCATAGCTCGGCCCTCCAATGCTTGGATGTTGGTTGTCGGGGGGCGAGGGAGGACGGCGCCGGGTGTCGAGTGGCAGGTGGCGAGTGCCGGGGCCTACTTCTGAAACATCTCGTGCACGAGAATCGGGGACAGAGAAGCGCTTGGCGCCATGGGGTGGCGATCGGAGGCGTATGGCATTTCCAAGGATTGGAAGACGTAATACGCTCGGCTTCCAAGGGTTGGAAAACACCCTCCGTTGCGGATCTCCGGCGGGCGAGGGCTCGGCCTCGTGGCGGCGGCGGGGGGCGCCGCGCTCTATGCGTCCGGCCGCTGACGCCGCAGGAGGGCCCACGCCAGCGCGCCGGCGGACAGGAGGCCGAGAGCGACGGCCAGGGGCACCGCGGAACGGGCGGGCGGGACAGCGACGGCGGTCGAGGCGTCCGGGAAGGCGGTGGGCCGGGGATGGGCGTACCGGACCACGCCGTCGACGATCTCCACGCCCGGCAACGGCCCCGTCACCCCCTTTGTCGGCGACCCCGCGGTCCCGATCCGCGGCAGCATCGGCTCGCCTTTCGCTTTCATCTCGGCATAGCGTTGGATGCCCGCGCGAATGTACCACCGGATGTCGGACGATGACCAAGCCCTTGCGACCATCTCATCGTAGCTGCGTACACGACCCACGGCACTTGTCAGCAGATCGCCGGATCGGGAGAACTCGAACCACGGGTTGTTGGTGCTGTCGCCCGTTGCGGCCACAACCCGCATCCTCTCCCACTTCGTCGGGATCGGGGTGCTATCCGCCATCCGATAAGGTACGGAGACGACGCATCCGGGCGGAATCTCCAGCCGTGTATTCGCACTGACGGGCTCCGGGCCGTCTTCGAGCGGCGGCGGCGGAACCCGATCGAAAACCACGTCTGCGCTCATGCTCTTGAATTCTTCAGCAAGGTACGGAATTGGCCGGTACGCCGGGCAGCGGTCGCTCGTGTTCGTGTAGGCAATGAGAACGACCGGATCGGAGGGGTCGAATCGCTCCGGGATATGCACCGCGCAGTCAATGACCGGCAGATGTGCATCGGCCCATTCCGGGTCGGGTGTTCCCTCCGCCAGCGCGGCCAGCGGAAGAGCCAGGAATAGAGTCCAGATCGGTTGCATATCGGCCACGCCGAGCCCGTGCATGCGCAGGCGTGAGACGAGCTTGCCCCCGGTGCCGGGAGCGAGTCAATCCCAACGCCCTGCGACGTCCCGTTTCGGCTGCGCGTTCTTCCGTGGGGACGCCGGTGCGGGGCGCGCGTACTTCGCGCTTGTCAGCGCGGGCGGGGTTGGGAATGATCCGCGGCATGCGCCCGCGGGCGCGAAACCCGTAGGACAGGAGTCCACCGATGAACCGTCGCCGCTTCCTGCAGTCTGTCGCCGTCTCCGCCCTCGCCGCCCCGCTCGTCCGCGCGGAGGCGCCGCGCAAGGAGGCCGTCCTGAATCTCGGCAGCCAGGAGGGCCGTCTGCCGGGCGCCTCGCTCAAGGAGAAGGTGGCCAACCTCGTCGCGTGGGGCGGGGTCGGCCTCGAACTCGGCGGGAACCCGAAGGGGCGCATCCAGGAGATCCGCGACGCGATTGCCGGCACGAACGTCAAGGTCAGCGCGCTGTGCTGGGGCGCGCACAAGGGCGACCTCGTTTCGCTCGACATGGAGAAGCGGAAGAAGGGCATCGAGGATCTCAAGGACGCCCTCGCCACGGCCGGCGAGTTGCAGTCGACGGGCGTGATCTTCGTGCCGTGCTTCAACAAGGAGAGCGAGCTGCCGCCGGCGGAGCTGGACAAGATCCTCTTCGACATCCTCCCCGACATCGCCGCGCACGCCGTGAAGGCCGGTTCGCGCGTGCTGCTTGAGCCGCTCAACAAGGGCGAGACCTTCTACATCAACCGCATCGAGCAGGCGGCGGCGATCTGCAAGCGGATCAACTCCCCCGGCCTCGGCCTGATGGGCGACTTCTACCACATGTCGAAGGAGGAGACCGACCAGGAGAAGGCCTTCGTCGACGGCGCGCCGTGGCTGTGGCACGTCCATCTCGCGACCGGCAAGTCGCGCATCCTGCCCGCCCAGGAGGAGCACAGCTACGTCGAGGGCATGCGCGGCCTGCGCAAGCTCGGCTACCCGTACTACTGCAGCCTGGAATGCGGCTGCCGCAAGGGCACCGATCCGATGGTCGAGATCCCGAAGGCCTTCGCCTTCCTGCGCGAGCAGTGGAAGCTCGCCGGGGCCTGATCCCTTCGCCTGCCCGTCCGCCCGCCCTGCCCCTCCGGCCAACTCCCACACTTTGCTGAGCCGGAACGATTCAATTGGAACCCGGGCAAAGGCGGCCCGGAAGGTGAAT
>CAYRFK010000425.1:0-2514 GCA_964423465.1 uncultured Verrucomicrobiota bacterium | reverse complement strand
CGCCGTGGGTGGTGGTCATCAGGTGCTCCTTTGATCGGGACACCCCAACGATGCGTGATGTCATCGCCCGGATCCGTCGGCCCGACGGGGGAATCACCGGCTGAACCGGTCGTCCTCCGATCGGGGGAACCAGGGACAACGGTATTCACGTTTCCAACGTGCCTCGAAGGTCGATCTGTGCGGCGATCGCCGCCGGGGGACAAGCCGACCCTGTGGTAGGGCCACTCTTGTCCCCCGGGAACGACGCGATCGCGTCACACGACTTATCAGCCATGGCTTGCCGCGGTGCAGTCCATCGGTGCATCCGGTGTCTGGGCCGGGGCGTTAGCGGCGCCGACCTGCCCGGCGCGGGTCAGCGAGTTCGGGGTTCCGGTGTCGCTCTGGGTGGACGGCATCGCCATGCTCGAGCACGCGGATCCCGACGTCGGCTGGGCGACTGCAGGACCGGCGCCGGTCAGCGTGGTCGCCAACACTCCCGCCGCGAGGATCGGTGCGGCCAGGATTGCCCGGACGGTGCGGTTGCGGTTCATGGTTCCTCCTGTGGTTCGTTTCACGAGGCCACCCTTGTGGCTCCAGTCAACTTTCGCCCGCTTGCCCGGCTATGCCCGTCAACCGACCGGCCCCAGGTGCGGATGAACTGGCCGTCCACCGAACAGAGGACGCCGCCGAGTGGGTCGTTGTTCAACCGGTGGGGAGTCGGCATGTGGAAAGATGCCCAGGTGCGAGAAACCTTCAACAACCAGAGGGTGACGGTGGTGGTCGCTGACGACCATCCGCTGTTTCGAGACGGTCTAGTGCGGGCGCTGACTGGAAGTGGCTTGGTAGAGGTGGTCGCTGAGGCCGACGATGGTCCCTCTGCGCTGGCCGCGATCAAGGAACACCGCCCGCAGGTCGCCCTGCTGGATCACCAGATGCCCGGTATGGACGGTGCGCAGGTTGCCGCTGCGGTGCTGCGCGATGCACTGTCCACCCGGGTGCTGCTGGTATCGGCCAACAACGATTCGGCGATCGTCTACCACGCACTGCAGCAGGGTGCCGCCGGCTACCTGCCCAAGGAGTCATCGCGGAGCGAGATCGTCAATGCGGTGCTGGACTGCGCACAGGGCCGCGACGTGGTGCCGGCGCAGATGGCGGCGGGGCTGGCCGCGGAGATCCGCCGCCGCGCCGAGCCCAGCGGCCCGGTCCTCAGTGCCCGCGAGCGTGAGGTACTCGGCATGATCGCCGATGGCGCCAGCATCCCGGCGATCGCCAAGCAACTGTTCCTGGCCCCGTCAACGATCAAGACCCATGTTCAGCGACTCTACGAAAAACTTGGCGTGGGCGACCGGGCTGCGGCGGTGGCCGAAGCGATGCGGCGCGGCCTGCTCGACTAGTCGGCTGAACTCTTCCTGCCCGTGAGTCGACTCGTCAGCCGCAGCCTGGATTTCCTGACCAGCGAGCCCCTGCGCATCCGCTCGACGCTTCGCCTGGTGCTCATCGTGTTGATCGCCCTGCTGGTCGAGAACACCCACGTCGAGCACCGCAACGAAGCGGTGTTCAAGGCGGTGCTGGCGTCTTACGCCATCGGGTCGGTGCTGTGGCTGATCTTCATCCTCATCCGCCCGTCGCGACCGTGGTACCCGTGGGTGTCGACCTTCGCCGACGTCGCCGTCGTCATCGCGCTGTGCATAGCCTCGGGTCCGGCGACGATTTCGCTGTTCCCGATCTTCTTCCTGCTGCCCATCTCGGTGGCTTTCCTGGACAGCCCGCTTCTGACCGGCGTGTTGGGCCTGAGTGCTTCGTTCGGCTACTTGCTGGCCTGGGCGGCCTACGCCACCCAGGAGCAGAAGATGGGCATGACCATTCCCGCGGTGGTCTATGTGCAGGTCGGCTGTCTGCTGTGGTTGACCGCGGCAACGACCGCGCTGTCGTTCACCCTTGCCCGCCGCCGTGCCCGGGTGCTCGGCCTGCTCGATGTACGCCGGCAGCTGATCGCTGAGACGATGCGCGCCGACGAGCGCAACAACCGGGAACTGTCCGAACAACTGCACGACGGCCCGCTGCAGAACCTCCTCGCCGCCCGACTCGACCTCGACGAGTTGCGGGAGAACTCCACCCCGGAGGCCTTCGACCGCCTCGACGCGGCGCTGCGAGAAACCGTCACTGAACTGCGGGCCACCGTCGCGACTCTGCACCCTCAAGTCCTCACCCAACTAGGACTGACCGCGGCGATCCGCGATCTGGCGCAGCGATATGAACAGCGTTGGGGAACACCCGTCAACGCCGACCTCGATGAGGTCGGGCACCCCGAGGCACAAGCGCTGATCCATCGAGCCGCCCGGGAGTTATTGTCGAACGCGCACAAGCACTCTCGCGCCACGAATCTTGAAGTCAGGTTGCACAGCCGGTCGGGTTCGACTGTTCTGCAGGTGGCTGATGACGGCATCGGATTCGACCAGGCGATCCTGGCGCGCCGGGTCAGCGAAGGCCACATCGGACTGGCTTCGCTGGTGGTCGCGGTTGAGGCGACCGGCG
>CAYRFK010000424.1:1018-2515 GCA_964423465.1 uncultured Verrucomicrobiota bacterium | reverse complement strand
TGTTGTCGGTGTCTTTCGGAAAGAGTCCGTTGTTGGGGGTGTCGAGCAGGTGGAGTCGCACGCAGTTGATGCCGCGGCGGGCGAGACCGGAGGCGAGGAGGTCGGCGTTGGAGTGCGTGGGGAGCGCGCCGGCGCCGGTGGCGTTGATGCCCCAGAACCGGAGGCGTGAACCGTCGGGCTTGACGAAGTGACCGTCCTTCGCGGTGACGAAACCCGCGCGCCCCGCCGGCGCATCGAGCAAGCCGGACAGATCGGCCGGGCTCGGCGCGGTGGCTCTCCAGTTGACGGGAAAAGGAACCAGGTCGGCGGCGTGAACCGAGCCAACCAGCGTCGCGAGCAGCAGGGCGCTGAGGAGAGTGAAGGTGCATTTCATGGTTGTTTCCCTGGATGTTGCATCACTCTCCCAGTTTATCGAAGACTGCCTGCAGCGTCCTGCGGGCGGCGGCTTCCTCTTCCGGCTCCTTGCTTTCATTGGGTTCGGCCGGCTCCTCCCAGAGTTGGACGACCCGCCGGAGCTGGTTCTTGTTATCCAGCATGTAGTCGCTGTTTCGGACCTGCCGGTCGTCGGCATTCTGAATGTGAATCCACTCGCGGGGATGGCCGGGCTTTCCGAGCAACTGCGGCGCGAACGAGCGGCCGTGGAGTCTTTGATCGGGCAGCTTCGCGCCGGTGAGTTCGCAGATGGTCGGAAACAAGTCCGAGAGGTCAACGAGGTCATCGCACGTGCCGCCCGCCGCGATCCGCCCCGGCCAGCGCACGATGAGCGGGACATGGGTGCCGCGGTCGGTTAGGGTGCCTTTGCCACCGGCGATCTTCTTGCCGTCGCCGCACGTGTTGACGAGACCGCGGTCGGTACCGTTGTCGGCGAGGAAGAGGACGATCGTGCTCTGGGCGATGCCGAGGTCATCGAGCGTCTTGAGCATGACCCCGATTTGCTTGTCGAGATAGGCAACCATGTCCGGGAAATACTTCGGGGCGCCTTTGTGTTCCGGTGCGGGTGCGCGGTAGCCCTGCTCCTTGCTGTCTGGCGTGGGTTCCCACGGGTAATGCGGCAGGCACGTCGCGTAGTAGGCGAGAAAGGGTGTCTTGCCCTTCGCGCTGGCTTTGATGAAGTCGAGACAAGCTTCGAGGTTCACATCCGGTGCATAGCGGTCTTTGACCTCGTCGGCGATGATGCGCCCGTCGTGCATGAGATACGGGTTCCAGTAGCGCGTGGTCTTCCGGCCCTGCCCGTCAAAGATCGCCCAGGTCAGGTAGTGGTCGAAGCCAAACTCGCGGATGGTGTTGTGCTTGTGCTCCAAGGACACATGCCACTTGCCGACGATCTGTGTGGCATAGCCGTGCTGCTTGAGTTGTCGCGCGAAACTGGGCTGGGAAGGATGCAGGTAGATGCTCTCCTGGCTCTTGCTGTGCAGGACGACTTTCCGCCCGTTCTCGAACGGCTAGCGACCGGTCAGCAGCGTGCCTCGCGAGGGCGAGCAATACGGGTTCGAGAAG
>CAYRFK010000424.1:0-1008 GCA_964423465.1 uncultured Verrucomicrobiota bacterium | reverse complement strand
ACGGTTTGTGGATTTTATTTGGGGCAAAGTAGAGGAAGAAGGGCTTCTGCGCGGCGGCGATTAACGTAGTGGCCTCATCGGCAAAGATCTTGCCGTTCGTCTCGCGATCCATCTTCGTGTAAGCGCCACTTTTCACTTTCATCTTTCCATCGGGCACCAGCGGATCATCGGCACGGGCTTGCCAGCTTGTCAATGTTCGGCGTCTTGTGTGAGGTGCCGCCGTAACTGGAGAGGCATTCCACGCCGAGATCGTCAGGGAGGAGGAGGAGGACGTTGGGCCGTGCAGAACTCTGGCCGAACACGGGCAGCGCGAGTGCGAGCATCGCTCCGACGATCCAATGATGAAGTTGTTTCCTCATGGCACACTCAATCTCCCTTGCCGACCTCAAATGAAACCGGCTCGGTCGCCGACAACGGCAGCCAGATCGCGAGCGTGTACGTTCCGTCGGTATCCACCTCGGTGCCCGCCCGATAATCCACGCCCCGCGTTTTGGTCTGACCGTTGATTCTCAGCGACACGTTGTGGTCGGGGCTGCCCCAGTTGGCGATGACGAAGGCTGGATTCTCCAGCGGCTGCACCTTGCTGGCGCGAAGCGTGAAGGCGACCGGCTCGGCCACCTTCACGAACCGGAAGGCGCGTTCGCGCTTTTCGTAGCCCAGCGAAACGCATCCGTTCGTGTCCGTCACGGAAGGCGCGAAGTTCCACGAGCGGTTCAACGCTGTCAGTTCGCCGGGCTGTTTGTCGGTTAAGCCATACATGACCATGGCCTCGATGTTGTTGCCGTTGGTGTGCCGCAGTTCGCGGAACGTAGCCGGGCACGAGGACGACGGGCGGTCATAGGTGGTCACGCGCGTGCCGTCGCTCGGAATGAGCTGCACGGGATAGTGGTTCCACCCCCGCCACCAGACGTCGCGGTGCAAACACGTCTCGCTCCAGGCGCCGATTTCACCGATCTCGAACTGCTTGGTCCGGCCCTTGAGGTTGATGACCTGAAGATTCCAGTCGCC
>CAYRFK010000423.1:0-2517 GCA_964423465.1 uncultured Verrucomicrobiota bacterium | reverse complement strand
TTTCAGTTATCCGGGAGTATCTTCCCTTTGGTTTTTTCAAGTTTAGCTGTCATGACTACCTATGGATATCAGTCGGTTAAGTCAACAAGAATATCTCATAAACGGAAAATAATCGCCAGTAAAGGAATCTCTGAGGGGCCTCAGTAACAGGATCAGTGCAATTTCAGCGAAACACCTGACAGCCATGAACAAAATGCAATCCAATTGAAATTTATCCCATGGGATAATATCTGCACCCAATTTATGAAAGAAATGATTCCCGTTACATCTCCAACGGGAATCATTTCGCATCTGATTATGTTTTTAGAGTTCCAATTGTCGCATCACCAAATACCAATATTCCATGTATCGATCCATTCCTTCGGCGGTTAATTCCCTGATTGGAATCCAGGTCATCCGTTCGAGAATCTTCATCAACGATTGCTGGGCTTCAAATGTTTGGTTTTCCGCCACCAGTAGAGGGCCGTCTGCATCATCTTCAACCACAAATCCATGAATATCCCTTTCCATTCTACAAAGGATGTCATAGAGCCGCAAATCTGCTTTCCGAAGTGCCAATACATCCGAAAATGAGCTGATTTTGTGTCTGTGGACAGATTCAAATTGACAACATCAATGAGAATGAAATAGAAATGGGGCGAATCGAATATGACCCATAGGTGCTAAGATGTTCAGGTATTTTCTGCTGTTCTGCTGCATTATTTCTTTTTCTAATGTCGCATTCGCCATGGATAGTCCATGTATGAAATATGAACCTGAAGTGGTGGAACTAAAAGGAAGCATAAAAAGAATGGACTAACCAGTCAAGTATATTTCCCAGAATCATTTGAGTACACGAAAGCCTGATCTGAATGGAAATAGAACATGTTATTTTAAATCAAATCGGTTGAAGTCATTGCATTTGGATAATCATAAGGCGGAAGTAAATATTTGAAAACATTGCATATACCAGACCAGAGAGATAATGAAGGACTCCCGCTTGTTTAAGCGTGCGCTTCGTTCTCGTAATTACCGCCTTTTTGTTCTTGGTCAAGGTACTTCTCTTATCGGTACATGGATGCAGCAGGTTGCAATGAGCTGGTTGGTTTATCGGTTGACCGGTTCAGCCATGCTCCTGGGAATTATTGGGTTTACCAGCCAGGTTCCAAGTTTTTTTCTTGCACCGATAGCCGGCGTTTTTGCTGATCGATGGGATAAACGTCGCCTTCTTTTTGCAACGCAGTCTTTGGCTCTTATACAGGCCGCTATTCTGGCGGTTCTTGTTCTTTCCGGGCTGATTCAGATTTGGCAGCTCATTATATTGAGCCTTCTTCTTGGTACCATCAATGCATTTGATATTCCCATACGGCAATCTTTTGTTATCCAGATGGTTGATAATAAAGCAGACCTGAGCAATGCCATCGCAATAAATTCATCAATCGTACATGCTACAAGACTTATTGGGCCAACAATTGCCGGAATATTTGTGGCATCTTTTGGTGAAGGAGTATGTTTTGCGATCAACAGTGTCAGTTATCTGGCTGTCATTTTGGCTCTGGCAGCGATGAATCTGTCACCTTATGAAATACCTAAGCGAGGTCATCGAGTTTTACATGAACTCCTAGAAGGGATCAGATACTCTTTCGGGTCTAAACCGATTCGTTTTATCATTCTTCTTCTTGCTTTATTCAGCCTGGTAGGAATGCCATACTCGGTTTTGATACCCGTCTTTGCCAAAGAAATACTTCATGGAGATTCTCATACTTATGGCTTTTTAATGACCGCTACCGGTTGTGGTGCATTTTTCGGTGCAATTTATTTGGCGATCAGAAAAAGCGTTCTTGGACTTGGGTTGGTAGTTGTCCGTGCTCCAATTATTTTTGGAATCGGGATTATTATATTTTCGATATCTGATATTTTCATACTGTCGATGATTTCACTCGTTCTGGCTGGATTTGGCGCTATGACTCTGGTGGCTTCTTGCAATACCATTCTTCAAACCATTGTTGAGGAAAATATGCGGGGGCGTGTGATGAGCTTTTTTACAATGGCTTTTATCGGCATGTCACCATTCGGAAGTCTTATTGCTGGGGCATTGGCTGGAAGAATCGGTGTAAAGGAAACCGTTATTATTGGCGGTATTTGCTGCCTGATGAGTAGCTTCATTTTCTTAAGGCAGCTTCCATTGCTACGTGATGTAATCAATTTACATCAATAAGGGTATCGTAAAAGAAGAGGTAGGCTGATTTTATTAGTTCTTTATGGAACTGAAAATCCGATAAGCGAGCTTTCAAACTTTACTGGGAGAACAAATTGAACAAACTGGAATTGATAGCGGCGTTGAGAGAGAAAACAGATTTATCCAAAACAGAAGCTGCTGGCGTGGTCGATCTTTTTTTCGATCAGATGGCAGAAACCCTTGCCAAAGATGACAGGGTAGAGATCCGGGGATTATGCAGTTTCTATGTCAAGGAATATAAAGACTATACCGGCAGGAATCCGAAGACTGGGGAATTGGTTAAAATAAAGCCGAAGAAA
>CAYRFK010000422.1:0-2524 GCA_964423465.1 uncultured Verrucomicrobiota bacterium | reverse complement strand
CATAGGCGGCGCGAGCATCTACGCCGCGGCATGGCGCTACCTCGATCGTTTTCTGTGACTGCGCTCATCGGAATTCCCCGGGTGTGCTCACCGAAATTCCTCACCTGATGGCCGGGTCAGTGTATCGGTTGGCGGGTGCCGGTGGTGGCTCGGCGGAGGCTGTCGGCTGCGGCATGGTGATCGCGTAGGCGGTAGGACTCGCCGTCGAGGTTGATGACGACCGAGCGGTGCAGGAGGCGGTCGAGCATGGCGGCGGCGACGGTGGTGTCGCCGAGGATGTCGCCCCAGGCGCCTACGCCGCGGTTGGTGGTGATCACGATTGAGGTTTTCAGATACCGTTGGGATACAACCTGAAACAGCGCCGAGGCGGCCTCGGCGGGCAGGGGTAGATACCCGAGTTCGTCTATCACGAGCAGCGTGGGTCCGGCGTAGAAGCGCATGGTGGTGGCCCAGCGTCCCTCGATGGCTGCGCGGTGGCAGCGGGCGGCCAGATCCGCTGCGGTGGTGAAGTAGGTGCGGTACCCGGCATGCGCTGCAGCCCTTGCTAATCCGACCGACAGGTGTGTCTTGCCCGTGCCCGGCGGGCCGATCAACAGAATGTTGGTCGCGGAGTCCAGGTAGCGGCAGGTGCCCAGCTCGTCGATCAACCGGCGGTCGATGCCGGCGGCAGCGTCCACGTCGAAGTCGGCCAGGGTCGCCGGGGTGGGAAGGCACGCGAACCGCAACCGGCCCGCCAGGCGTCGGGTGGTGCTGGCGTCCACTTCGGCGGCCAGTAGCCGTTCCAAGGCGACGGTCAGCGACAGGCCCTCCGCGGTGGCCTGATCCAAGACGGCGGGCAGAGCTTCGGCGGCGGCGTGCAGTTTGAGCTCGGCCAGATGCGAGCGCAGCTGCTGATACCGGCTGGCCGCTGCCGATGGTGACTCGCTGTCGACGGCCAGGGTGCGGGTGATCTTCGGGGTTCGTGCAGTGGGGGTCATTGGAAGGTCCTGTTCTGGGCGGCCCGCTCGTAAGCGGATAGGTCGATGACAGCGGAATCGGTTGATGGTGTGCAGGATTGATCCGAGGTTGTGATCTGGGCGCGTAGTTGGATCAGTTGTGCGGCAGCAGCTTTGGCCTCAGTTCCGGGTGGGATGCGTTCCTTGCGCCGGTGGGGTCTGCCAGTGGCGGCGGCGGCCATCGCCGCGGTGTCCAGGGCGATGACGTGTCCGCTGTCACGCACCATGACCCCGAGCCCGTCGGCGGCCATCCGATGCCGGGCCACGATGATCCCGCTCGTGGTGGCGATGTCGCAGAACTGGCCACCAAGGGGATGGCTGACCGTGAGCTGGGCTGCGGCCAACTCCGGTGGCACCGAGTAGCGGTTGCCGCGGTAGGACACCAAGGCTTGGCGCGACGCGGTCCGCGACTCGGTGATGATCACCGGATACGGCGCTGCGGGCGGCGGTGACAACCGCTCGCTCGTCGCGACGGTGGCTACCGAGGACCGCCCGTCAGCGGTGGCACGCAGCCGCGTGTCGCCCCGTACCCGGGCGAAGCGATCCACGTCGGCTTGCGCTTGCTCGGCGGTCATCTCATCAGCCAGGGTGCGCCACCAGCGTTGCGCCGCAGTGTGATTGACCTTCTCCACCACACCCTTGCGGTTACCGCGCCGTGGCGGGCAGATCGCGACCGACACACCGTAGTGCTTGGCCACCCCAGCGAACGAAGCGGTGACTCGACCCGAACCCGGATCGCACACGGTGGCCATCCGGTCGAACCGCCACACCCGTGACACACCACCCAAACCGCGCACCACATGGTCGATCGCGGCGATGAGATGGGGCTGATCCTGGGACGGCGCCAACGCTGCCCGCCACTTGCCGGAATGAGCCAGCGACCCAACCAGTAGGTGCGCGGTCTTGCCCCAGCCCCATTCCGATGGCGGATCAGGCAATTCCAGCCAGTCCCATTGGGTTTCATCACCCGGCGGATGAGGGATAACCGCGTTGACCCGGTCAGTGGCTGTGCGGCAGGCCTCGCACGCCGGCCGCAGATTCCGCGCCCGGATGTTGCGGGTCAGGCTCTGATACGACAGTCCGAACCCCAGTCCCTCCAACTCGTCGTACAGGGTCCGGGCCCACAAGTGCGGGTCCTCGACCAACCGGGCCGACACGTAGTCGACGAACGGGTCGAACGGGTCCGGGCAGGGCCGGGCCCGGACTCCCGGTTCGGCGGCGCCGGCCAGGTACTTGCGGACCGTTTTACGGTCATGGCCGGTGTGTCGGGCGATCGCTGAGATCGACCAACCACGTTTGCGTAGGGCGTGTACTTCCAAGTCGTCCTCCCATGTGAGCATGAGAAAGCGGGCCTCCTTCGAATGGAGCTGTTGGCGTCAGACACCAGCAGCATCGAGGGAGGCCCGCCCTTCTCGGCGGAGCCACACGGGTGGGGAATTTCGATGAGCGTCAGTGGGGAATTTCAGTGAGCGCAGTCAGAGGAGATCGCCCGGATGGCCGGCATGCCAGCGACGACGGTGCTCGGCTAT
>CAYRFK010000421.1:0-2532 GCA_964423465.1 uncultured Verrucomicrobiota bacterium | reverse complement strand
CCATGAACTCCCTGTCGCGAACCCTCCCGGCCGCCATCGCGTTGGCGGCGGGAACGGCGTGGTCTGCGGAAGGGTTTGGCCCCGGATTGCAGGAGCGCATGGACGCCATCGTGGAAGCGGAGATCGCCAAGGGCAGCTTCCCCGGCGCCGTGGTGGCCGTCGGGCGCCGCGAGGGCGTCGTCTTCATCCGCCCCTACGGCATGGCGGCGGTCACGAACGACCCCGCGCCCATGCGAGCCGACACGATCTTCGACATCGCCTCGCTTTCCAAGCCCGTCGCCACCGCGCCCGCCGTGCTCCTCCTGGTCGAGCAGGGAAAGCTCGGGCTCGACGACCCGGTGGCGCGCCACCTGCCGGACTTCGCCGCCCACGGCAAGCCGGACGTACGGATCCGCCACCTGCTCACGCACAACTCCGGCCTGCCCGCCTACACCGACGCCGCCGCGCTGTCCGCAGCCCACGGCCCCGTCTGTCCCGACGCGATTCTCCGGGCGATCTGCGACCTCAAGCCGCTCAGCCCGCCCGGCGAAACGTTCCGCTACAGCTGCCTCGGCTACATCACGCTGGGCCGGATCGTCGAGGTCGCATCCGGCATGCCGCTCGACCGGTTCGCGCGCGAGCACTTGTTTGAACCACTCGGCATGACCAACACCGCCTACGCCCCGCCGCCGGCCTGGCAGCCGCGACTGGCCGGCACGCAGCTCCGCGACGGCAAACATCCGGCGGGCGAAGTCCATGATCCGCTGGCCCGCCTGATGGGCGGCGTGTCGGGCAACGCCGGCGTCTTCTCCACCGCCGCCGACCTCGCCCGCTACTGCGGGATGCTTCTCAACGACGGGAAGGCGGGCGGACGTCAGGTGCTCTCCCCCGCATCCGTGGCGCTGTTGACCACGCCGCAGGCGAACGGACGGGCCTACGGCTTCGACGTGAGCAGTTCGCACGCATGGATCAAGGGAGACGCCATGGACTCCGCCGCCTTCTGCCACAGCGGCTACACCGGCACGTCCATCGTCTGTGACCCGCGCCGGAACGCGTTCCTGATCATCCTCACCAACCGCGTCCACCCCGCCGACCGCGGATCGGTCCGCACCGTCCGTACCGCCCTCGCGAACCTCCTGAAGCAGGAGTAGGCCGAGTCGGACACGAACGCGCCGGGCGGCCGTCCGCCCGAGTGCCATTGCTCACGGCTTGATGTCCCGCCACATCCATCGCATCGCATCCGGGAAGATCTGCGTCCCGTGATGGCTGCTGTGGACGCCCTCGCCGAACACGAACTTGTGGTCGTAGCCCTTCTCGCCGAGCGCGGCGGCCAGGGCCTTGTTCGCCTCCGGCCAGCTGCCGAACTGGTTGACCAGGTCGTTGGCACCGTCCTGCTGGAAGATGCGGATCGGCTTCTTCGGCGTGGTCCGCACAAGTTCGGGATACGTGTTGCCCCCGCGGATGTTCGTGAAGCTGCCGACGGTGGTGAAGCACTTGCGAAACGCGTCGGGACGCTCCCAGCACACGGTCCACGCGCAGATGCCGCCGCTGCTGTTGCCTGCGATGCACCGGCCCGCCGGGTCCTTCGTCAGCGAGTATTTCCGGCCGACCTCCGGGAGGATCTCCTCCAGCAGGAATCGCGCGTAGTCGGCATTGAGGGTGTCGTATTCCTTGCTGCGGTTGGCCCGCGGGGCCGGGCGGCCGTCCGGACGCTTGCGCGGCGTCTCGCCGGGCTTCAGAGGGAAGTCGCCCGGCTGGATGAAGATCCCGATCGTCACCGGCATCTCGCGCTTCGCGATCAGGTTGTCGAACACCGTCGGCGCCTGGTACATCACGCCGTCCTGGCAGACGAACACGCACGCCGGCTTCGCCGCGTCGTACTGCTTCGGCACATAGACCCAGTACTTCCGCACGGTGCCGGGAAAGACCGTGCTCGCGTTCCATTCATGCTCTGTGACCGTGCCCTTCGGCACACCGGCATGCTCCTCCGAATCCGGGGACAGCTTCTTGTACGGTTCGTCCGGCGACACGCCCCCCTTCTCCGCCGCCCGCGCAGCGCCGGCCCCACCCGGCATGAACGGCGCGAAACCCAGGGCCAACAAGACCAGAATGCTGCCAGCGATTCTTCGATTCATGTCGCTTCTCCCATCGGCCTTCGTCAAGCCACCGCCGGTTCGTAGAGGTACTTCTTGAAGCCCGCGAAGACCCGGCCGATCTCGTCGGTGGGGCCGATGTCCGTCACCGCATCGGCCAGCGGCCAGGGAGTCATGGTAGCGCAGCCGGAACAGCGGCGCCAGCTTCTCCGAGTGCAACTCCCCATGCCGACCCGGACGTAGTGCGCAAGGACGAAGTCGAGAAACGCCTGGACGCGCGTTCACGTCACGATAGCGGCAGCCGCAGGTCATTCCAAGCGAAAGATCATCCGGCGGCCCCGCCATCGTGCGTCACCGCCGACCAACGAAGAATGTGGTGAGTTCCAAGGAGGTCAGGGTCGGGAGAAGGGAGATGGCGTACCTGGCAGGAGTTGAACCTGCAACCCCCAGATCCGTAGTC
>CAYRFK010000420.1:0-2556 GCA_964423465.1 uncultured Verrucomicrobiota bacterium | reverse complement strand
GTACCCCTTTCTGACACCCCATGGTCTCATCCTCCGGCTGAACAGCGAACCGACGTCCCTGACCGCCGCTATGGTGGCGGAGGATCATACGTTCTGGGCGCGCTACGAGGAGAAAGTGCGCAGCCAAGCGGCATTCGGTGCTGACATCCGAGCGCAGAAGACTTACTCGAAGTTACGTTCCGCCATGGGTGGGGTTTACGCGTTCCGCGGCCGATTTGACGATGCAGAGAAGGCGTTCGTGCAAGCTCGCAGGTTGTTCCCGGAAAGTCCGGAGGTGAACTACCGTCTCGTGCAGGACGTCTTGCTACGTCAGAATCGGTTCGCGGAAGCGCTTCGCGTGATGAACCAATACAGGGACCTCCTTCCTTCATGGGTCAAAATCTGCGCGAAGGAGGGCGAGACCATCGAGTTGCGAGCCGAACAGGACAAAGTTGACCGTATGATCGAGTACATCAAGACGCTTGAAGCGCAGCAGGGCATCGGCACCTGGCAGCAGAAGACACAGGATGGACGGTGACGGTCCGGTTCGCCGGCCGATGACACGAATTTTATCACGCCCAGCCAAGACGGCCGCCGCATTGAAATATCGGTTGCGGGGACCGATGTTTCAATGTATAGTCGTTGGCGTGATCAACAGAAATCAAGAGATTGCCGTACTTCGCGAGTTGGTGAGACGCCATCGTGTCGTGGGCATGGTAGGCGCCCGGCAGGTGGGAAAGACCACTCTTGCCCGGATGTTGTCGCAATCATGGCCTGAAAAGGCGCATTTCTTCGATGCGGAAAATCCCGAGGATATCGCAAGACTTTCGGATCCGATGCTTGCGCTGAAAAACCTGCAAGGGCTTGTCATTATTGACGAGATCCAGAGAATCCCGAACCTTTTTAGCACGTTGCGTGTCTTGGCGGATCGCGATCCGCTGCCGGCCCGCTTCCTTGTGCTCGGCAGCGCTTCGCCCGAACTCCTGCGGCAAACTTCCGAAAGTCTGGCCGGTCGCATTTTCTATCACGAAGTCGGCGGATTCGCCTTGTCTGAGGTTGGCGCGGAGCAGCATGAGACGCTGTGGTTCCGGGGTGGACTCCCGCGCTCCTATCTGGCGGCGACCATTCAGGAGAGCCATGAATGGCGGCAGGGGTATGTCCGCACGTTTCTGGAAAAGGATCTGCCGCAACTTGGCTTTCACATCAGCGCGGAGACCATGCGACGATTCTGGACCATGCTGGCTCATTACCATGGACAGATTTGGAATGCTTCGGAGTTTGCGCGATCGTTCGGCGTGGCTGACACCACGGTCCGGGGGTATCTTGACCGGCTGACCTCCGCGCTGGTCGTGAACCAGTTGTTGCCCTGGCATGAAAACCTGTCTAAGCGGCAAGTCAAAGCCCCCAAGATCTACATCCGGGACAGCGGCATCCTCCATGCCCTGCTCAACCTCCGCAATCCCGACGATGTTGCAGGTCACCCGAAGATGGGGGCTTCCTGGGAGGGCTTTGTTCTGGCTCAACTCGTGCGCCATCTGGGAGCCGACAGGGAGGAATGCTTCTTCTGGGCCACTCACAGCGGCGCGGAACTCGATCTTCTTGTTGTCCGCGGAAACCAGCGCTGGGGTTTCGAAATCAAACATACCTCCGCCCCGAAGCTCACACCTTCCATGCGGCATGCCGCCGGGGATCTGAAACTGGACCGCCTGACGGTCATTCACGCCGGCGAGCATGAATTCCCCCTGGCGGACCGGATTGTTGCGGCACCGTTCCGGCAGATGCTCCAGTGCATTGCGCCGCTGGCCTGAGCCGCTCGCTCGCTTTTCTTGTAAAGTATTTTCACCGGGCACCCAACCTTTCGGCGATTTCCCAGAGTATGTTTGTGGAAGAAGGAGTGCTTGGGTTACCTTGGCAACGCGATGCAAACGAAAACCGACAATGAGCTGGTGATCGGCTATGCCGAAGGAGGGAAGGAGGCGGCATTTGCCGAGCTTATCGCCCGCTACCAGCCAATGGTCTTTCGCACGTGCCTGCGCATGCTCGGCAACGTTCAGGATGCCGAAGACGCCGTACAAGCCGTATTCATTGTACTCGCCCGGAAGGCGGGCAGACTGCGGCGGGAGGGCGAATTGGGCGGCTGGCTGCATCGGGTGGCCCGGAATGTGGCGCTGCAGGCGTTGGATCGACGGGAAGCGCAACGGGAGCGGCAGGAGGAGATTGCCATGACGCAGGAAACGGTGGTCGAAGCAGAGCAGGCGTCGGATACCGCTGCCGTGTTGCGGCAAGTGGATGCGGCACTGGACGGCTTGTCCGCCATTCTGCGACAGGCCGTGATCCTGCGTTACCTGCGCGGGTTCAGTGAACAGGAAGCCGCGGCTCAAGCCGGTTGTCCGGTCGGCACCATGAAGTGGCGCGCGAGCGAAGCGCTTGCCAAACTGCGGCAACGACTGGCCAAGCGCGGCATCGCGCTCAGCGGCGTGGCCCTCGCCGGTCTGCTTACCTCCGAAGCATCGGCAGCGGTGCCGGAAACACTCCTTCCTTCCATCCTGGCGGTCGTGAAAACTGCCGTGGCGACAA
>CAYRFK010000419.1:0-2563 GCA_964423465.1 uncultured Verrucomicrobiota bacterium | reverse complement strand
CGCGCCGGCGTGATGGGGATTCAGCGCAATCGCTTCTTGCCATTCTGTAATCGCGTTTGCCGTGTCGCCCTTTTCATCGAACGCATCGCCGTGTTGATAATGTTGCTCGGCGGCAACGTTGCTCTCTTGCTCGGTTGAGAGATGCGCATCGTACTCCTCGAGCATCGCGCGCGCGATGGGGTCCTCTGGCTCGATCATCAACGCTTGATACAATTCCTCAATCGCCTGCTCGATCTTGTCGGTTTCAAAATAAATTCCCGCCAACTCGTGGCGCGCGTTCAAATCGTCCGGCTCGTCTTCCAGCACACGACGAAATGTTTGAATCGCAAGGTCAAATTTTTCGATTTCGCTGTACGCGAGTCCCAGGTTGAAACGCGCGTTCGTAAAATCCGGATCGAGTTCGAGGGCGTGTTCCCACGCGACAATCGCGCGCGCAAAATCTTGCTGGTCGTAGAATTGCACGCCGCGTTCAAAATGGGTTTGCGCGTCGCCGCGTGCTTGTTTGCCAATCTCGGCGAGCGCGCCCTGCGCTTGGACATCGTTCGGCGCAATGTCCAGGATTTCTTCTAGTTCTTCAATCGCATCGTCCATGCGTTTGGCTTGGATGAGCACATCAACCAATTCGTGGCGTGCTTCCACATCGGCGGGGTCGCGCGCGATGACGAGATCGAATTGTTCGATTGCCAAATCAATTTGCCCGTCTTTGGCATACGCAAGCGCCAAATTAAAACGCACGTTGTCAAACTCGGGTGCGAGTTCGAGCGCCGTGCGCCATTCCGCAATTGCGTTTTTGAAATTGTCCTGATCGAAAAATTGATTGCCGCGTTCAAAATGCTTTTGGGCTTGTGCCGAGTTGCTCATCTGCGTGGCTCCGCGGAATGCAAGTTTATGCGTGCTTCATGCTTCGCAATTCGCCGGCAGGATGTTCCTGAAGAAATCCGCCGAGCACACCGTTTACAAAACGCGGCGCGTTGTCACTGCCAAAAGTTTTGGCGAGCTCGACGGCTTCGTTGACGGCGACCTTGAGCGGTACATCCTGGACGTACTGCAATTCGAACAGGGCGATGCGAAGGATATTGCGGTCAATAATCGCGAGCTGATCAACGGGCCATTCAGGCGCGTGCTTGGCGATGACGCCATCCAATCGCGCGGCATGTTCGATGACGCCTTGCACGATGACTTGCGCGAATTCCGTGCCATCCAGGGCAAGGTTTTCTTCGGCGATCAAGCGCGCTAGAATTTCTTGTGCGTTGTGTCCAACGCTGTCCACTTCAAATAGAGTTTGCAGGGCAATTGCCCGCGCCTGTCTGCGAATTTTCACATCTTCCTCAGTTCACATTTTCTGCGATACGATCAATCACGTCTTGCACGTGAACGTTGATCTCACTCACGGGCATGCCCACTACGTCCTGAATCGCGTGACCGATCTCGTGTTGCAAAGTGTGTCCCAGCGTCAAGAGGTGGACTTCGCGTTCGGCGACAATGTAGAGATCAATCTTGACCGCATTGTCGAGTAGTTCGAGCCGAATGCCTTCACTCGCCTTGCCGCTGAACAAGCGTTGCACCGAGCTGGGATAATCGGACGATAGTCGCGCAACCCCGGGTGTAGCCAGCGCGGTGAGTTGGACCAGTTGAGTTAATACTTCGGGAGAGACTGTAACTTTGCCGAGAGATTCTTCCATCGTTACCTCATTTGAGATTTCAGATTGGCGATTGCAAAATCTTGAGCCTGAAATTGATTACGTGATGCCGCCATCCACATCGAGCACTTGACCGGTGATATAGCTCGCATCGTCGGAGGCGAGGAACGCGACGGCGTTCGCCACTTCGTTCACCGTGCCCATGCGACCGAGCGCGGTAAATTTGACGATGCCGGCTTTGATGTCGTCCGGCAATACATTGGTCAGGTCGGTTGGGATGTACCCCGGCGCAACGGCGTTGACGAGAATATTTTTTGCGCCGTACTCTTTTGCCATCGCTTTGGTGAAACCGATGATGCCGGCTTTTGATGCCGAGTAATTCGTTTGACCTGGATTGCCAACGACGCCGGCAATCGAAGTGATGTTGACGATACGTCCGTATTTTTGTTTCATCATCTGACGCAATGCGGCTTTACTGCAATTGAACACGCTTTTTAAATTGCTTTGGATGACGAAATCAAATTCTTCTTCTTTCATCAACGCGAGCAAATTGTCGCGTGTTGTCCCCGCATTGTTCACGAGAATATCGAGTCGTCCGAACGCATCGGTCGTGGCTTTGATGACGCTCTGCGCGACGGCAAACTGGGACACGTCGCCGCCGACCGTGATTGCTTCGCCGCCGGCTTGCTTGATTTCGGCGACGACTTGTTCCGCCGATTCGGCACTCTTGTTATAGTTGACGACAATTTTCGCGCCCTGCGCCGCGAGTTTCAGCGCGATGGCGCGACCGATGCCGCGCGACGCGCCGGTGACGAGGGCGATTTTGCCGGTGAGGTTGATCATGTATGATGGCTCCTGGTTGTTTTTGATTGAGTCAAGATAAAATTTTTTAATATAGAACCACGATCATTATGGCAACAACT
>CAYRFK010000418.1:0-2580 GCA_964423465.1 uncultured Verrucomicrobiota bacterium | reverse complement strand
CAGGCTGCAGGCTTTACAGACTTCCGAATTTTCCAAAAATTCGGAAGTCTTGCGCAGGGACGGGCAGAATGTTACCCCGATGCTCGTAAGTTTGGATCCTGCTAGGCCCACCTTTGCCGATCCGTCTGAACCCTGTTCGGGCGGTTTTGTTTAAAGGGGGCTACGGTCCGCTGGATGCGGGCATATATTGTAAAGATCGAAAAAAAACTGATAGTTCGATAGGCATATATCAGTTGATCCAATATATCCCTGCTTGCAGTGACATCGCTGGGATATAATTACAGCCTGAACAAGAGTACGTTCAAGATATTTAGGCGAAGATCGCCGGGATTTGTTGTATATTAGTGATACGACACTATATAGAGAAGGCTTATTACTGCCAGAACCTTCTATTGCAGATTGGGTAGTGCTTTTACGCAGACCTACTACTTGCACTTGAATAGTGCTTTAGCCAAATTTAGCAGTGAGGTGCCCAGTTTTTTAGAGTGGGACAAAGATGAATGGCTGAGCTTGTGGGACTTTGTTCCGGGCGAAGACCGTTGGAGTATGTTCCACACTATGGTGGTTGATATTACGCATCATGTGACAAATTACAGTTTGTTTCAGTAGGCAGGGTAATTTTTATATGTCAATTAACTCTCTTCCCCCATCACAAAACTTGCCAGTTAAATATCTTTCGGCAAGTTTTGACAACGTAACAAATTCCTATAAATTCTATTGGTTTCTTGCTATCTTGGAACATGTTCACTACAAACGAGGGCGTATTATCCCTGTGCGTCAATTAATTTCGCGAATGATTGCTAATGTATGGTATCCAGCAAATTATTTCCGTTTATCGTTTGGTAAGCAGGATCGTCTTGGACAAATTACTTCCGAGATTGGATTGGTTGGTTCTCTACCTGTGGATGCAAAAAAATCTGAAATAGCGGCATCGGTACTTTCTTTTCTTGATGAAAAATCTGCTCGTTCTCGTGACATTGAGAGTTTACTGATTTATGTTCCCTACCGATTTTTGCGCCCATTTTTCGCCAATGAACTTCGCGGATTGAAAGATAATGTTATCAACTCTAAAGTTGAAAAAATGGCAAATGAAGCATATTGCAACTTTGAAAACCCCTGCTTGTATAAATTTCGGCTCATGTGTAATCTGTGTGCAAAGCAACAATCCTAGCGATGAACTCGGGTGAAATGCGTTTGAGATTTCTGCGAAACTCAGCTATTGCCACGTAACCACTCAGATAATCTTTGTGAACGCCTTTGAAAGGACGCAAATAGTTTCGAACATCCGTCCACATTCCTTCGGCAGTGTTGGTGTGAACTTCTCGAACGCCATCACCATCATCGTCACGAGCCCATTCGTGTTCCGCGTGACAAACAGTGGCGTGCTCCCGAATGATGTGATTATACGCTGGCCATTCATCGGTATAACAGGTTGACTCTATCAAAGTAAACTTGTGGACGTGTGCTTCGAGTGTTTTTCGATCTGTATTATGAACCACGCGTAAGCGAACGTGCCCGCTTTCGCGCCCTACCGTTCCAACAATGGGAGGCCGATCATTGTCATAGGTTCCATGTCCGCGCTGTTTGTTGGCTCGTTTTCGCGGCGGGTCCTCGGGATCGGAGTGTAGTTCACCTTTTTTTCCCCGCATTCTGGAACATTTCGTCTGTTTCAGAATGGCTGTCGAGGAGCGGTGTTTTGGGCTGTTCGCTTTCTGTGTTAGCGTGCACCTTGTGGCGCATGTCCAACACGGTTTTGTAATTCAGTTTCAATTCAGCGGCTAATTCCCGTGTGGTTTCACCTTTACAAATCCCTCGCATGAGCAACACAACTTGCATCGGCGTCCAGGGGCATCTTTCAAACACAGTACCACTGTACAGATTGTAGGCTTTGCCACAGCCGTAACAACGATGTACTACCAGTCCGCTTTTTTGAGTCCGCCGAAATTCGCGAGATTGTTTTACTGGTTTTTGGCAGTCTGGACACCGTAAGCCCTTTGGATGAAAATGCTTGAGTATCCAGTCAACGCTATTTTCGTAGTCAAGTAATTCTGTGATCGGAAATTCCATGCCGCAAGTTTATCATCTCAGAGCACACTCTTTACATATGAGCCAATCGTTTTTGCAATCTCGGTCTGGGTTCCAATCGCATCAATTGTCACGATGCAACCTGTGATGTCAAGCAATTGCAGTAATTCAGGAATGGCGGTAATCTCATTCGATTTGTCTGTAACTTTGGTTTGACCCAAGACAAGTTCGTTTTGGGTTGCCCAGGCACTCACCATGTAGATTGCCGCTTTCCCAGCATCTTGATCATGCGAACGTCGTAATTTCTTGCCGTCCACGGCAATTACTTGTCCTGCCGTTAGTTTTTCAATCGCCTGCACCCATTCTATGAAGCGTTTTTGGAATTCTTCAGGCTTGATCTTTGCGAAGACTCGCCCAAAGGTGTCATGCGATGGAATGCCCTTTGGTAATTTCAGAAACGTTTTCAGCCACTCTTTCTTGTTTTTGCCAAATAACTCAACGTCACTCCAGCCATCCGCTCCACAGATTACCGCGCAAATCGCAATGATCAGGATT
>CAYRFK010000417.1:0-2589 GCA_964423465.1 uncultured Verrucomicrobiota bacterium | reverse complement strand
GGGCGGCTGGGCCTGGCTGACGTGTCGCAGCCCGCCCCGGAGCCGGTGATCCCGGTGCAGAGTTGCTGCGAGGATCTCGATGTCCGTTTCAACCGGGCCCGGGTGTGCATCCAGGGCGCGATCATGCGGTTCGAGTTCGAGATCCGGGCCTTGACGGATGGCGTGAGCGACCTGGTGTGCGAGATGAGCGGCGGAGGCCAGTCGGGCACGATCGACTCGGCGAGGTGCTCCGGCGGGCTTCCGCGCGGCAAACGCTGGTCCCCGATGATCAACCATGCGCCGCACGCGTACGGGTGCCCGGCGTTCACCCTGCACATCGCCTACCGCCGGAACGGCCCCCGACGCTGGTTCGAGGCCCAGTTCCCATGCCGGATCTATCCGAACACCGCGAACGCCAAGGATGTGATCGACCAGCAGGTCACGAACCTCAACCTGGAGATCAAGGCCGACCGCGGCAGCATCGTGGACCTCGGTAATGCCCTGACCTATCTCGGGCAGCTGAAGAAGGATGTCGGAGGACAGGAGTCGCTTGGGCAGATGCTCGATCGCATCGAGCGCATTCCGCCTGCCATGACTCCGCTGGAGTTGTTCCCGGGTTCCCGCGGGGACGAGGGCGAGGATCGGGATGCGAGCCTGCCTTCCATGCCGGCGGCGGCGCGGTCGGAGTCCCTGACGCTGGAGGCGGGGGGATGGAAGGTGCATGTGCTGGCCCATGCCAGCCTCCAGATGGGACGGAACAAGCAGGCCGACATCATGACGCGGATCTTCGAAGCGGACGGCGGGGCCTCGAAATCGCGCAACGATCATATCAGCCGCTACCATGCGCGGATCGATCTCCATGGCGACCGGTGTTTCCTCGTGGACGTGGGCCGCGATCCCGAGACCGGCGTCGAGCGGGAATCCGCCTGCGGCACCTACGTGGACCGGCAGCGGGTCGCGCCGCGACGCCACGCGGAACTCGCGGTGGGGGTGAAGTCGAGGATCGGACTGGGAGGTCCCTGCGGTAGCGGTCCGAACGTGTTCGAGTTCGATGCGCTGCCCTGGACGTGCGGCATGATGGCCGGATCCGACTGCCCGCTGGAGTCCCGGTGTCCGCCCGGTGCGCCCTCGTGCCTCTTCCTGCGCCGCACGGATTCCGTCCGCGAAATCTTCGCGGTGGTCTGGAAGTGCTGTCCGATGGTCAACGTGTCGCCCGAGTTCGACGGCTTGCACGTGTGGCGCCAGGGCGGCGGGTTTGCATGGCGTCTGGGCCGGCGCAAGGGATGGCTGGCGTCGGGCGAGACGATCCGGGATGGCCAGCGGGAGATTTCCGTCGGCCCCTACCGGCAGCTTGGGAAGTAGTCGGGAACGATGGATTGAACATTGGGAGGAAGAAGGAGATGAAGGCGATGCGAAACGATTGGATGCGGGCCGTCGCGGCGGCCGGTGCGGTGTGGATCGGGGCGAGCGGCTGCCAGACCGTGACGACCGGGAGCGTCGACAAGCCCGCCGCGACCGATACGGCGGGCGGGGTCGAGGCGAGCCTGAGCGAGGCGCGGCTTCTCAATGTGGCGGTTGCCGCAACGGGCGCGGCGCCGGTGGCCGACGCCGTGCGGCGCAAGGTGGAAAGCGGCCTGGCCGAGAAGCAGTTCAATCTCGACGCTCAGGCGCCGGACATGCAGGTGAACCTGACGGTCAGCCAGACGGTCTTCGACCGCAGCGGGAACTACGTCATTCTCGACGGCACGGCCGACGCCAGCGTGACGCGGTCGTTCGACCGGCAGACGGTCGGACACCAGACGCTGACCGTACGCGCCGACCGGCAGCTCGGCGAGGATGTGGCAGCGCGTGTGCTGGGCGAGAAACTCGGCAGCGCCGCTGCGGAGTGGGTGGTCAAGACCGCGGGCTCGGCGGTCATCGACCTTGCCGCCGTCGATGTGACCGTGCGCCGGCCCTGGCGGCCGTTCTCGGGCAGCGATGTGGCGGCGTACGCGAAGCTCTTCACCGATCGTGTGTCGGCCATCCCGGGCGTGAAGAGCTGCCGGGTCGTCAGCCAGGAGAACGCGGACCGGACGCTCGTGTTCCGCGTGCTGTATTTCCGGCAGGAGATCCCCGAGGGGGTGTTGAACCGTATTGCGAATGTGAAGGACCTGGGAATTCGTCCGCGCTGACCGCGCAGGGATGAGGAGATATCACGATGAAGAAGCTCATGATGGCGGGAGTTCTGATGGCTGCGGCGCTGGTAGGGTCGGCGCGCGCGGGGGAATACGCGGATGAGGTTCGGCAGGCGCTGCAAGGGGCGATCCAGGACGCACAGTCCGCGATGGCCTCCAGTGCGGTCCCGAAGGCCGCGCCGATGGCGATCCTTCCGGTCGCGGGCGACACGTCGGGGCAGTATGTCGTCGGTCTGCTCAAGAACGCCGCGACGGCGGCGGGCTTGAACTGTGTCGAAGGCAAGACCGATCCGATGTGGGATGAGGTCCTCAAGGAAATCGAGTGGAGCGAGCGCAAGGCCGACATCCTCGACGAGGCCACATTGGCGAAGTTCGGAAAACTGCAGGCGGCGAAGCAGTTGATGTACGCGTTCGTCCGTGAGGCGAGCGTCACCGG
>CAYRFK010000416.1:0-2595 GCA_964423465.1 uncultured Verrucomicrobiota bacterium | reverse complement strand
CGGTGCCCTTGACGGCCTCGTCGGCCTCCTTGAGTGCCTCGATGGTGCCCCAGGCGCGCTCGTACTGTGCGCGCTTCTTGGACAGGATCAGCCGGCCTTCCTTGTCCTCCTTGGTGAGGACGAGGGCTTCGATCGCATCGCCGACGGACACGACCTCGTTGGGGTCGACGTCGTGCTTGATGGAGAGCTCACGGGACGGGATGACGCCTTCGGTCTTGTAGCCGATGTCGAGCAGGACCTCGTCCCGGTCCACCTTGACGATGGTCCCCGCGACGATGTCGCCATCGTTGAAGTACTTAATGGTTTTGTCGATAGCGGCGAGGAAGTCCTCGGCCGAGCCGATGTCATTGACGGCTACTTGCGGCGAGGTGACGGTGGGGGTGGGCATATTGGTGGGTTGCTCCGGACAGGGTAGGTCGTAGGGACATTTCGGAAGGTGCTGTACCTCGCAGTTGAGCGCGCGAGAACTCGCTGAGCTTACTCGACCGGGCATAACCTGGCCAAACCCGGGTGTCTCCGCAGCTAATCTGCTCTGGTGTCCTACGGTCCCATGTCCCCCGCCCCCGCCTTCAGCAGCCTGGGGCCGCCGTATCCCACCTCGGTCCGCAAGGTCGGCGCCCCCCTGGCGGCCATCATCGCCCTCGGCACGCTCGCCGCGTTGCTCCTGAGCCTGTTGACCGCCACCGATCCGGGCGGCACCGCCCTGGGATTCGCGCTGGCGAGCATGTCGACGGCCGGAGTTCTGGTGTGTTACCTGTGGCTGGACCGCTGGGAACCGGAGCCGCCACGGTTGTTGATCATGGCCTTCCTGTGGGGCGCATCGGTGGCGGTGCTGATCTCGGTCGCGCTGGAGTACCTGTTCGACCATGCGGTCGGCGGCGGACAGGAAGACAAGGCGAGTTTCGCGACAGTGGCTATCGGCGCACCGGTGGTCGAGGAGGCCGCCAAGGGCTTGTTCCTCCTGCTGATGATGACCGGGCGGCGACGGACCGAACTCAACACGATGACCGACTGCCTGGTTTACGCCGGCCTGACTGCATTGGGCTTCGCCTGGCTGGAAAACATCTTCTACATCGCCAGCGGCGAGTCCCTCGGCGAAACACTGACGATTGCCGCCCTGCGCCTGGTCATCAGCCCCTTCGCACACCCGCTCTTCACCACCATGTTGGGCATCGGGGTGTACTTCGCCCTGCACCAACGGAACATCCTGGGCAAGCTGGGTTGTCTGTTGCTCGGCTACCTGGCGGCGGTGGTCATGCACGGGATGTGGAATGGCTCGGCGCTGCTGGGGGCGAACACCTATCTCGGTGTCTATGTGCTGTGGATGATGCCGATCTTCGCGCTGGCGATCGTGCTGGCGATCACCAGTCGCCGCCGCGAACAGCGGATCGTCGCCGACAAACTCCCCCACATGGTGGCCACCGGGATGCTGACGCCGGTCGAGGCGAGCTGGCTGGGCTCGTTGCGGTCCCGGAAGACGGCCGTTGCGGCCGCACGACAGTTCGGCGGGCGCCCGGCCGGGTCGGCGGTGAAGAAGTTCGCGCTTCAGGTGGTCGAACTGGCCTATGTCCGGGACCGGATCGATCGGGGCTTCGGCGACGACCGGGTGTTCGCGCTCCAGCACGAGGAAGCGCACCGGGTGCTGGCCGCGCGCGCTGCCGCGGGACCGGCGTTGTATCAGCTCAGCGGATATCGGTTCCCGGTGCGGTAGCGGTCCTGCCGCGTCAGAGGTCCATGGTACCGTTTCTTGTACCACTAGGAGGTCTGTCATGGCAATTACGGCAAGTGAGGCCCGCAAGAATCTGTTCCCGTTGATTCAGCAGGTGAACGACGACCGAGCACCTGTCGAGATCACCTCGAAGAACGGTCGCGCGGTGTTGATCTCTGCCGACGAGTGGGAAGCCTGGCAGGAGACCGCCTATCTGTTTCGCTCCCCGGCCAACGCTCGCCGACTGCTCGATGCCGCCGCCGCGCTGGACGCAGGCGAAGGTCTGCAGGTTGAGCTCGACACCGCAGAGTGAAGGTCGTCTTCTCCCCGCCCGCCTGGGAGGACTATCAGCATTGGCAGTCCACTGACCGCACAGTCCTCAGGCGGATCAACCGGCTGATCGAGGAGATTCGTCGCTCCCCGTACCATGGGATCGGAAAACCTGAGCCGCTCAAGTACGGCCTTGCCGGCGCGTGGTCGCGCCGCATCACCGATGAGCATCGTCTGGTGTACCGCGTCACCGCGGACAGCGTGGAGATCATCCAGGCGCGCTATCACTACTGAGCCGGGCACTACTGAGCCGGGCACTACTGAGCCGGGCTGACGACTAGTGCGCCGCCGCGTCCCAGGTGCGGCCGTATCCCACCGAGACCTCCAGTGGCACATCCAGCGGGTAGGCGCTGCCCATCTTGTCCCGCACCAATGACTCAAGGGCGTCGCGCTCCCCCGGCGCGACTTCGAAGAGCAACTCGTCGTGCACCTGCAGCAGCATCCGGGACTCGAGGCCGGCCGCAGTGATGGCCTTATCGACGTTGATCATGGCGACCTTGATGATGTCGGCGGCACTGCCCTGGATGGGGGCGTTGAGGGCGGCGCGTTCGGCGGCC
>CAYRFK010000415.1:0-2596 GCA_964423465.1 uncultured Verrucomicrobiota bacterium | reverse complement strand
TCCAGTAAAACAAAAATCTGTCCCACCTGCGGAACGCGCCTAAGTGAAAACGCGGCACGCTGTCTGGTCTGCGGCACAGAGTTCACCGCCAAGCCTGAACCCAAAGCCGCCAAAAAGGTGGAGAAATCGGTTCAAGCCAGCCGTATGCCGGTAATCACCTTAAGTTTACCCGCCGCAGTGGGTATTCTTGCTGTGGTGGTTATTATTGCTGCAGCCGTCGCATTCTTCTCGCTGCGCGCAAGCGCCCCGGAAGGAACGTTTGAAACTGTGGAAACGCCCACTCCCACCGAAACACCCACGGCCACCCTGCCTGCTACAGCAACAATCCCGCCAACCGACATTCCCACTGCTACACTTCAGCCTCCCTTCGATTACACCGTTTCCGCCGGTGATGGCACTTGTGGATTCATTGCGGCTCAATTCCATGTCTCTGTTCAAAGCATTATCATCGAAAACAACCTGCCTGCCAGTTGCCCAATTAGCGTGGGCCAGGTGCTCAAGATTCCATATCCTACGCCAACAATTCCGCCGCCTGCAACCAGCACCCCGCTGCCAGTGGATGCAACCAAGCAGGCTTGTGAAACCGTCCCGATCACTGTACAGGATGGTGACACCCTCTCCACCATTGCAGCTAATTATGCCGTCCCGCCAGAAGCGATCAAAGCTTTTAATGGAAAAACGACCGACAATGTTTTCATCGGCGAAAATTTGCTTATCCCGCTTTGTATGCGCGCTGCAACCCCTGGGCCCACACCCACTGCAACGATCCCGCCGCCCTACCCGGCCCCCAACTTGCTGCTGCCGGCAGACGGCGCCGCCTTCACCCTGGCAAACGATGTAGTGACATTGCAATGGGCATCGGTAGGTACGTTACGCGATGCCGAGGCTTATCAAATCACCATGGAAGATATAACCTCGGATCAAACCCGCCGACTGACAGATTATGTAACAGACACCAAGTACATCGTGCCAACCTCTTACCGCCCAAAGGATAACGTTGCTCACGTCTTGCGCTGGTGGATCACCCCTGTACGCCAGGCTGGAACCGACGACCAGGGTCAAGCCATTTGGGTGTCAGCTGGTGCTGTCAGCGAGAAACATGTCTTCACATGGGTCGGCATTGCGGTTGAAGGTACACCAAACCCCTAGGACAGGCTCGGAAAATAATCCATCATGCTTCACTCAACTCCCCACCCAGGAAATTGGCGGGGAGTTTTTATTATTCCCTAATCAAACCTGCCAACATACATGGATGAGAATTTGGCATAAGAACACCACAAAAAATGGAAACTGGCTGCTATATAAACTAACCAAGCGAACACTAACATTGTTTTCACCGTTGCAGCCAGAATCACAAGGAAGTAAAATTTTGAGTATCGCGATTATCGCCATCTCACGAATCAAAATAAGGAAACATAAAATGGGAAAACGTGAAGAAATTATCAAATCAATTGAAACCACACATACTGCAATGCTAGCTCAGCTTGATGAGGTTGACAAACAACACATGATCTATCCCTTGTGGACCATCCGTGAGATCGTCGCCCACCTCTCAGGATGGGATGATACTGCAATCGGATTTGTCAACGCTCTGCTCAAGGGTGAAACACCGCCGATCCCTGCTCCACGGGGGGCCGATGTTTACAACGAGGAAACAGTCAGCACCCGTGAAGGGTTGGGATACGATCACATCATCCGCGAATATGTGGGAACCCGAAAAAAATTGATTGCGATAGTAAGTCAGATGACAGAAGACATGGTGATACAAAAGTCCATCCTGCCTTGGGGCGGCGAAGGTTCATTGGAGGATATTATCCAGGTGTTTGGTCCGCATGAAATGGAACATGTGATGGATGTGAAAAATATTATCAACGAAAAAAGGCGGGGTAAATAAACCACTTTGGAATGTTGGAAGGTTTGTAAGACTTCCAACCAATTTAATAACTTAAGAAGGAAAATAATTAATGGATATTCGTTCTTTCAATCGCGATGCCTGGGATCGCCAGGTGCAATCAGGAAAGAATCCGTGGACAGTTCCCGTCTCACCCGAATTAATTGCGCGAGCTCGAATGGGCGATTGGTCCATCGTGCTGACTGAGAACAAACCTGTGCCGCCTAAATGGTTTCCTCCTTTGCAGGGACTCAAAGTCCTCGGACTGGCATGTGGTGGTGGACAGCAAGGTCCAATTATGGCGGCAGCCGGGGCGGAAGTGACGATCTTCGACAACTCACCTGCTCAACTGGCGCGTGACCAGGAAGTGGCGGCACGGGATAACTTGAACCTCCGCACGGTGGAAGGTGACATGAGGGATCTTTCAATATTTGCTGACGAAAGTTTTGATCTAATCTTTCACCCTGTCTCCAATTTATTTATCCATGAGATCAAATCTGTATGGAAAGAGGCATATCGTGTGTTACGCCGCGGCGGCACAATGCTGGCAGGCTTTATGAATCCGGTCCTTTACTTATTTGACTGGGAAGATATGGAAAAAGGGATCATGGAAGTAAAGCACAAAATCCCATTTTCAGATATGGAAACATATGGTCCGGAACGCTTACTGCAGGAAGACCGTCCCGCTGAATTTGGTCATTCGCT
>CAYRFK010000414.1:0-2627 GCA_964423465.1 uncultured Verrucomicrobiota bacterium | reverse complement strand
GTACTCCTGTACGCGCCGTCCCCCGGCAACGCCGCAGCCGGGGCGAGATGCCGCGGCGCCGTCTGGCCCAAGCCGCGACGCAGACTCACCGAGAGGCATCGGAGCAGGAATGCGGCGGCGAACCACCCGGCAGCCTCGGCGAGGCCGCCCTACCCGCAGAGCCGAAATCCACCGCGCCCGCGCGCCCCACCCCCGAGCCTTCCGTTCCGAGTCCGCGAGGAACGGGGCGAACCGCGGCGCGGCTTGGGTCGGGCGAGTCCGCGAGCCCCCAGACGGCGATGCGGCAGATTGCCCCGGATGCAAGGCGCCGGGGGCGGCGCTGTACTCCTGTACGCGCCGTCCCCCGGCAACGCCGCAGACGGGGCGAGATGCCGCGGCGCCGTCTGGCCCAAGCCGCGACGCAGACTCATCGAGCGGCACCGGAGCAGGAATGCAGCGGCGAACCACCCGGCAGCCTCGGCGAGGCGGCTGCCCTACCAACTGTCTAGGGATTCGCAGGCTGAGTGGCTGTAACCGGCCTCGGGGTCGCCGCCGGCGGGGCCGGTTCGGGGGCGCTGAATCCCTTCACGATCGCATCCGCGATCAAAGCCTGGCCCACGGAGTCAGGATGCAGTCCGTCGGACAGGTTCCCTGCAGGCACCACATTCAGAAGGCTGATGAATTTCACCTGTTTCTCTGCGGCCAGCCTCTGGTAGGCGCGCTCGAGCTCAGCCATCCGCCGCACGGATTCATCCTGGGTTTCGTAGCCGCTCTCCTTCATCTTCCCCGGATCCAGATTGGGCGGTGCCAGAAGAAGAATCCCTACGCCGGGAATCTCCTGGCGCAGGTGGTCAATCATCCATCCGACATTCTCAGCACACTTTCCCACAGTCGCATCGGTGGCGCGGGCCTTGAGATCGTTGCTGCCGAGCAGGATGAAGACCCAGTCGATCTTCAGGGGCTTCTTCCCCCTGGCCACGTTCCTCTCGTCCGCCTTCTTCATCCGGTCGAGAAGGTCGACCAGGTTGTCCCGGTCAGCGGTCTTGCGCCCGCCCCTGCCGCCGTTGATGAATCTCGCTTTCGTCCACTGGCCGTCCATGATCGAGACGTAGGATTTCGGGTTGGCGGTCATCGAATCGCCATAGCAGAGCACGTACCCCTCCGGCACTTCAGCGGAAAGCGATCCCGCGGCCAACAGCACAGCCAATCCGGTCACGAACAGCATCTTCCGCATAGTCTCTCCTGCAACTCACACGGTTGAGGCGCGCCTCCCCCGAGAGCCGGAATGTAGCCGGTATGCCGCACCGTCGCGAGAGGATATCGGTGTGTTATCGGTGTGTCTGCCTACCAGCGGAACCGAAATCTCATCGTAGGAAGTGCAGACCCGCCGCAGAAAGTGCGCAGAAGGCGCAAGAAGAAGGAGAGTTGGGGGTGTTGTTGGGTTCGTCAGATGCGTGGACCTCAAGAGTCGCGCATCCGCGTTCCTTGCGCGTCTTGCGCCTCTTTGCGGCAACCATCTGCCGCGACGCAGACTCATCGAGTGGCATTGGAGCAAGAATGCGGCGGCGGCGAAACGTCCGGCAGCCTCGGCGAGGCCGCCCTACCCGCGGAGCTCAAATCCACCGTGCCCCCGCGGCCCAACCCCCGAGCCTTCCGTTCCGAGTCCGCGAGGAACGGGGCGAACCGCGGCGCGGCTTGGGTCGGGCGAGTCCGCGAGCCCCCAGACGGCGATGCGGCAGATTGCCCCGGATGCAAGGCGCCGGGGGCGGCGCTGTACTCCTGTACGCGCCGTCCCCCGGCAACGCCGCAGACGGGGCGAGATGCCGCGGCGCCGTCTGGCCCAAGCCGCGACGCTGACTCATCGAGCGGCACCGGAGCAGGAATACGGCGGCAAACCGCCCGGCAGCCTCGCCGAGGCTACCCTACCAGCAGAGCGGAGCCCCCATGCCCGCGCGGCCCACCCCCGAGCCTTCCGTTCCGAGTCCGCGAGGAACGGGGCGAACCGCGGCGCGGCTTGGGTCGGGCGAGTCCGCGAGCCCCCAGACGGCGATGCGGCAGATTGCCCCGGATGCAAGGCGCCGGGGGCGGCGCTGTACTCCTGTACGCGCCGTCCCCCGGCAACGCCGCAGACGGGGCGAGATGCCGCGTCGCCGTCTGGCCCAAGCCGCGACGCAGACTCACCGAGCGGCATCGGAGCAGGAATGCGGCGGCGAACCGTCCGGCAGCCTCGCCGAGGCTGCCCTACCCGCGGAGCTGAGCCCCCCGAGCCTTCCGTCCAAGCCCACGTGGCGCACGCGCTCAGTCCTTCATCTTCGGCCCGTGCTGGAGCAGGTATTCCTCAGCCTCGACGTTCCAGAGGCCGTTGCACCGCTCGCACCGATCGGCCAGCGCCGCATAGAACGGGCTCTGCCGGCCCTTCTCGCGGAAGTCCGCGATCGCCACGAGCGGCATATCGTACTGCGTGTAGAGCAGCTTCTTGCCGCCGGGGATTTCGGGCAGCTTCAGGATCGTCTCGGCCCCGGCCGTGATCCCGCCCACATGGGTGATCATCGCCGCCGGGTTGATCGCGCCCTTGGACATCAGCTCGAGCGCTTCCTTCATGTCGTCCTTGTTCCCGCCCGACGTGCCCACGATGTGGGTCTCGGCGT
>CAYRFK010000413.1:0-2631 GCA_964423465.1 uncultured Verrucomicrobiota bacterium | reverse complement strand
GCTCCGCTCCCGTCGGAAACAAGTAGCAGGCAGAAAACAAACAGAATGATTGAAAAACAAATGAAACAGACAATGAAGACACGACGACACGGTTTTAGCTTTGACCAAAAGAACATGCGGTGGCGGTTTTTGCCGGGTGACGGCAAGGTGGGGCTGCGCAATGCGCGCTGCTCGGTGACGGTCAACGGGCAAATGCTGGATTGGGCTGCTGCGGAGCACGTTGTTGTGTCGCAGAACGCGGGCACCCGTACCGTCCGACTCGATTTCACGAAGACGGGACTATGCTGGGAGCTCTCGTTCACGCTGTCAGCTTCGGGCGAGAAGCTGGCGATCCGTTCGTCGCTCCGCAATACCGGCAAGGAGACGGTTATCCTGGGGCACATCAACGTGATTGATATTGATCCGGGACGGGGTGGACGCGTGGTTCTGCCCGGGAGCCCCGCTGATTTCACGGTCTTTCAGTTGCAGTCGTGGAATACCCGTCTTGAGACGTTGGTGAGTAGCCGTGGCCAACATACCTCTGAATGTATCGGGCACCTTTACAGTCCCAAGGCGGGGCGGGTGTTCAGTGCGAATTTCGAGAGTGTGGATTCTTTTGTGTGTCAAAGTCACTTTGCTTTTGATGCGGAGAAGAACGAGCTGGCCTACCGTGCGATTTGCTCGGCTGGCAAGCATGAGTTACCTGCCGGTGCTGCGGTGCACACGGAGAAACTCGTGGTCCGCGCCTATGACGAGCCACACAAGCCGCTCGAGGACTGGGCGACGGCTTTGCAGCGTCGGTACAAGCCCGTTCTCAACCCGAAGACCACGGTGGGCTGGCTTGGCTGTTCGTGGGTTGACGGTGTGAGCAAGCGCGAGGAAACGCCCGAAGCAATCACACTCGGGAACGCACGCGCGATCCGGGAGCGGTTGCCGGGATTCGACTTTGACTACATATGGATCAGCCAGGCGAACCTGCACGGGGGGGTGCCGGGTAACTGGCTTACCTTCGACAAGGAGGATTTTCCGCACGGCGCGAAATCGCTGGTTGCCGAGCTGGAGAAGTGCGGTATCAAGCTTGGGCTCTGGATTGCGCCGTTCTTCGCATTCAAGAACTCGGAAGCCTGGAAAGCGAATCCTGACAGCCTGGTCCGACACAAGGATGGCCAGGTTGTGGTGCAGAAATTCCCGTGGGGGTGGATCAAATCGAAGGAACGGCGTGAGGCCGCTGAGATGGCGAAACTGGACGGCAGCCATCCCGCGGCATTGGACTACATGCGCCACGTTTTCACGGCCTGCAAGAAGCTGGGCGTCCGCTACTACATGCTCGACTTCCTGGGCGCGGGTGGCGTTGAGCGCACGGTATGGAACAAGGAGAAGACGTGGTGCGAGGCAGACCGCGACCTGATGCTGGCTATTCGCGACGCGGCCGGGCCGGATACGCACCTGTTGACCGCCGTGGGCGCGACCCCTCGTTACACCGGTGCCACGGACGCGGCGCGGGTGAACACGGATTTCGGAGAGGGCCGACCGCTCTATCCGCGCTTCCATTGTCTCGACACGGCAACCTATATTGTTAACGACGCTCACTTCGGCAACATTCGTAAGTTCCTGCAGAACGCTGCATCCACGTGGTTCACCCACAGGCGACTCTGGATCAACGACTACAATGTCATGACAGTGGACAAACCGGTGCCGCGTAACATTGCGGAGATAACCACGACGGTATTCGGCTTGAGCGGCAGCCCGATTATGATAGGGGATGACGTGCGCACAATGGCGGAGGAACGGCTGCGGCTGGTCAAGCTCTGTCTCCCGCGAACGGACGAGATGGCGCGTCCGGTGGATCTGTTCGAGCATGTGCAGCCCGCCGATTACGCACGCATTCTCCAGCTACCCGTCAAGACAACATGGGATGCCTACAGCCTGGTGGCTGTGTTCAACCTGGACAAGACGGCGCAGGAGACGACCCTCGACTTTGCCAGGCTGGGCTTGAGCACAAAGTCTCCCTATGCGGTTTACGATTTCTGGGACAAAGCATACGTTGGCACGGCCACCGGGGCGCTTTCCGTCGAGGTGCCTGCCGGCTCCTGCAAGCTCTATCGCATGGCCCCGGCACGGCGTCATCCATGGCTTCTCTCTACGGATATGCATATTCAACAGGGGCTGGTAGAGGTCCCGGAACTCACATGGAACGCGAAGAAGCTGGAGTTGTCGGGCCGCGTAACTCGGCCCGAAGGGGAAACAGGCAGCCTCAGCTTCCTGATGCCGGACGGGTTCCGACTTGTCAACCATGAAGGACACAAGCTGATGAAGGATGGGCGCGATAACAGCGTGCTCATTCGCAGGACTTTCGAGTTCACAACAAAGAAGCCCGTGCCGTTCGCGCTTCGGTTTGAGCGATTCAAGAAGGGGCAGTTACCTTGCTATTGAATGAACTGATGAGAAGAATAGCAACGGGTGTGTGTTTAGTGAGTTCCTCTTTGCTGGCGGCGGAGGTTCAGCCTGCGGCTGTGACGTCGGTAAGGCTGATCCTGCCATCGCGCCCCGGCCTGGTGGTCGAGAACACAGGCAAGGTTTTTACGCGGCAGGTGCAACAGCGGTGCGAGGCCAAGGTTGTCGTGAATGGCGACGCGCCGCTGACGGTGGAGC
>CAYRFK010000412.1:0-2631 GCA_964423465.1 uncultured Verrucomicrobiota bacterium | reverse complement strand
CGACAAGGAACAGCGACCGACAGAACAGCTGATCAGACGAACACGACAAGCGACCCGAAAGCGGTTTACTGCAGAAGAAAAGATACGAATCGTCATGGAGGGGATTCGAGGCGATGAACCTGTAACAGTTCTTTGCCGACGCGAAGGGATCCACAGCAACATGTACTACCGATGGCTCAAGGACTTTATGGAGGGCGGCAAGGACCGGCTCAAGGGTGAAGAGCTACGGGGTATGACCAAGCCGGAGGTGAAGGAACTGAGGGCTCAGAACAGTAACCTCAAGCAGATCGTCGCGGACTTGGCAGTAGAGAATCTCACGCTAAAAAAAACAATCTTTTAGGTCCGCCGGGGTGTCACATGAAATACGGAAGACACGATGCGGATGAAGAAGATCGGATCATACTTGCTGTCAGGGACTCCCAACTGTCGGCAGCCAAAGCGTTGAAATGCCTAGGGATTCCCCGGTCGACCTACTACGGTTGGTTGAAAAAGAGAAGCAATCCCGACGCACACAGTGGAACAAAGCGGAGAGCATGGAACAGTTTGCTGCCGGATGAAATTGAGGCTGTAGTACAGAACGCCCTGGAAATGTCCTCGCTGTCGCCCCGGAATCTGTCGTTTACAATTACGGATACAGGCTTATTCAGCGTTTCAGAGAGCAGCGTGTACAGGATTCTCAAGACTAAAGGTCTGGTTAAGCCGGCAACGGTGATCGCGGCAAAGGCCGGGAAAGAGTACAAACGCAAAACAGGACGAGTAAACGAAATGTGGGCCACTGACTTCATGCACGTCAAGGTGATGGGATGGGGCTGGTACTACGCAGGCGGGCTGCTCGACGACAATAGCCGGTATCTGATCTGCTTTGATCTACAAAAGGACATGGAGGGCGGAACCTGTAGCGATCTGCTGCAATTGGGATTGGAACGAACCGGCCTGGTACGGCTACCGGTGGAAGACAGGAACCTCAAACTGCTCTCAGACAATGGGTCGGGCTATTTGTCCGATCAGTTCAACACCTACCTCAATGAACAAGGCGTGAACCACATCTTCATATCGCCGCATCACCCGCAAAGCAACGGCAAGATGGAACGGCTCAACGAGACGGCCCGCGGGTTTCTGATGCAGACCGTGTATTGCACACCCGAGGAATTGAAATTCATGCTCGAAGACTTCAGGTACTGGTACAATTACGTTCACTGCCATGAGTCACTGGGCAATTTAAGACCGGCAGATATTTACAATGGAAGAGGTGATGCTATACTCAAAGCAAGAAGTCATTTAAAGGCAGAGACGGTCAATCGGAGACGAGAATTCAATGCAATCCAAGAACCGGGTGCCACATTCGAAATCTGAAAACTGTCCAACATTTGCTGAAGACGTACAATCGGGATATTTGTCCGATCAGTTCAATACCTACCTCCACGAACAGGGAGTGAACCACATCTTCATATCGCCGCATCACCCGCAAAGCAACGGCAAGATGGAAAGGCTTAATGAGACGGCTCGTGGGTTTCTGATGCAGATCGTGTGCTGCACGCCCGAGGAACTGCAATACATGCTGGAAGACTTCAGGTATTGGTACAATTACGTTCACTGCCATGAATCTCTGGGCAATTTGAGACCGGCAGATATTTACAATGGAAGAGGTGATGCTATACTCAAAGCAAGGAGTCTATTGAAGGAAGAGACAGTCAAACGGAGACGAGAATTCAATGCGATTGAAGAACCGAGTGCCACATTCGAAATCTGAAAACTGTCCAACATTTGCTGAAGACGTACACAAAGCGAGCAAGGCTAAGCGCCTATGTTGTATCTTTCCAATTGCATAAAAAAATTTAGGGTTCAATCTAAATATTCGCAAAGCAATTTATTACCAAGTGAAGTGTACGTCATCAGCGAAATATGGACAACTCAGTCAAAAATATTGTGGCACTCATGCACAAAACAGTCAATAATAAATTGAGGAGAGAAGAAGCATGAGCACATTAAGACCTGACCATGAAATCCGAATTGTCGACAAGGAACAGCGACCGACAGAACAGCTGATCAGACGAACACGACAAGCGACCAGAAAGCGGTTTACTGCCGAAGAAAAGATAAGGATAATCATGGAAGGGATTCGTGGCGATGAACCTGTTACGGTTCTTTGCAGACGCGAAGGGATCCACAGCAACATGTACTACCGATGGCTCAAGGATTTCATGGAGGGCGGCAAGGACCGGCTCAAAGGCGAAGAGCTGCGGGGCATGACCAAGCCGGAGGTGAAGGAGCTGAGGGCTCAGAACAGTAACCTCAAGCAGATCGTCGCGGACTTGGCTGTAGAGAACCTCACGCTAAAAAAAACAATCTTTTAGGTCCGCAGGGGTGTCATATGAAATACGGAAGACACGAAGCGGAGGAAGAGGAGCGCATAATAGCGGCTGTCAGGGACTCCCAATTGTCGGCAGCCCAAGCGCTGAAATGCCTGGGGATTCCCCGATCGACCTACTACGGGTGGTTGAAAAAGAGAAGCAATCCCGACGCACACAGCGGCACAAAGCGGAGAGCATGGAACAGTTTGCTACCGGATGAGATTGAGGCAGTAGTACAGAACGCCCTGGAAATGTCCTCGCTGTCGCCCCGGAATCTGTC
>CAYRFK010000411.1:0-2680 GCA_964423465.1 uncultured Verrucomicrobiota bacterium | reverse complement strand
ACACGGCCCGCAATGCCCCGGCCTGGGGAACGGTGGGCTGGAACAGCAGGGTTTCCTGGTTCAGGGGAGGGCTGGGATCCGGGCTGTCACCAGCCTGTCAGGAGCAGGGTTGGCCAGCTTGGATTCAGAGGATCAGAAATCCGGCCTGGAGGTTGGGGACTCCGCTCAGCAGGATGTCCATCTCGGCTGTTCGGCTGGTGTTGAGGTTCAACTGCAGCACCCCGGAGATGAAGCGTGCTTCGCCGGGTTGGCCGGAGAACCGCCGGGAACCGATGAAACGGAAAGCCTGATTGCCCTCCTGGAGTGGATTCGCATCCATGGCGGCCAGGTTGATGCGATCGCCTTCACCGCCGTTGAAGTCGCTGATGGTGTCGCGCCGGGAACGGCCCCGGCCGGAATCGGCTGGCTGGCTGTAGACAAACTGATCGGCATCCAGACCGCCACTGAGCTGATCGGCACCACCACCGCCCTCGAGCTGGTCGTTGCCCTTGCTTCCCTGCAGGGCGTTGGCGAGGTTGTTGCCCGTGATTCGATCGTTGCCATCCCCGCCATCCAGATTTTCGATGGAGACCAGGCTGTCGAGGCCTTCTCCTGTCTGCTGCGGGCCCGTGATGGAGAGCGAGACGCTGTTGTTGGCGATCCCGAAGGCGGCGGTATCCGTTCCGTCGCCGCCATCGAGAATGTCGTTGCCCAGGGCGCCTGCCAGCCGATCGTTGCCCCCGCCGCCCAGCAGCAGGTCGTCGGCACCCAGGCCGCTGAGGTTGTCATCGCCTCCGAGCCCAGCCAGCCCATCGCTGCTGGCGCTGCCCACCAGCCCATCGGCCCCCTCCAGGCCGATTTTGAAGATGTAGGAACCGAGATTGGCCGCGATCGGCTCCGCTGCCCTGAGATCGATGCCGAGATCGAAAAAGGTGGGGAAGGTGAGTTGGCCTGGATTGCCGATGGCAAGCAGCTCCACCGTGAAGCGCAGGTCGGCATCGGCAGGGATGGTTGGCGGCGCACCGGCGGCTCCATAGGCCAGCGCACTCGGGATGGTGAGTTCCAGCACTTCGCCCAGCCGGCGTCCGCTCAGGGCCAGATCCCAGCCCCTGATCACCTGGCCCACGCCCAGGACGAATGAAAAGGGATCCCGGGCCGGGGCAACGCTGAGGGCGGTGAAGTTGTAATTCGCGTCGAAGGGGGTGCCGTCCAGCAGTTCGCCGGCATACCAGACCCACACCCGGTTGCCGGGCTTGACCGGGGGTCCTGAGGACCTTCGGAGGACGCGGATCTGGACGGAACCTGGGGAGGACATCCCAGCCTGCGCTATTCGAGAGCGCAGATTAGGCGTGTCCTCCAGGTTGCCCGGGGTTGCTGAGCGGCACGTTCCCGGGCGGGTTTACCTGCCGATCAGGCTGCTGAGGGGACCGATCAGGCCGGTGATCGCCGATTGGGCCGTGCCCGCATCGGGAGTGGCACCGCCACCGAAGGTGCTGAGCACCTGGTTGGCTGCCGTTTCGATCATCGGCCACTTGTCGCCGGCCAGGGGGCGGATCACCGGGGCGGCTTTGTCCCAGACGGCCTTGAAGCCACCCAGGGTGGCCACAGCCGCGCCCACGTTGCCGGCCTGCACTTCGCCTTCGCCCTTCTTCAGTAGGTCGAGCACCGGGTTCACGGCCGGAGCCAGGGCGGCCTGGCCGGTGGCCGTTGCCGCATCCTTGGCGGCCTCGCCCATGCCGGTGGCTGCATCCTTGGTGGCGGAACACCCAGTGAGAGCCAGGCTGCCGGCCGCCGTGAGGGCCAGGGCAGCGCTGATCAGACGCGAAACTCGCATGTGTGCTGTAGCAGAGCGAACCAAAAATAGGGGCGGTGTCCTGATCGTCCAGTGCGGGCCTGGCTGCCGCACTGGAATGACACAAACCGCTCAAACCTCCGCCAGCACCTTCGCCTCCTCGGCGGCGCTCACCACCCGGCCGCTGTCCTCGAAGCCCTCAATCTGGTCGAAGTTGAGGTAGCGGTAGAGCTCGGCGCCGTAGGGATCGATCTTCTCGGCGGCAATGGCCAGATACTCCTCCTTGCTGGGGATCCGGCCCAGCTGGGCGCACACAGCGGCCAGTTCGGCGCTGCCCAGGTACACCTGGGCGCCGTTGCCGAGGCGGTTGTTGAAGTTGCGGGTGCTGGTGGAGAACACGGTGGTGTTGTCCTCCACCCGGGCCTGGTTGCCCATGCAGAGGGAGCAGCCCGGCATCTCCATGCGGGAGCCGGCCGCCTCGAAGGTGGCGTAGTAGCCCTCCTCCTTCAGCTTCTCCTCGTCCATGCGGGTGGGCGGGCACACCCACAGGCGGGCGGCGTTCTCGCCCTGGCCGTTGAGCACGTTGGCGGCGGCGCGGTAGTGGCCGATGTTGGTCATGCAGGAGCCGATGAACACCTCATCGATGCGCTCGCCCGCCACCTCGCTCAAGGTCTTCACGTTGTCGGGGTCGTTGGGGCAGGCCAGGATCGGCTCGGTGATCGCATCCAGATCGATCTCGATCACGGCGGCGTACTCGGCGTCGGCATCGGCCTCCATCAGCTGGGGATCGGCCAGCCAGGCCTCCATCGCCTTGATGCGCCGGGCCAGGGTGCGGGCATCGCTATAGCCGCTGGCGATCATGTTTTTCATCAGCGCCACATTGCTGCGCAGGTATTCGCTGACCGTGTC
>CAYRFK010000410.1:0-2725 GCA_964423465.1 uncultured Verrucomicrobiota bacterium | reverse complement strand
GACGACTGCGCGGCAATCGGTTTGGTGAAATTCGATCTGCTCGGCCTGGGCATGCTCTCCGCGTTGCACTACGCCATCGACCTGGTCGCCGAACACAAGGGCGTCGAGGTGGATCTGGCTCATCTCGACCTGTCCGACGAGCGTGTCTACGAGATGCTGCAGCGCGCCGATTCGATCGGGGTGTTCCAGGTGGAGTCCCGCGCTCAGATGGCCACCCTGCCCCGGCTGAAACCACGGGTGTTCTACGACCTGGTGGTGGAGGTGGCGCTGATCCGCCCCGGGCCGATCCAGGGCGGTTCGGTGCATCCCTACATCAAGCGACGCAATGGTGTGGAGCCGGTCACCTATGACCACCCATCGATGGAACCGGCGCTGCGAAAGACATTAGGTGTGCCGCTCTTCCAGGAACAGCTCATGCAGTTGGCGGTGGACTGCGCGGGGTTCTCACCCGCTGAAGCCGACGAGCTTCGGCGGGCCATGGGTTCCAAGCGATCCACCGAAAAGATGCAACGGCTACGCGAGCGGTTTTACACCGGCATGGCGGGCCTCCACGGCATCACCGGTGACGTCGCCGACCGGATCTACGAGAAGCTGGCGGCCTTCGCCAATTTCGGTTTCCCGGAAAGCCATTCACTGTCTTTCGCCTCACTGGTGTACTACTCGTCCTGGTTCAAGCTGTATCACCCGGCGCCGTTCTGTGCTGCACTGCTGCGAGCCCAGCCGATGGGCTTCTACTCACCACAATCGCTGGTGGCCGATGCCCGCCGGCACGGTGTCCTCGTGCACGGTCCGTGTGTCAACTCCAGCCTCGCCCACGCCACGTGTGAGAACCGCGGACTGGAGGTCCGTCTCGGACTTGGTGCCGTCCGCACTATCGGTCCCGATCTGGCCCAGCGAATCGTCGATGAACGCCAGACCGCAGGCGCGTACTCGTCTCTGCTGGATCTGACTGGGCGGGTGCAGCTTTCAGTGCCCCAAACCGAGTCGCTGGCCACCGCTGGCGCATTCGGATGCTTCGACGTCACCCGCAGGGAAGCGCTGTGGTCCGCCGGTGCCGCCGCCGCTGAACGTCCCGACCGGTTACCCGGAATCGGTTCAGCATCCACCGCTCCCGCTCTGCCCGGGATGAGCGATGTGGAACTGGCCGCCGCCGATGTCTGGGCCACCGGTGTCTCTCCGGACAGCTATCCGACCCAGTTTCTGCGTACCGATCTTGACGCGCTGGGGGTCACCCCCGCTCAGGGCCTATTGCTGGTTCCCGACGGCAGTCGGGTGCTCATCGCCGGTGCGGTGACTCATCGCCAGCGGCCGGCCACGGCTCGCGGGGTGACGTTCGTGAACATCGAGGACGAGACCGGCATGGTCAACGTGTTGTGCACGCCAGGATTGTGGGCGCGCTACCGCAGGGTGGCGCAGAGTGCGTCGGCGCTGTTGATCCGCGGCCGGGTGCAGAACGCCAGTGGCGCGGTGACGGTGCTGGCCGAACGAATGCGGCCCATCGCCCTGGCGGTCGGCTCCCGGTCCCGGGACTTCCGGTGATCCTGGGTAGTCTCGCCCCATGAAGCTGAACCTGACCGCCGACGAAGTCCTGAACACCACGCGTTCGGTGCGCAAGCGCCTCGATTTCGATAAGCCGGTGCCCCGTGAGGTGCTGATGGAATGCCTGGAGATCGCACTGCAGGCGCCCACCGGGTCCAATGCCCAGGGTTGGCAGTGGATGTTCGTCGAGGACCCGGCCAAGAAGAAGGCATTGGCCGATATCTACCGCTCCATGGGCACGCCCTACCTGAGCATGGAACCGCCGGTCCGTGGTGACATCCGCGACGAGCAGATCGGCGCGGTGGTGAGCTCGGCGAAGTACCTCAACGAGAACATGGAGAAGGCCCCGGTCTTCATGATCCCGCTCCTGGAGGGTCGCCCGGAGGGTACCGACGCCGGCGTGCAGGCGTCGTTCTGGGGTTAACTGCTTCCGGCCGTCTGGAGTTTCATGCTGGCGCTGCGCGAGCGCGGCCTGGGCTCGGCGTGGACCACGCTGCACCTGATCGGCGAGGGCGAGAAGAAGGCCGCCGACCTGCTCGGTATCCCGTACGAGCGGTACACCCAGGGCGGGCTGTTCCCGATCGCCTACACCAAGGGCACCGACTTCAAGCTGGCCAAGCGACTGCCGGCTGAGCAGCTGACGCATTGGGACACGTGGTAGGTCAGACCGCTCCGGTATCTGATGTCGCCGGCCCGGCGGCTCCGTCGAAACCGTTCTGCCGCCACGCCTCATAGGCGGCAATGGCCGCGGCATTGGACAGATTCAGTGACCGTCGGCCCGCCAGCATGGGAATCCGTACCTGGGCGGTGATGTGGGGATCGGCGAGCGTTGACTCGTCCAGGCCGGTGGGCTCCGGGCCGAACATCAGCACATCGCCCGGCTGGTATGCGATATCGGCGAACGACCGCGTGGCATGCGCCGTGAACGCGAAAACCCTTGCCCCGGCAAGCGCCTCCCACGCTTCGTCCAGTGACGCATGTACCGTCACCGACGCCAGATCGTGGTAATCCAAACCGGCCCGGCGCAATTTTGGTTCGGACAGGTCGAAACCCATCGGCTCCACCAGATGCAGTTCGCATCCGGTGGCCGCCACCATCCGGATGGCGTTGCCCGTGTTGGGGGCGATCCGCGGCGAGAAGAATAGGATTTTGAACACGCATTCCTCCCGCTTCTCTCGCCGGCGAA
>CAYRFK010000409.1:0-2726 GCA_964423465.1 uncultured Verrucomicrobiota bacterium | reverse complement strand
CAGGAACCGACCCTACTCCATGTCGACCCGCCCATAGCATCTACCACGGACTCCTCGGGTGCGGCGGGTAGGGCCGGGCCGCTGGCCCGGCCGAACGGAAAACCATCGCGAGCTTTTTCGTCATCATTGCGCATGAATGGGAGATGCGCCCCTTTCCGGCCTACTTCTTCACCGGCTGCGGATTGACCACATCGTCCAGCGGCCAGTCGTCGGTGCGGAACGGCGACGCCGCCATGCCCGCGCCGTTGAAGAGGTTGCACGGCGGGTTGTCGGCCCAGCCGTAGCGGACCGCGACCGGGTCGGCGACCTCGGGTGAGCTGACAACCAGCGCGCCTCCGTCGATCCGTCCCGTCGCGCCCTTGAAGACCTTGTCCGCTCCGGCGACCGCCAGCGCCTTCACCCCGTCGCCCTCCGCGCGCAGGCCGTCTGCGTGGTCGAAGGAGACGCGGATCGCGCCGCCCTCCTTCTTCATGGCTTTGTAGAGAGGGCCGCAGGGCACGACGGCCTTCCGGCCGTATGCCTCGTTCAGCGCCCACGCTGCGAGCCTCTCGCCGACCGCGGTCTTGCTCTTCGGGTGGATGTCGTCCGCCTCGCCGTGGTCGATGATCACCGCAAGCCCCGCGCCGGGCACCGTCCGCGCGATCTTCACCTGCTGCTCGCGCAGCGCCGCCCAGCCGCTGTTGAGCTGGACGGGTTCGGGCGCGGCGGCCTTGTAGGCGGTGAGCTGGACGACGCCGAAGGGGAACTCGTCCTTCCACAGGCCGCGCCACGAACGGATCAGGCCGCTCATGAGGTCGCAATACTGCGTCGCGCGCACGCCGCCCGCGTTGGCCTCGCCCTGGTACCAGATCGCGCCGCGGACCGGGTAGCCGACGAACGGAGCGATGCGGTTGTTGTACTGCACGCTGGCGAGCGACGGGTTGCTCTTCGGTTCCTGCGGCTTGCGCATCTTCCTCAGCGCCTCCTTGTCGCCCTTCTCCGTCAGGCGCGCCTTCTGCTCCTCGAACCGTTTCAGCATGTCGGGATAGCGCTCGGCATAGGTGTCGCTGTCCTGGATGAACTGCGCCGTGAACGGCAGCTTCGCCAGATCCTCGCGCGGCAGCCACGCCTCCGCCGGCGTGCCGCCCCAGGCGACCATCAGCAGGCCCACCGGCACGCCGAGTTCCTTCTGGAGCTTCCGGCCGAAATAGAAGGCCGTCGCGTACCAGTTCGTGACCGCCGGAGTCGTCGCGGCGGACCATGAGCCAGGCAGGTCGTCCTGGGGTTTCGGTGCGGGCTGCGCGGTTGTCGCGAAGGCGCGCAGCATCGGAAGGGAGGTCGTGGCCGCGTCGGCCGTGTCGCTCGACCGCGACACCGGGAACGCCATGTTCGACTGGCCGGAGCAGATCCAGACGTCGCCGACGAGCACGTCGTCGATCGTGTTCGTGTGCCACGGATCGATGACAACGAGCTTGTGCGGTCCCCCGGCCTTCTGCGCGGGCAGTTCGACGCGCCATTTGCCCTCGGCGTCGGCCGTGGCCACCGCTTTCGCGCCGCCGAGCATCACGGTCACCTTCGCGTTCTCGTCCGCCCAGCCCCACACGGCGATCGGCTTCTCCCGCTGGACCACCATGTGGTCGCTGAAGAACGACGGGAGTTTCAGGTGGGCCTCGGCGGACAGCAGGGGCAGGACCGCGGACGCAAGCACGAGTCTGACGATCGCACGACGCAGCATGGCGGACTCCTCCGGTTAAGCGACCCCGCATGTGTAGCGCGCCCGTCGGTCCGCGTCACGACGAAAGCTGTGACCGGTGGCGGCCCCGCGGGTCTTGGTGTAAGGTAACGGCCCCATGAGAATTCCATTCTTCAAGATGCATGGCGCGGCGAACGACTTCATCCTGGTCGACGACCGCGCCGGGACGTTTCCGATCGACGACCGCGCATGGATCGCCCGGATCGCGGCGCGCCGGACCGGCGTCGGTTGCGAGGGCGTGATCCTGATCCAGCCTTCGCAGACGTCGAGCTTCCGTATGCGATTCTTGAACCCCGACGGCGGCGAAGTCGAAATGTGCGGCAATGGTGCCCGGTGCGTGGCGCGGCTTGCGCATGAGATCGGTGTGGCGCCGGAGCGCATGACGATCGAGACCGTCGCCGGCCAGTTGAAGGCCGAGATGGCCCGCGGCGGACTCGTCCGGCTGACGATGACCGATCCGAAGGACTGGCGCCCCGCCGCCGTGCTGCGTGTCGGCGACGAGTCGATCGCCTACGGCTTCGTCAACAGCGGCGTTCCTCACGTCGTTGTGGAGGTTCCCGATCTGGCCGCCGTCGACCTCGCGCGGCTCGGACCTGCGATCCGCTATCACGACGACTTCAAGCCGAAGGGGACCAACGCGAACTTCGTCCAGGTCACGGGGCCGTCGGCGATCCGTGTGCGGACCTACGAGCGCGGCGTCGAGGGGGAGACCCTGGCCTGCGGCACCGGCATGGTCGCGTCGGCTCTGGTCCTCGCGCGCGCCGGCCGCATCACCCTGCCGGCCGAGGTGGTTCCCGCCAGCGGCGACACGCTGCAGGTCGGCGCGGTGGTGGACGGCGACCGGTGGACTGGCGTCACGCTGACCGGCCCGGCCGAACATGTCTTCCGCGGCGAACTGGACCGGCCGGACTGAGCCGGAACAATTCAGTTGACCGTGACCTGCGCGGATCCGATGGCACCGATGAGGAAGTAGGGAAACTCCAAACTCCAAGGA
>CAYRFK010000408.1:0-2731 GCA_964423465.1 uncultured Verrucomicrobiota bacterium | reverse complement strand
CGTTGAAGATCACCGTTACGCGCTCGCCGACCATCGTGATCTTGAAGCTGTTCCATTCGCCGAAGGGCTTGTCCATGCGCTTCGACGGGTCCTTGCCCGGGGCGCCGGGGCTGTTGTTCCAGAGCCCGCCGGAACCCTTGTCCTGCCCGAGCCCGCGCGCGTCTCCCTTCGTGCTGTCCCATATCTGCACCTGCGGCACGCCGCGAAGATACACGCCGCTGTCGCCATCCGGCAGGGCCTTGTACTCAACCCAGAGCTCGAAATCGCCGTAGTCCTTCTCCGTCGTCAGGTAGAGCCCGCGGCCGTCGTTGACGATCTCGCCGTCGACGACCTTCCAGTGCGCGTTGATGTGGTCGGTGCCAGCCTTGCCATCAAGCCCGCCATCGACCGACTTCTTCAGGTAATCGGCCCGGGCTTCGGGCGTCATCTTCTTCAGTTCGGTCGGGTCCTTCGTCCCCCAGCCGTACCAGCCGGACAGATCCTTCCCGTTGAAGAGCGCCGTGAAACCCGGCGGCGACGTGGGACTCTGCGCGCAGGCACCCGCCGCAACGGCGGAGACGAGGAGGACCGACAGCAACCGAGGGTTCATGATCCGGACTCCCAAGGAGACCGCCCTTCCCGCGCCGGACCACCCACCTGTCCGCCCGGCGAAAAGTGCAGCTCTTGTCGGGCACGATGCCGCAGACGCGACGGCAAGGCAAGACGAAGTGGTGATGCGCGCACCATTTGGTCCGCCCGTCAGCCACACACGGCGTGGAACGTTTCGTGCGCGGTCTACTTTCCGAGCTGTGCGCGGATCGATCCTGCGACCGCAGCCGCCAGTCCGCGGGAGCCCTCGGGACTGAAGTGCACGTTGCGCGGGAGCTGCCACTCCGCCTGATGCGCAAGGGCCACCGCGTGCAGGTCGTCGACCGCGACCCCGTTCTCCTTCATGACAGCCGCAGCGACGCGGTTGTAGTCCAGTTCGGCCGCCTTGACGCGCCCCGTGCTGCCATCCGGAACGGGCGTCGTGCTGCACCAGACCAACTTTGCCCCCGAGGCCTTGAGTCGGGCTACGATCTGCCGCAGATTGGCTTCATACGCCGACAGCGGATTCACCTGCTTGCCCTGCTTCGGCGGAACGTACTTGCCCGCCGCGTCGAGCCACTTCAGGTCATGCAGTCCGAAGTTGAAGTGGACCACATCCCATTTACCGGTACCGAGCCATGCGTCGAGCTGCTGAAGACCGCGCGTCGTGTCGCCGCAGTTGGAAGGGACCCGGTGGACATTGGCGACGCCCCGCAGAAGCTCGCGCACGGGCAGCGTGTAGCCGATGGAGATGGAGTCTCCGATCAGCAGGACCCGCGGCAGCCCCGCGACATCGGTCACCGGCAGCATCGCCGGGTCCGGTGGCTTCGGCTTGGCCGGCGCCCTGGCCGTCTCCGCACCAAACGCCGTCCCAAGAAAGAGCAGGCCCGCAACCGCAGCGGTTGCGCCGTATCCGGCCGCAGAAATGCATCTCATGCAGCCAGTATACCCATCCACCGCGCAGCGCCAAGGCGCGCACGGGAGGCCAGCTAAATCGCCCACCCCGCGCGATAGCGGTGCTGTAGGAACGCCTCAGCGTTCGGACAGTTCTTCGCGCGGAGCGCGCGGTCGTCCCACTCCAGTTTTGATCCCGCGCGATGCGCAATGTTGCCGAGAAGCACGGTTTCCGTCAGCGCGCCGGAATAGTCGAAATTGCACGTGGTCGGCGTTCCGCGCTTGCAGGCCTCGATCCACTCCGCGTGATGACCGATCGAATCCGGGATCGTCGGCTTGGGTGGCTCGAACCCGGTAAACCTGCCCTGCGGAAGCAGCAGATGCCGCGTGTAGTCCGCCATCAGCATTCCCTTCGCACCGACGAACAGCACGCCGCTGTCCCACCGCGGCTTCTTCTCCTCGTCCACCTTTGTCTCCGCTTCGGGGAGAACCGCCTTCAGCATCTCCGGCTTTCGGCCGCCGTGATACCACGTCAGACGGACCTCCGGCTTGTCGCCGCGAGCGGGGTACTGGTATCGCAGCACCAGCCATGGCGGCACGGACTCCACGTCCGCGGGCGGCCCGTCCACCACCTCGACGGACACGCAGTCGCGCAGGCCCAGCGCCCAGTGCGGCAGGTCCATGTAGTGGCACCCGAAGTCGCCCAGCGCCCCGCCGCCGAACGCCCACCAACTCCGCCACCTCCCGGGGAGGTAGTCCGGATGGTACGGCCGCGGATCGACCGGACCGAGCCACAGATCATAGTTCAACCCCGCCGGCACCGGCGGCGTGTCGGATGGTCGCACGACGTTGCCGTACTTCGCGGCGACCCACACGTGGACTTCGGCGACCGGCCCCACCGCGCCGGCCTTCACGAGTTCCACCACGCGCCGGTAGTTCGCCCCCGCGTGGATCTGCGTCCCCATCTGCGTCGCGAGCTTCGTCCCCCGCGCCGCCTCACCCACGATGCGACACTCCGAGACCGTGCGCGTCAGCGGCTTCTCGCAATAGACATGGCGACCGCTTCGCAAGGCCATGGCGGCGACGACCGCGTGCGTGTGGTCGGGCGTGGAGCAGACAATCGCATCGAGGTCATCCCGGTCGAGCATGCGGCGGAAGTCGTGGTACGTCGTCGCCAGCTGGAACTTCTTCGCCACAGGAGCCAGCAGCGTGTCATCCACATCGCAGAGCGCGACAATATTCTCCCGATCGACACCCGCCAGGTTGGCGC
>CAYRFK010000407.1:0-2747 GCA_964423465.1 uncultured Verrucomicrobiota bacterium | reverse complement strand
CCGCCGTCCTTCGGAAGCGCCAGCTGGAAGATATCCTCGTATTGCTGGTAGTCGAGTTCGATTCTCGACTCGAACATCGCGCGGTGGCGCGCGGCGAAGAGCGCGTCGCGGTAGCCGGGCTGCACGACACCGCTGAAGAACTCGGCCATGCAGCCGGAGCCGTAGCTGTAGAGGCCGATGCGCGAGCCGCCGAGATCCTCGCCGCAGGTGTCGAGAAGGCAGGCCAGCCCCTCGTAGAGCGATGCGGCATAGGTGTTGCCGGTGTTCCGGTTGTAGCCGAGCGATTCGCCGATGATGCGCTGCAGGTCGTCCGGCGTCGGGGCCGGCAGGCCGGCGGCCCGGTGCAGCCGCGCCTGGGCCTTCTCGGCCATGCGCGTGAAGGGCAGGTGGTAGCACTGACGGCGGAAGGCGTCGAGGCCGCGGCCGCTGGCGGCGCGGTAGCGCTCCCAGGCGGAGATGAGCGAGCCGAGGTAGACGCGCGTCGAGTACTGGCCGTCGACCAGCGCCTCCTCGCGGTAGTTCGGCCGCCAGAAGTCCATCACGTCCTCGGCATGCACCCCGTGCTCGGGGTCGATCGCCAGGATGCGCGGATTGGCCGCAATGCGCATGGCGATGGCGCCGGCGCCCTGCGTCGGCTCGCCGGGGCTTCGCAGGTCGTAGCGCGCGATGTCCGCCCCGAGCACCATCGCGGTGCGGTCCGGGTGCGTCGCCACCCACGCGCACGCGAGTTGAAGCCCGGCCGTCGCGGCGTAGCAGGCCTCCTTCATCTCGACACAGCGGCAGGCGGGCGGAAGTTCGAGCAGGCCGTGAACGAACATGGAGGCGGCCTTCGATTGGTCCACCCCCGTCTCCGTTCCAAGGATCACCAGGCCGAGGTTGTCCGCGCCGTCCGCCTCGACGATCGGGCGCATGGCGCTGGCGGACATCGTGACGATGTCCTCGTCGGGCGGCGGCACGGCCATGCGTTCCTGCCCGAGGCCGAGGACGTACTTGTCCTTGTCCACCCCGCGGATCGCCGCCAGCTTCTGGAGGTCGAGGAAGTACGCGGGCGTGTAGAAGGAAAGGCGGTCGATGCCGACGTTCATGGGGCCTCCGTGCCCGGCCGGACGCCGAGAAGAAGGGCCTCGTTGCCGATGAGCTTTTGCGCCCGGTCGATGCCGAGCAGCCACATGGCCGTCATGAATTCCCGCTTCAGGCGTGCAATCACATCCACCACCCGTTCCGCCGATTCCAGCGCCGGCTCGAGGAAGGGATGGGCCATCCCCGCCATCGTGGCGCCGAGCACCATCGCCTTCACCATGTCCACCCCGCTGCGGATCCCGCCCGAGGCGATCAGCGCGATCCGGCCGCGGTACCGCTTCAGCGCGCGCAGCGCATCCGGTGTCGGAATGCCCCAGTCCTGAAACGCCGCGCCGAGCCCGTCGTGGATGCCCGCCGCCGCCCGGCGGTGCCCTTCGACCCGGCTCCACGAGGTGCCGCCCGAGCCCGCGACGTCGATGATCCGCACGCCGGCCCGCATCAGCGCCTCGACGTCCGCCGCCGAAACCCCCGCGCCGACCTCCTTTATGACCACCGGCACCGGGAGTTGTTCGACCACCGCCGAAATCTTCGAGACGAGGCCCCCGAACAGCGTGTCGCCCTCGGGCTGTACGGCCTCCTGCAGCGGGTTGCAGTGCAGGATCAGCGCGTCCGCGCCCACCGCCTCCACCGCGGCGCGGCAGTGCTCCGGCGTCAAGCCGCAGTTGAGCTGCACCGCGCCCAGATTGGCGAACAGCAGGGCGTTCGGCGCCAGCGCGCGCAGCTCGAAGCTCGACCGCGCGGCGGGGTTCTCGAACATCACCCGCTGCGACCCGACGCCCAACGCCACGCCGGTCATCTCGGCCGCCCGCGCAAGGTTCCGGTTGACCGTCCGGAGGCGGTCCGAATCCCCGCCCGTCATCGAGGAGATCAGGAGGGGGAATGAAAGACGCCGGTTCAGGAACTCCACCGACGGGTCGATGTCCTGGAAGTTGATCTCCGGCAGCGCGCGATGGATCAGCCGCACCGTGTCGAAATGATGCCGTCCGCGATCCGCCTCCGCATCGGCGCGGAGCACGTCGATCGCCTCCTCCTTCCGCCGGTTGGTCGGCTGCGCGTCCATCCGCGCAGACATAGCACAGTCGCAGCCCGCCGGACAGGCGAAAAGGCCTACCGCCCGCGCTCCATGCGCTCGTGGACGCGGACCAGTTCGCCGGGGGTGGCGAGGGCGGCGAGGAGGGAGAGTTCGCCGCAGAGGACCGTGGCGGCGGCGATCACGGCGAGGCGGCGGGCGTTGGCGCCGGGCGCGCGGGGCTCGAGGCAGCCGAGCGCTCGGAGGTTGTCCTGCACGAAGTCGAGATCCTTGCCCGCGCCGACCGTGCCGACGACGAGGTTCGGCAGCGACACGGCGAAGTAGAGCGCATCGCCGCGCACCTCGGCCGACGTCACGCCCTGCGAGCCCTCGACGATATTCGCCGCGTCCTGGCCCGTGGCGAGGTAGAAGGCCAGCAGCATGTTCGCGTAGTGGGCGTTGGCCGAGCGGACCCCGCCGGCGAGGATCGATCCGACGAGGTTCTTCTTTACGTTCAGGTCCGCGATGGCCGCCGGCTCCGCGCGCAGCAGCTTCCGGCAGAGGTCGCCGGCAACCGTCACGTCGGCGATGACCGACCGGCCCCGCCCGAGGATGCCGTTGACCGCCGAGACCTTCTTGTCCGAGCAGTAGTTGCCCG
>CAYRFK010000406.1:0-2771 GCA_964423465.1 uncultured Verrucomicrobiota bacterium | reverse complement strand
GGCAGGTCCCAGCGGACGCGGGCCTGCTCGACGGTGACTTTGGGTGCCACGCTGATGCCGTCGCCGGGTTGCGCAACGGCGTTCAACGCCCCGTCGGCGATACCGTCGAGGGTCGCCTCCAGTAGACCGGCACCCGCCACCGACAGTCGCTCCAGGAGTTCGCCGGCGGTATCGGTGGGGCGGATGGTCTCGGTCAGTACTCCATACACCGGCCCGGAATCCAGCGTGGGCTCGATGAGGAATGTCGTAGCGCCGGTGACGGCGTCGCCGGCGGCGATCGCCGCCTGGACCGGCGCTGCACCGCGCCACGCCGGCAACAGGGAGAAGTGCAGGTTGACCCAACCGTATGCCGGCACGGCCAGCAGTTCGCGGCTCAGCAGCGCCCCGTAGGCCACCACCGCGCAGCAATCCGGAGCCAACTCGGCCAACTCGGCGGCGAACTCGGGGGAATTCGGATGGGCCGGGCGCAGCACCGGGATCCCGGCGTCGAGGGCGAGTTCCGCCACCGGTGAGGGTGCCGGCTTACCGCGCCGACCCGCCGCCGCGTCGGGGCGGGTCAGTACCGCGACGACGTCGTGGCGCGGTGAGTCGATCAGACGCCGCAATGACGACAGCGCCGGCGGCGGGGTCCCGGCGAAGACGATTCGCATTCGACTAGCCCGCCGTCCGGTTCCCGGGAGTCCCCGGGGTCACTGGAGTCACTGGGGTCATTGGGGGACCTGATAGAACTCGCGCTCCCCCACACCGGCCATACCGGCCACGAACATCCACGGAATGGTGCTGCGCAGCTTGTTCACGGTGGCGGCGGCATCGTTGTAGTACTGCCGGGCGAACGCGAGTTTGTCCTCGGTGTCGGCGAGATTCTGCTGAAGGTTCAGGAAGTTGGTGGAGGAATTGAGCTGCGGGTAGGTCTGTCCCAGCGCCAACACCTGGCCGACCGCCGAGTCGAACTGCCTCTCGGCCGAACTGCGTTGTGCCACTGACTTTCCGGCGGTGGCGGCGGTGAGCGCCGCTTGCGCGTCGGCGATGTGGTTGAGCACCGATTTCTCGTGGGCTGCGTACCCGCTGACAGCATTGACCAGGCTGGGAATCACTGCCGCGCGGCGGCTGAGTTGGACGTCGATCCCGCCCAGTGCCTCGTCGGCCTGCACGTCGGCGGAGCGGAGTTTGTTGTAGCCGACGACGAAACCAACCAGCACCGCCACCGCAGCCAGCAACGCCAGTATCAGCACCCAGGTCACCATGAACCACCTCCTCCTCCTCCGCCGCCGCCACCACCGCCCCCTCCGCCGCCACCGCTGCTGCTGTGTGACGACGAGGACTGGGATGCGGTGTAGGCGCCGATGGACGATGACAATGCCGCGTCGAAGTTGTCGAAGCTAGCACCTCCGGAGGACGACGACGCCCAGGTGCTGCGCGTCGAGGAGTGGTACCAGCCGGGATCGGGCGGGGGCTGGCCGGTGGCCGCCTGGTACTTCGCAGCCCACATGGCGGCCGCACCACCGGCGACCGCATAGGGGATGTACGCGGTGTAGAGATCTTTACGGGCGGAGAAGTCGAAGCGGGACTCCGCGGATTCGGTGGCCAGCATGCGATAGAACCCGCCGGCCTGCGACCACAATCGCCGGCCCGCCGCGGTGCGCCGCAGTCCGACTCCGGACCGCCAGGCCGGCAGCGAGAGCACGAAGAACACCGCGAACGGAAGACCCCACAGCGTGATCGGGAAGAACCACCGCAGGAACCCGCCCACCGCCAGGACCAGCGCCACAACATTGAATAGCCGGAGCAAGAGTTCCGTGCGGCGTTTGACGACCAGTCCGCCGTCGTCCGCCCACTGCTTGACGGCCGTGCCCATGTCCTGCCGGGCGTTGCTGAGCTTGCGGCCCGCCGACACCGTGCCGTTGGCGTGGAACGCCGCACCGGGTGATGTCAGATCGAGTGCGGAGGCGACCGCCACACTCACCGAGTCGACGTCGGCCCAGGCTCCGGGCGCCCCGACGCTGCGCACCGTCCATTTCTTGGGGCTGTCCTGCTGCAGCGACAGCAGGCCACGGTCGGCGAGGTGAAACAGCGTCGCGGTCAGGCCGTGGGTAGGCACCTCTTCGGTCCGGATGTACTCGCACTGCACCGGGCCGAGTCCCTTCGGTGGGGCGTACTGCAACGGGAAGCCCGGCGAGGGCTCGACCGTGGTGCGCCACCACAGAAATCCCCCCAACCCGGCTGCAGCGGTCAGCCCCAGCAGCCACACCGCGACCGGCTGTGAGCGGCCAAGGACGGGATCCCAGCGCACCGACCAAGGCAGTGAGAGGCGCGCCGGGGTGGGAACCTCCACGCCGGCGCGGACCGTCACCGGGGTGCCGGGCGGAAGGTCAGCCGCGGTGAGTCGCACGGTGTTGCCCTGGACCGACAGCCCCGGGCACGGTTGCCCCACCCCGGTGGCGACCGAGCACTGCGCGCCCGGCACGGTCCCCGGCAGTGTGATAGTGACCTGCGCCTGGTCGATGCGGTTGTTCCACCGGGCGATCACGTTCCAGAAGAAGACCGAGTCGGCCGGGCGAGCCTCACCGGCCGCAGACGCGAGGGGCCGGCCGTCACCGGTCGGCCCCGGGTCGAGCACGCCGGGCACGGTGTACCGGATGCGGTAGACGTGGCTGCCCGGGAGCAGATAGCTATCGGGGTCACCGATCTTGGCGACCACGATGCGGCCTTTCTCCCGGGTCAGCATGTCGTAGGGCACCGATTGGCCGTCCAGGGTGATGTCGAGGACGTCC
>CAYRFK010000405.1:0-2831 GCA_964423465.1 uncultured Verrucomicrobiota bacterium | reverse complement strand
CAGCGTGTTGGTCTTCCATGCGGCGAGACTGCCGCCCCAGACGTTGAACTGCTGCACCGGATTGTTCGTGATCGCGTCCATGCCCCCGCGGCCGAGCATCAGCGTGCCGCCGACCATGTTCCACTTGGTGGTGCGAACAAGGAACGCATTGTCGGTACGGGTCATGTGCAGTTCGCCGATCTTCACGACGCCATTGGACTGGTTGAACGTCGAGGACCAGGCATCCCACGCCATGATCGCGCGGTTGGAGACCACCATCAGTCCGCCGGACATGTTGTAGGTGTTGCTCCCCGCCCAGTGGCCGAGCGAGACACCGGTCAGGTTCGTCGTTCCGATGAGAACGCCGCCGCCGGTCTGGTTGATGATGCTGTGCAGGTTGGCGGCCGAGTCGGACCCGCGATAGTTGACCAGCGGTCCGACCTCCAGCGTCGCACCCGGCTGGATGTTCACCACCGCCGCCGGCCCGATGTTCGTAGCGCCGACGCTGAAGGTTCCACTGGTGACGCTCAGGTACGATCCCGACAGAAGCGTCAGCACCCCATTCCTGATGTTCACCGAGTTGCCCACCAGGTTGGAGACGCCCGCGAGGGTCAGGGTGCCGGATCCAAACTTCTGCAGCGCCCCGCTGCCCCAGACATTGGTGTACGCCTGGTCGTTCGAGGTGAAGACCCGCAACGTGCCGTGGTTGACGATGCCGTCGCCCAGGATCGATGCCACCCCGCCGGTGCCGACCTGGAGCGTGCCGGCGATCGCCGTCGGCCCGGTGTACGGATTCGTTCCGGTCAGGATCAGCGTTCCGCCGCCCTCCTTGCCGAGCCCGGTCGAGCCGCCGATCGCGGCCCCGACCGTCACCGTTGCGGCGTTGACGAACATCGTGAGCGTGTCGCCCGAGAGCGTCCCGCCGCCGATGGAGTCGCGGATCTCGAAGTTGCCGTTGCCGATGTGGCGGAAGCCGCCGCCGGACAGTGTCAGGTCGTAGCCCGCCAGATCGATGAAGTCGCCGGCCGGCTGGTTCGTGACCACCAGGGAGCCAATCGACCGCGCCGTCCCGAGCGTTCCGCCCTCGACCGTGCGGTGCGCCGTGTACTGGACGTCACGGTCCGTCTGGACGGCGCCGGAGTCGAACTCCTCGTAGTACGTGTTCACATACACGCCGCTGACCGTGCTGTAGCGTGCAAAGCCGGCCCCGTTGACCGTCGCGTACGGGATCATGCTCCCCTCGGTCCGGCCGCCGATGAAGATGTGGGCGCCAACGCCGTTGGACGGCGAATTGCCGAACGGCTGCGAGACAACCCACGTTGCTACGCCATTCGTCGAGGCCACGAAATTGAGCATGCCCTGCTGCCGGGACAGGCTGTTGAGGTAGACGGAGGCCGAGGACGTCACCGCATCGCGCAGGTCGAGCTGGAGGGCCAGGCTTCCGCGCTCCAGCATGACCGCACCGAGGTTCTCGACCGTCGTGGTCGGGCTCATGGCGAACCAGATCGTTCCGCCGACGGCGCTGATGGGGATCGAATCCGCCACGCGGTCCTGCTGGTCGGCGCCAATGTAGTCCAGCTGCATCGTACCGCCTTCCATGCGGATCTCGGAGGCCTGCGTGATCGTCGCGTTCGTGCTCCAACGCGAGGTGCCGCCGCTCTGGACGAACGCGCCCGTCTGGTCGTTGGTACCGACGAAGCGCACGTCGCCCGCGGTCTGGCGGAGGAACCCGGGCCCGGTGACGCGGCCCGTGATCAACCCCGTCCCGCCGCCGGTCATCCGGCCGCCGCCGTTGGTGAGCACGATCGTGCCGACGAGGATGTTCTGGCCCAGGAGCGGCGACCCGCTACCGAACCGGAGATCCCCGCCGAGATCGCGGCCGCCCTCCAGCCGGATGACCTTGTCCAGGCGGACGGACGCCTGGTAGATCTGGAGGAATGCGTTGGTGTCGACCCGAAGCCACGCGGCCGGAGCCCCGAGGCCGGTCGTCGCCAGCTCGTAGCCCAACCCGCCCTGCTGGACGTCGATGTTGCCCAGCGCCGGATCGACTCGTGCGGCGACGAACGAGAAGTAGTTTCCGCCGACCTTGGTCAGGGTGTAGGCGTTCCCCCCGGTGCTGAGGATCGTGTCGTTTGTGGTGCCTCGCAGATCGAAGCGGCCCGTGCCGCCGACCGTCGCATCTCCGAGCAGCGTCAGCCGCTCGATTGCATTGATCTGATCCGCCGCGTAGTTGACGATCGCTCCGCGGTTCGACACGCCGGCGCCCTGGATGAAGATCTCCTCATACCGGCCGCCGAGATCCTGGTTGTTGACGTCGAGCGTGCCGCCGCCGACCGCGTAGGTGCCGCCCGCGCCCGTCGCCGCGCCCATCCCCAGCGCAAAGACGTTGCCCGCGCGCAGAACGCCGTTGCTGATGACGATCGTCCCCGTGAAATCGTTGGCGAGATTCAGGAAGGCCACGCCGGAGCCGAGCTTCAGAATCGACGCCCCCTCCGTGATCTTCCCGGCGCCGGCCGCCGTGAAGGTGTAATTGCTGGCCGTGTCGATCACGATCCGCGCGGGCGCCACCGGCTCGGCCACCGTGACGGCGTACCGGTTGCTGTAGATCGTGGTGCCGAAGGTCACGGCGTCGGCCTGCCAGAACGTGTCCGGCGAGGCGCCGTCGAGGAAGTTGTTCGTCGTGCCCTTGGCGTTCCAGAAGCCGGACGAGGCGCCCTGCCATGCGAGCCCCTTGTTCGCCCCGCTGACCGCCAGCACAACCTTCTGCGCATCGGCATCATCGATCGTAAACCCGTACCGGCTGTTCGTCATGATGCCGACGTTCAGCAGCAGGTTGGCCGCGGCGGTGCCGG
>CAYRFK010000404.1:0-2839 GCA_964423465.1 uncultured Verrucomicrobiota bacterium | reverse complement strand
GCCGCCTTCGTCTCCGGCGCGGCCGTCAGTGCCCGCAGGATCCCGTCGCGCTCGACCGCGACCGTGAACGTCGACTCGATGCCGCCACGCACGAATGACAGTCCATCCATCTCCTTGGGATACGACTCGAACGCGTACGGCCGGTCCGTGAAGATCGCCGCGCCCGCCTTGACGATGGCGGTTTCGAGCGGATCCTTCAGCCGCACCCACGCCGCGTCGTCCGCACTGCGGGCGGCCTGGGATGCCAGGAAGAGAAGGGCGAGTGACGGGCCGGTATGTTTCATGGTTTGCTGTCCTTCTGTGTGGCCTCAACCCGGCCATCGGCGTGCGCGACGATGTCGAGCACGTGGTCGTGAAACCGAATGCCGGTGATACGGAGGGAAGGCCAGTCCTTTGGCAGGCGGGGGCGCACCTGGTACCCCTCGGCGGTCGCCTGGAAGCCGAGGAAGCCCTGCACCATGACCTGGGGCACCAGGACGCTTTCGAGAAATTCCTGATCGAGGCCGAGACCGCCGGGAGGCCCTCCGCCCTGCAGTTTGCCGCGACCCGGCTTTGCGTAGTAGGCGCGGTAACCGCCCTCGGCCTGCACCTCGCGAAACCACGCAAGAATCTCGCGCAGTCGCTTCCAGGCATCGTCGGCGCCGTTGGTCCCCAGCCGTGCCATGACATCGTGATAGCTGAAGCCCAGGACCGCGCCACCATCCTGCACCTGATCGCCCCAGGGGATGTCCTCCGGCCTGCACCACGGCCAGACGTAGGTCTCGGTATTGCGCCGGGTCGTGGCACGGGGGGCAAAGCGCCAATGGTAGATGTCGGCGCCGCGCGAGGTGTCGCCGCTGACTTCCCGGCCGCCGTCGATCCACGCGAGAATGCTCCGCGCCTGTTCGGGCGAGGCAAGGCCGTAGTGAACCGCTTCGAGGTTCAGGAAGGTGAACCCGTGGTCGTAGGCGCGGCCCTCGACATCAATCCAGCCGGCAAACCGCCCGCTCGCCGGGCTCCAGAAGCGCACCTGGAAGTCGGCGCGTATTTCCGAAGCGAGACGGGAGAGGTCCGCGGCGCTGAACGGCGGGTTCGTTCCCGGGATGTTCCACTCGGAGTGCCCGGCGATGTCGCCTTCCAACCGGGCAAACTGCCGCAGCGCATCGAAGAGATACATCGTGGCGATGGCGTCGTGTGCGCCAAACGGGAGCAGGTCCCAGTAGTTGTTGCCGACACCCTGGCCGGGCCGGACGGTCTTCCCGCCGGCCGGGCCGATGACGATCCCGCTGCGGCCCTCGTGACCCACCCAGGGCACGAAGACATGCTTCCCCTCCCGCACGCGGAACTCCCTCAGCGCGAAGTCCAGCGCCCGCCGCATGCGTGCGATGTTCTGCCGCAGGAAATCGAGGTCGCGCGTCCAGGCAAAGTAGTCGCAGCAGCCGCGCACGAAGAGCGGGTTCGTGATCGGATGACGCGTATCGATGGCGGTGATGATCGACTTCACGTCAATCTCCGCGCCCGCCGCGTGATCCAGCCGCACACGGTAGCGCGTGAGCACGCCCGCGTGGCCCGGCTGCCGGTAGAGCGGCACATTCGCGTACTGCATCTCCCCGGGCGCCGGAAACGCCACGGCGCGCCCCTCCGGCCATGCCGTCTCGCCTTCCAGCAGCCACTCGATGCCGGCCCGCGACGATCCGCCCAGACCTCGTGCCGCCCATTCCAGCCGTGCAAACGGCGCCACGATGGTGCCGCAGCGGAACGCGGGGGTGGTCACGGTCACGACATCCCCCGTGGCCTTCAGCCTGAGGCCCGCCACCGGGTCGATGCCCGCCACGTCCGCGCCCCTGATCTCCCAGCCGTCGGTGCCGGCCAGCGGCTTCAGCGCGAAGTTCTGAATCGCCCACGGCTCCCCGTCGGTGGAGAAATGGAACCCCGCACCGGTGCTCTGCTGCCATGCCGGGAAGGGCCAGCCCTCGCTATGCGCCATGCCACGATGTTGCTGCATGGACACGTAGCCCTCGGCATCCATGCGGCGGTTCAGAAATGCGGCGCGATACTGCGCCCTCTTCTTCGCCGAGGCCCAGAGTGTGGCCTGCGGCAGCCATCCGTCCCACAACGTGCACTCCGTGAACGCACGATCGTGATGCAGGGCGTGCAGCTCGTTCAGCGTGGCCATTTCGGCCTCGTGCCCGGGCACGGCAAACTGCGGCAGATTCGCGGCCGTATCCGCCATGGCGGGAGCCCACATGGACCACCACGACAGCATCATGCCGGTGAGGAACGGAAACGAGTGTTTCATGGCAGACGTTCAGCGCGTGTCAGAGCGAAGGGACCTTCCGTCAGGGTTGCTTCGCGAGGAACCCGGCGATGTCGCGGCCGTCGAGGAGCCAGGCGAGGTTGAACGAGGCGACGTTGACCGCCTCGTAGCAGTCCTTCGGCCCGCCCTCGAAGACGAGGAAGATCCGGCCCGCGGCCGGCGTGCCGGCGCGTCCGACGCCGAGGTTCGAGTAGGCGCTGGGGCCTTCGTAGACCAGGCGCTTCACCGGCCAGGTGCGGCCGCCGTCAAAACTCGCCCAGACGGTGATCCGCTCGCGACCCTTGCTCGTCGATGCACCGACCTGCTTCGGCATCTCGCCGGAGTCGGTGTCGAGATTGCTGTAGATCAGGATGTCGCGCCCGCCGACGGGCAGGCGGATCATGCCGCCCATGCAGCCGTAGGACGTGCCGCGCGCGCCGTCGGGCAGGTGGGCGCTGCGCCGCGCGTCGATCCACAGGTCGCCGCCGTCGTGGCTCGTCGCGAAGAACCGGTTGCCGCGGCTCATGTGCTCGCGGGAGTTGTAGAGGATGCTGCCGTCGGACA
>CAYRFK010000403.1:0-2848 GCA_964423465.1 uncultured Verrucomicrobiota bacterium | reverse complement strand
AATAGGAGGCGCCTTCGCGACGGAGTCATGAGCGGAACGACGGTTGACAGCCCAAAAGCACGCGGCCACGGCGCATATAAATATACCGATCCACGCGATCTTCTGCGACCCGCGCATCGTGCTCAACCTATACTCCGTATTGTGGCGCTACCCGCACCTGTTGTGACTGAACCACAAACCAATCCTGTGCAGCAAGAAAAAAGCGATGCACGCTATGTATCCTCGGGCAACAGGAAAACCCAACACGCAAGCCGGAGAAATCTCTTCCCAAATGGGACCATGAGGAGGGAATCCAAGGCCCCATCACTCCGCGCCGGCCAAGCGGATGTGGATGTCGCGAAGCTGGCGGGCGTCCACCGTCGACGGGGCGTTCATCATGAGGTCCATTGCCTTTTGTGTCTTCGGGAAGGCGATGACGTCCCGGATGCTGGTCGCGCCGACCATGAGCATGACCAGCCGGTCCAGCCCGAGCGCGATGCCGCCATGCGGGGGTGCGCCGAAGGACAGGGCGCGGATGAGGTGGCCGAACCGGTCCTCGATCTCGGCATCCGGAATGCCCAGCGCCTGGAACATGCGCTGCTGAACGGCCGGATCGTGGATCCGGATGCTTCCGCCGCCGAGTTCGACGCCGTTGAGAACGATGTCGTAGGCGCGCGCCCGAATCCGCTCCGGATCCGTGTCCAGAAGCGGAAGGTCCTCGGGATGCGGCGAGGTGAAGGGATGATGCATCGATTGGAGTTTCCCCTCCTCGTTCTTCTCAAAGAGCGGGAAGTCCGTCACCCAAGTGAACGCGAAGACATCGTCCTTGATGAGCCCGGCCATCCCGCCCGCGAGAAGCCGCAGCCGCCCGAGCAGCGTATGAACCCGGCCCGGCGCATCGGCGGCAAACAGCACCAGGTCGCCGGCCTGGATGTCCAGGGCCGTCCGCATGGCCTCCTTCTCGGAATCGGAGAAAAACTTGACTATAGGAGACTTCCACGACCCATCGTCCTGCACGCGGATGAAGGCGAGACCGGCAAGACCGGCGTCCTTCGCCAGCGCGGTCCATTCGTCCATGACGCGGATCGGAACTCCACCCAAGCCCTTGGCGTTGATCGCCTTGACGACATGGCCTTTCTCCAGCGCCCCGGCGAAGACCTTGAAGGCGCTGCCGCGGAAGACGGCGCTGAGGTCGGCGATTTCCATGCCGAAGCGGAGGTCCGGCTTGTCGCTGCCGAATCGGCTCATGGCATCGGCGTAGGTCATGCGCGGCAGGGGAAGCGAGGGCACGGGCCGGCCGGAGGCCTCGCAGATGGAGACGATCAGGCCGTCGACGAGCGAGAGGATGTCCTCTTGGTCGATGAAGGACATCTCGACGTCGATCTGCGTGAACTCCGGCTGGCGGTCGGCCCGCAGGTCCTCGTCGCGGAAACAGCGGGCGATCTGGACGTACCGGTCGAGCCCGGCCATCATCAGCAATTGCTTATACTGTTGCGGCGCCTGCGGAAGGGCGAAGAACGTGCCGGGGCATACGCGGCTCGGCACGAGGTAGTCGCGGGCGCCTTCGGGCGTGCTTTTGGTCAGGATCGGCGTCTCGACCTCGACGAAGGCGTGCTTGTCGAAGTAGCGGCGGGCGGCGAGCACGATGGCGTGCCGCTTCGCGAGCCGCTGCTGCATCTGCGGACGCCGCAGATCGAGATAGCGGTAGGTCAGGCGCAGATCCTCGGACACCTTGCCGGCCTCCTCGTCGTCCAGCGGGAACGGCGGGGTCTGGCTGCGATTGAGCACCTGGATGCGCGACGCGCGGATCTCGACACCGCCGGTCGGGAGCTTCGTATTGACCATGTCCGCGGGGCGCGGCTCGACGACGCCGGCGATGCGGATCACGTATTCGGACCGCGTCGCCTGGGCGGTGTCCCACGATTCCTGCGAGTCGCGAGGGTCGAAGATGACCTGCGTCAGGCCATGCCGGTCGCGCAGATCGATGAAGATCAGCCCGCCGTGGTCGCGGACCGTGTCCACCCACCCGCATAATTCGACGTGATGTCCGGCGTGCGACGGACGCAGTTCGCCACAGGTATGCGATCGCATCATGATTCGTGTTCCCCGCTGATCAAGCGGTGGAGGATACGGAACCGGGGGGCGGACGTCAAACGGGCCGGACTCAACATCCAACAGCCAACATCCAATACCCAACTCCCAAGGCTGGCTTCCGCGTTGGTTGTTGGATGTTGGACGTTGGATGTTGAAGATTGCCGCCTGCTCCCGGGCAGGGCTACATTCGGCCCCGGGAGAAACGATGAAAACAACGTGCATTCTTGCGGCGACGGCGGCGCTGACGGCCGCGGGGCTTGCGCCGGCCGCCGGGCCGGGCCCGCGCGTTTCCTTCCGAGGTACGGCGGAGTCCGCCGAATGCGGCCTCCGGGTGCCGGTCTTCAGCGGCGCGCAGGCACGAAGCCTGCCGGCGGCGGAGACCTTCACGTACCGGTCGCAGACCGGGGACACCCACGAGCGGTTTGCGCCGCGCGACTTGTGGATGGCCCGCACCTGGCGCGGACGGTGGGCGGACCGCGCCGGGAACGCCGTCGTTCTCGCCGAGATCGACCGGCCTCTTCCCGGAGCATTCCCGCGCGAGCATGTGACCGCGGCTGAATTTGAAGCGGCGCTGGGGGAGCAGCCCGTCGTGACAGGGACCGACGGTCTTGTCGCGTGGGCCGAGGCGTTCGCCGGACGGAAGGCGGCAGGACCGCCGGCCGCGGTTCCCGGCGGCATGCGATTGACGGACGTCCAGGGGATCGTATTCGCCAACGGGGGTGCGGGCACCGCCGTCGGCTACGCGTTCCGCCTCCGTCCGGGCCCGATGGTCGCC
>CAYRFK010000402.1:1581-2856 GCA_964423465.1 uncultured Verrucomicrobiota bacterium | reverse complement strand
GAACGAGATCAACTTACTCCTTTCCGGCAGGAAAAAATCGGCGCGCTTTAACAAAAGGTTTATTCATAAAAACGGCTCGGTTATCTGGACAGATCTGGGGTCTACATTAAGGCGGGACAATGACGGAAAACCGTTATATTTAATCACCACCATCAGCGATATCAGCAAACGCAAAGAGACAGAGGCGGCACTGGAGAAAAACAAAACAACTGCCGAAAAATATCTGAACATTGTGGCCGAGATCATTGTTTCCCTTGACACGCGGGGGAACATCGTTCTCCTGAATGACAGCGGACATCATCTGCTCGGATATAACTCACCAGAACTGATCGGAAAGAACTGGTTCGAGACTTGTGTACCCGAAGAGGACAGAATTAAAGTCAGCCGCTTTTTTGAGATGCTGGCGAAGGGGGAAGTCAGCGCGTTGGATGTCCATGAAAATTGTGTGGTCACCAAAACCGGGGAGAGGAAAATAATTTTATGGCACAACACCCTTCTGCGGGACCAGGATGACCGGTTCATGGGGACCTTGAGCTCAGGGGAAGATATCACCGAACGCATTGAGATGGAAAAGTCCTTGCGCATTGCCCTGGCCAAATACAAGACCTTGTTCGAGTCTTTCCCGCTGGGTGTCACCATTACGGACGTGGAGGGTAATGTTCTGGAAACCAACCCCACTGCCGCAAAACTGCTCGGCGTGCCAAGAGACGAGCATGCCGGGCGCAAAATTGGCGGCAGCGAGTGGCACATCATCCGCCCGGATGGAACCCCCATGCCGCCCGAAGAATTTGCCAGTGTGCGGGCCTTGAAGGGCAAACGCCTGGTCGAAAATGTGGAAATGGGCATTGTCAAGTCCGGTCAGGAGATCACCTGGCTGAGTGTGACGGCCGCCCCCCTGCCCGTGGAAAGACACGGCGTTGTCATCACCTATGGCGACATAACCGCCCGTAAACGGGATGTGGAAAAATTGCGCGAAAGCGAAGAACGTTTTCATGCGATGTTTGAAAAACATGACGCGGTCATGCTGCTGATCGAACCCCGGACCGGCGCGATCCATGACGCCAACCAGTCTGCCATAAAATTTTATGGTTATCCAAAGCCCAAACTTTGCAGGATGAACATTAATGACATTAATACTTTATCGCCGGAGCAGGTGGCGCTTGAGCGCCAGCAAGCCTTGAACGAGGATCGCAATTATTTAATTTTTCGACATAAGTTGGCCAATGGGGAGGAACGGAGTGTTGAGGTCCATTCATCCCCCATTCATTTTCAAGA
>CAYRFK010000402.1:0-1481 GCA_964423465.1 uncultured Verrucomicrobiota bacterium | reverse complement strand
CCGATGATCCACAACGATTATGCCAGCCTGCCCCACCGCAAAGGCATGCCGCCCGGACATGCGCCAGTGATCCGCGAACTGGTTGTGCCGGTCATGCAAGGCGACCTGATCGTTGCCATTTTTGGCGTGGGTAACAAACCATCCGACTACACCGATGATGATGTAGAGGCGGTTTTACAATTGGCGAACCTGACCTGGGATATTGTGCTGCGCAAACGGGCGGAAGCGGCGCTAACAGTCTCGGAAAGAAAATACCGCACGCTTCACGAGAGCATGATCGACGGATTCGCCAGCACGGATATGAATGGAAAGATCATGGATTACAACCCGGCTTACAGGGACATGCTGGGATATTCTGAAGCCGAACTGGCATCCCTCACCTATATGGATATTACGCCTGAAAAATGGCACGCCTTTGAATTTGGGATCGTGGAAGGCCAGGTCCGAAAGCAAGGCTATTCCGATATTTATGAAAAGGAATACATAAGAAAAGATGGCGGCATCATCCCGGTGGAATTGCGCGCCGTTTTAATGCGCGACGAACTGGGAAAGCCTGTGGGCATGTGGGCAATTGTCCGTGACATTACCCAACGCAAGCAGGCAGATGAGGCGCTTGAAACTGCATACGCCGAGTTGAAAGAATCCCTGATCCGCGAGAAACAACTGGCGCATACCGATATGTTGACCGGGGTTAACAACCGCCGCAACCTGTATGCGATCGCCGCGCATGAACTTGACATCGCCATTCGCTATCAGCAGCCGTTGTCCATCATGATGTTCGACCTGGACCAATTTAAAAAAGTCAACGACACCTTTGGTCATACCGTGGGAGACCAGGTCCTGGTGCAGGTCACCCAGGCCGCCTGTGCCGAACTGCGTTCTGCAGATGCCATCGGACGTTATGGCGGGGAGGAATTCGTGATCCTGCTGCCCGTGACAAGCGCCCTGCAAGCCTACCCATTGGCTGAGCGCATCCGTGAAAGAGTGGCAGCCATCCGTGTGCCAACCCCCATCGGAGATGCCGCCGTCACGCTCAGCATTGGCATTATTGAAATGATCCAGACACCAACACCCGGCGAATCACTGGATGACATGATCCGCCGCGCAGACCTTGCCATGTACGCCGCCAAGGAAGCCGGGCGCAATTGCAGCATGGTCTTTGACATGAATGGCATAAGAAAAAAACCGGATTAAAACCAATGCCCTTTCAACGAGGGCATTTGCTTTCCCAATAATTTCCCTCATGCGCATCCCGGGATAGATCAACCCCATTGCATTAACCAACCACCTGTCCTTCCACCTGCCCCATTGCGGGGAGAGATCTTCACACCGCAGTCAAGCAAGGTTTCTCCCTACGGTCGAAATGACAGTTGCTCACTGCACCGCAGTCAAGCAAGGTTTCTCCCTACGGTCGAAACGACAGTTGCTCACTGCACCGCAGTCAAGCAAGGTTCTGCCAGAAACGACAAACAGGGCACAAA
>CAYRFK010000401.1:0-2876 GCA_964423465.1 uncultured Verrucomicrobiota bacterium | reverse complement strand
TTGGGTAGAACTTATATCGGCAGAACTCAAAGGGGATCCGGTTATGACCTGACTAATTGCCTTTCATGATTATTGTTAACTTTATTTGTTTATTCCAATTTACCATTGTTTTGAAGCCTATCGTTTTATCATTCCGGAATCAAGCCCCGATGCTTGAAAACCTTCTTCAAGTTTCCCGTCTTTAAAAAGGATTTCAAGCCAAATATTAAGTCTTGTGTAGATTTCCGACAATTGATCGGACGCATCCTTCTCCTTTCCAATTACATCTGCAAGGCAATCTTGAACCATTAAAACGGAGTAAGCATTCCCATTTCCGGGTTCACCTTTGAGTAAAACACTTGCAGCATTTTCCTCTAATTTTTTTCTTTTATTTTTCAAAACATTTAATGTGTGCTTAAACATTTCCATATCTTTTGTATCTCTCGGATATGCTTCGATCCGTAACATCAAATCAACTCCTTTTTCTGGATTAACCAGAGCAACTTCATGATTCTTTCCATCATATAGGAACCCTATCGTTATTCCTGGTTTAAAATCTTCTGTTTCAAAGCGAATACCGACTCTTCCATAAGCTTTTTGAACAAAATTATATGTATGGAAACGTTTTGGTATAATATCCCATGGTTGATAGTTATCGTTAAGTTTATTAGCAACTTTTAGCAATGATTTTAAATAGGATGCTTGAGGTAATGCTTTTTTTATACTCTCTACGGTTATGGGCTGTTCTGGACCCAATCCTTGGCTATCCATAAAACCTAAAAACTCATTTAAGATTCCACTTTTATTAGGGATATCATTAAGTGCTCGGTACACGTCTTCCCACAAAAAGCACGCACAAGCTTTGTCTTGAAAATACTCTACAGCTTTTGATTGTTCCTCCCTGGTTGCTCCCACAAAAAAAAGTCGAGCGCCATCGCCTTTCTTTTTTACAAAATTTTTATATTTTTTCAATTGTTCTTCATTGCACGGTGAATCCCATTTGTGCTCAAAATAAAGGCAAATCGATTCCCTTTTGGAAAACTGGGCATAAATCAACATGTCTGGAATAATTTGCCTACCCTCGTCTCTTTCTCTTTGTCGAGTCGCAATTTTGCACATTGCTCTTTCAATATTCTTATTCAAAAGGACTGAAAGCCAGCGGTTGCAAACGCATTCGTCGATCCGTAGAAGGTAAGCAAATGATTCGGTAAGAAAATTCTCCCTGGGTGTATGATGCTTACGGGAGCGGAAAGTGATAAGCGATTCAAACAAGTTGGGATGCGAAGTTTTAATTTTATAATTATCTGAGTTGACCGGTGATTTTTGATCATTCTCATTTGCTCTACAGGATGAAATTGAAGGCATCTGAATTTGTGGAGGTAGAACCTTTCCATCATAGCTTATAATGATTCTCTCCTTTTTATTTTCTTTACCAAACGTCTTATCATCGAGATTTAGAGTCAAGTTATGTTTTTGTAATTCTTGTTTAACTAGTTCAATCATATTTTTTGTTCTTTTTGAAAAGTCGTTTTCGAATTTATTCCAAAATGTTTTACTACTCCAGTCACACGTACGACCAGAAGTTTGAAGAATATGTTCAGAAATTTTTTGTACGACATCAGGGATAGCCATGAAATGACTCCTTTTTATGGTTTATTATTGTTTTTTTCTGTTCAACATTGATCATCTGCAATAGGGGTTTTTTCCTGAAAATGTACCTTCTACAAGCTTGTTGTATTCAACATTTGATAGAGCGCTTTCTATATAACCGGCAAGGATATTTTTCATTATTTTGGCACATTATGTATATGAGATTCTTCAAGATTGTTTCCATTTGGAATGAGATCGCCAAAAATCAACAAGGCAACATCCGCCCAGACACCATCGGTTCTCTGCCGAATAAGATCAACGACACCATCAGGCAGATCATCATTTTCAAAGTCTTCCTGCAGAGAATACGCCATCCGCTCCAGAGGGCTGTCTTGATAACCGAATTGCAACAAACCAAACCCGTACGCCAGCAAGAAATTCTCCACCCCCAGCCTCTCCCACTGAACGACATGAACCAGTTCGTGAAAATAAATGCTCTCATCCCGATGAAGGCTGTTGACAAAAAACGTGTCTTTGTAAGTTACGCCCGCCTCGGACGCATTCGCCATCTGCCCGAAATCGGGCAACCCCATCTGGCGCAGTTCGGGCGGCAGTGTGGGAAAGGGCAACGGCCCGGTAACAGTCACCACTTTTGCCTTTTCCAGTAAATCAGATGGAAACACCTTCGGCAGATTGGGAAAACCGAGGCTGATAACCGAAACAGCCTTTTCTTGGTTAGCCTCCAAAGTTTGTTCAATCTGTTCTCGAACAGGTGATAACGCTTGTCGGAAATTTTGAATGATATCATTTGGATTCATGTATTGTTCGTCTCCATAATCCCGTTACGGATTAGATTCGATATCTGGCCATACCGGTAAAAGTCAAATATTTCCCGGCAACTTTGTCCTGTAAGGGCATAAGAAAATAGCCCAAAAATTCATTCCCGGGTTCGGTTCAAACAAAAGTCATTCGTTCCGTAGGAACGGCAGAATCATTGAGTATCGGAGCTCCGATAATAGTTATCATATTGATATTAGAAGATATATATTCTATACAGATTTATTTTACGCTGTGTATTTCCTTGATACCGAGCTTAATCCATGTTTTATAAACAGCCATAATCAACTGAATTTATTGATCGGACTTTGACCTTTAATACAAGAATTCTGGCATCATATTCCCTGTCTTGACTGTAAATTCCTCACATGCTGCATATTTTTCCTCATCTGAAATGTCTAACAGCATAAAATGGAAATTTTGAATGTTGAAGTGTTGGTTACCGGAACCTTGAATATTCGGATTGACAT
>CAYRFK010000400.1:0-2888 GCA_964423465.1 uncultured Verrucomicrobiota bacterium | reverse complement strand
CATTCAGTTTGAAGGCAAGTAATAAGCCCCCAAACTGGTACGAACCGCCGTGGCGCGCGCGGCTTAAGCGCGCCAGACTCCGCTTTACCCCGCATTAGCCGTACCTGTTTTCTTTTCACCAAGGAGCCGAAGATGTTGAAACGCTTATTTATTCCGCTGTTGCTTTGCCTGTTGTCTGTTGCGCCGGTGACTTTTGCCACCGCTGTTGCCCCCTCTGTTGCCACCCCCGCTGATCGTTCCTTCCTGGTTGATGCAGACTGGCTAGTTAACGCCAAGGAAAACACCCCGAATCTGGTCATTTTGGAAGTGCGTTATCACCCACATCGTTATCACACCGTCGGCCATATTCCCGGCGCGGTTCAAGTCCAGCGCTTTAAGGACCTCGGCGACAACAGCGGCCGCTCCATCATGCTGTTCCCGTCGCGCGAAACGTTCCAGAACACGCTGCGCGGCTGGGGCGTCAACGACGATTCCACCCTCGTGCTGTATGACGACTCTCGTTCGGCGCTGACTTCGCGCATCATGCACCTGCTTAATCTCTACGGCTTCGACATGAGCCGAGTGAAGATCCTCGACGGCGGCGCGCAGGAATGGGCCAGCTTCAACGATCTAACCAAAGAACCAACGCCGCCCCCCGTGCGCGGCAACGTCAGCCTGAAGGCTGCCAACCCGAAACTGTATGTGCAGTGGCAGCAGGTTTACGACGACGTGCTGTCACGCCGCGATCCCAACATCGTGCTGATCGATGCACGGCCGCATGGCATGTACACCGGCGAAGTGATCAAACATGCGGTACAAGGCGGTCATATTCCCGGCGCGATCAATGTGGTGAGCCTGGATGGCACCGATGGCCAGAGCCAAAAATGGCACAGCGTTGAGCGTCTCGTTGCACTGTACAAGGATGTGCCGAAGGATAAGACGGTTTATCTGTATTGCCACGACGGCTTCCGCATGAGCCTGGGCTGGCTCCAGCTCAAATCGCTGGGTTATCAGGATGTGCGCGTGCTTGACGGCGGCTGGGGCATCTGGGATCGCGCCTTCACGTTGCCGGTGGTAGCGGGTGATAAACCCTACGATGAAGAGTTCGCGCTTTGAAAATTAGGCCTTGCAAATTGCAAGGCCCTTTCAAATACAACGAACCAAGGCAAAGCCTCTTATATTCAGCCGCCCGTCACCGGCGGAAAGACGGCAACTTCCGCCCCTTCTGACAACAGCGCATCGCCCGTGACGACATCCTGATTCACCGCAACGCGGAATGCGCGGTTCGCCGCCAAGTTCTCCGCCCAAACTTCGCCGCGCTGCCGCAAGATTTCCAGCAAGGCATTAACACTGGCACCATCAGGTAAGGTCAGGGTTTCGCTGCTCAGCCCAAAAACTTCGCGCAGGCGAGCGAAATACAGCACAGTGATCTTCATGGCAGCAACTCCGCAAGAGGGATAAAACGTACCGTCTCACCGCTGGCGACGGTCACACCGGCATCAACATCGACGAGGCCATCAGCCCAGCTTAACGAGGTCAACACACCAGAACTTTGATTCGGGAAAAGCACCGCCTGTCCGTCTTGTAGCCGCGCCCGCAAAAACTCGCGCCGGCTGCCGCCTTTAGCCCGCACAAATCCAGCCGGCACATTGAAATAACTGAAGTAGCTGGATTGACTCGGGCTCCGCACCACTTCAGCCATGCGCGCGCGCAGAAATGGCGCGGCAAACAGGCAGAACACTACATAGGCTGACACCGGGTTGCCCGGCAAACCAATGAAATCCGCCGTGCCGACGCGCCCAAACGCCAGCGGTTTACCCGGTTTCATCGCCACCTTCCACATAGCCAGCTGACCCAGCGCTTCCACCGCGCATTTAACGTGATCTTCTTCGCCAACCGAAACGCCGCCGATGGTCATCACCACATCGGCCATTTGGCTAGCCGATTCCAGCGCCGTGCGCGTAGCTTCTGGCGTATCCGCCACCAGGCCGAGATCAATAATTTCGCAGCCCAACTGCGCCAGCAAACCCTTTAAAGCCGCGCGATTGGAGTTGTAAATGCGACCAGGCGGCAGCGGCTGCCCCGGCATCACTAATTCATCGCCGGTAAAGAAAACCGCAACTTTAAGGCGGCGATACACCGTCAACGCCACCGCCCCCACCGAGGCAGCCACGCCCAATTGCGCGGGCCCGAGTCGCGTGCCGGCAGTTAACACAGTCTGCGCCGGGCAGATATCTTCCCCGGCGCGGCGAATATTCGCACCCAGCCTGGCCGCTTTGACAAACCGCACGCTAGTTGCATTACCTATGGTTTCATCTTGTGCAGTCTCTTCTTGCACAGTCTCTTCTTGCATCACGACCGTGTCTGCGCCGGCGGGTAGGGGTGCGCCGGTAAAAATGCGCGCCACACTGCCCACTGCCAAGGCGTGGCCAATCTGTCCAGCCGGAATTCGTTGCGAAACAGGCAGAATGGCCCCTTGTGTTGCTTCGGCGGCACGCACCGCATAGCCATCCATCGCACTGTTATCCAGGGGCGGCACGCTGATATCAGCGACCAACGGCAACGCCAAAATGCGGCCTAGCGCATCCTCAGCACTGATATTTTCCGTTTCCATCAGCGGGCGGGCGCTGGTCAGCAACTGTTGCAAGGCGTGTTCAACGCTCAACATAACGTTTCCTTATTTTTTAATGGGGGGGGGGGGTGATTCGGCACAATCGGCGGAGTTTTTCCAGCATTAGTCTGCACCCAATTAGTCTGCACCCAAATGGGCGTTGCGCAAGGCTGGAAAAGCATTTTAATCTTTCTGGAAACTTCTTTTGAAGAGCAAAATTCTTCATCATGTCGGGCGAGAAGGCGGCCAGTTGCCGCAGATAATACTGAGTCACTCACCTGTTAACGCAGTGCAGTTT
>CAYRFK010000399.1:0-2891 GCA_964423465.1 uncultured Verrucomicrobiota bacterium | reverse complement strand
CCCGTCATCGCGCTTCACAAGGTGAATTACACGCATGAACACGCCAGCTTTGATGGAGATGAATCCTATCTGTCCGGAGACTGGTACACCGATGCATCGCGATGTGCGTCCCATGACGCTGACCTACAACGGCGAGTCGATTACTTTCGACATGCCAGGGTGGTATTGTGACCAGTCCGATGAGAGCCTTCATACCGGTAAAGACATGAAAATGTCAGATCGGATGATTTCTATCCTTAAATTATCGCTAAAAAAATGAACGACCGAAAACACCTTGTTTCAGCCGAATTTGACAAGCTTCTGGCCGCTACCAAGGGCGGCCGGAACGAGGCCCGCGACCGGTGCCTTTTGCTATTGATGTTCAGGCACGGCCTTCAGGTACCGGAAGCTTGCAGCCTGGAGCTTTCTCAGGTTGACACCGAAAGCAACGCGCTGCATGTCGCCCGTCTTAAAAAAGGATTATCGACCACCACCCGCTCCGCATGGATGAAATCCGCGTCATAAAAGCATGGTTGAAGGAACGGGCGCGGATGAAACCGGACAACAGCGCGTTTTTCATCAGCGAGCGGTTTTTGTCGTTGAGCCGAAAAACGGCATGGGTCGCGATCCACAGGTATGGAGAAAAAGCCGGTCTTGCACTGTCCGCCCATCCACACATGCTCCGCCTGCCTGCGGTTTTGCTTTGGCCGACCAAGGGGCTGACACGAGGCTAATTCAGGATTATTTAGGCCACAGGAATATTCAGCACACAGTCATATATACAGCGACAAATCCGGCCAGGTTTGAAAAATTGTGGAGATAATGCTTTTTTTTATGGACCATATTAGAGAGACCCGCGTGTGTTAAGATACGAATAGTGTAACTCGATGTTCGGCACAATAGATTTTAAAGTTCCCAAAAAAGATTAAGTTTTCCATGATAATGGCGATGATCTCCTATACAAGAAACAATATATTCAAACGATTAGAAATGCATTGAAGCTTATTGGAATGCTTTCAGATTTTACTATAAACTTTCAGAAAATTCATTTTACAAGGCAACAGGGAAGAGGGATTCCATGAAAAGATTACTGTTATTCATATCGCTTTTATTGTGTATTTCTGCCTGCGCTTCACCGCCCTTCTACATGACCGATAACTTTCACGGTAAGAAAATCACCCGCTGTGATAATGATTCATTCTGTTTTAAAGAAAAATATAGTGTCGCATGGGATGATTCGTGCAGATCGTGTTGGTATGGGTATTGGAACGACTGCAATTCTTTTTGTAATAACAGCAAATCAAGAGGATATCCAGTTACTTACAGGAGTAAAGAATACTCTTGTGAAAGTGATCCGTCTGGATATGCTGTGACACTTCCAGGGGGCGGTAATATCGCTACACCATAGAGCAAAATTAAGGAGGTGGTCAGTGAATAGAGCGATTTATCTTTCGGTTATGGTGAAATTGATAACGGGATTTGGCATATTTCTTACCGGATGTTCAAATATTGCATATGTAGCACCTAATGAAGCCTATGTCGTCAATGAACAACTACGGGTCCCGGCTACTCAATCCAGTGTCGGAAGGTTTAACGCACAGATTATTTTTATGGCGGACCAGATTGAACGGAATGTCGACCGCGAAAACCTTGATAATACATTTATCGTCACTAGCTTTTCGAATCTTAACAGGCTTGCAGAAACAACCTCATTCGGAAGACTGGTGGCAGAGAATTTCATCCATGAATTGCAGGTGCGTAAATGGAAAATTTTTGAAGTCAGGCTGACCAAAGATATTATCATCAATGAAACAGGCGAATTTTCCTTGAGTCGCGACATTAAAAAAATCAAGGAAATATATATGGTTGGCGGCATAATTACTGGCACGTATTCAGTTGCGAACGGCCATATAATTGTCAATTCACGTGTTATCGATATCAATACAGGCCTCGTTGTTTCATCCGCCCAGTCACATATGCCGGTCACTTGGTTTACCGATGCTCTGTTGTTCAATGCAGACAATCTTCAGCCGATGAGAATAGTCGGGGATACCCCAGCAAGTTCAGACATCGTTAAAAGAGGGTCAATTAACATGAAAGCAATCGACAAATAATTTGAAAAAGAGGAAAATAACAGTCACGATGATCTGGCCGGAACTATGATAAAACTCACGCTTACAAATGGTTATCATGATGATTAGAAACTGTATAACCGTTTTCTTGTCCTGTGTACTTTTATTTACATCGACAGGTTGTCCGGCCCTACAACAAAGAAGGCAAGGCATCTGCTACTATGGCATAAAGTTAACATTGCCTGTTTTGTTGGATTCTACGGATCTCAAATCGCTATTTGAAGATATTGCCGCCGAACTGTGTGTTGATGTGTGTTCCGATTGTGCAACACGGATGCCAGACGATAAAGGGAACATCGTTAACTGTGCCAATATAGATGATATAAAACGACAAACTGTCATTGTTACCGACTTCGCAGACATTCAGACCTACAAGCCTGAACAATCCGGGATACTGATGGGTGAATTGATGCGGGCTGCTCTCAATAATGTCTGTTGCTATAAGATTATCCAAGCTGAGTTTGCTAAATATTTTAAACTGTCAGGAAGTGGGTTGGTTGTACTGACGCGCAATGCAAACGAGATCAAGGAAAACGAGTATTCACAATCAGAAGTGATTGTTGGAACCTATAACTATTTATACGATTACAATTATATGCACCGGAACAAGGTCGTCATATTTATCAGAAGGATCGATCAGCAGACGGGAAAAATAACCAGGATGGTAACGCGCGAACTGGATTATTTCTGTTATGAAAGGCTACTCAAGTACACCATAAAATAATTATTGGAATGATCGAACTAAAATATTGTTAGCGGCATGATTAACCAACATCTCTG
>CAYRFK010000398.1:0-2935 GCA_964423465.1 uncultured Verrucomicrobiota bacterium | reverse complement strand
TCCGCGTCGATCACGGGGAACGCCAGCAGCTTGTGGATGATGAAGAACTCGCAGGGTAACCGTTAAGCTTGACGATCTGGCATGACGGCATGCCTGTGCGGGGCGTGCCGTCATCGCAGCCCGAGCGTTGCCCAGCGCCGGATTAGCGGAGCTTCTGAGAGGAGCGCGTCAGGCGGCGGGAGGGCTGCAGATATCGGGGACATCGAGGCCGCCGGAGGTGTAGACGCGGCGTATGAACTCAATGGGGTCCTTGTTCTGGAGTTTGCAGGTTTCAACGATGCTATGGAGGATGCAGTGCCTGAGCGCACCGCTGCGGGTATGGCTACCGAAAGAGACTTTACGGCCGATCACCAGTGGACGGAGTTGGCGCTCGGCGCGATTATTGTGGAACTCGACATCGGGGTGCGTGATGAACCGGATCAGATCGGCGCGGTACTTGTGGATGCGTTTCTGTAGGGTGGTGGCCTTCCCTTGGGTGACCGGCATGGTCGTCAGGCTGTCGAGATGCTTTTCCAGTTTGAGGGTTTCCTGTGTTTTGGCCGGCCCGTCGTCCATCGCCTGGACCTGAAGTCCCTTTTCGATGAACTCCTTCACCTTGGATTCGAACTGTTCGAGGAGTTTGCTGTCGCGAAGCACGTCGCGCTCTTTCTTGATGTCGCGCAGCAGATGGACGAGACACCGTTGGGTGTGCTTGAGACAGTTGTAGGCGGCATAGAAGTCGCAGATCACGGTGCCGGCGAAGTTTTGGCCAAGGATCTTCTCGATCACCGCGGCCGCGCGGCGCTGATCGGGATGGAAGAATGCCAAGCGCTTGTTGCAGAAGCACCAGATGTAACCCGCCACGCCCATGACCTTCCAGCCGGTTTCGTCGCCGTTGAGGACCGCCTGCTTCGGCAGGACTTCGCGGAGGTTCTCATAGCTGCCTTTGAGCGTACTGCCGACGCGGGTGATGAGGCCCAGTGCGCCGGAGGGCGACAGTTCGATGCCCAGCACCCGCGTACTGAACGCACTGAGTTTGCGAAAGGTCGTGCCCATCTGGTTCATGACGGTCAGATGGACCGCCAGGTTGGGACCGATGGTCACCGGCGGCCCTTGAACAGCCTCTTTGTGGCGAAGGACCTTCCCGCAGTGCGCACACCGGCCGCGCTGGTATTTGCGCTCGGTCACGATCCTACTGACCGGCGGAATGTCTTCGATATACTTGGAGTCATAGGCCTCAAGGGGGACGATCTCGCGGCTTCCGCACGCACATTGCTCGGCGGGCGGGATCACTTCGGTGAAGTCGATTTTCTTGGGAATGAGGCGGGTCCGTCCACGATGTCCCTTGGGAGCCCCGCGTTGACGCGAGCTCCTCCCGGTGTTCCGCGCCTGATGATCCCCCTGCGGTTCCTCGCCGGCCGTCTGGTCGGCGTCCTCGTCAGCGGTGGTCGCCTTGAGGCCGAGGGCCTTGCGCAACTCGTAATGGGCGCAGTCGAGCTTGTAGCGCAGTCCCTCGACCGTTTCACGAAGGCGATGGTTCTCGGCTTGAAGCTGGTGACCCTGCTCCTCGGCGCCTTGCAGGAGTGCTTCAAGCAGTTCACCGCGCTGCTCCAGGGCGAGTTGATAGCGCTGGCGTAAGGACTCCGCGGTCTGGCTGGCCGTGCCGGAGTTGGGAATGCCCTGCAGCTTATCCAGGACACGACGGTCGGCTACGGCCTGGCGCTTGAGCCGCTCAGCCTCCCGGCGTAACGCCGTTACATGGGTGTCGGCGGTCGCCGCTACGCGCGTGTCGGCGCCGCTCATTTCTTCGGGGTGACGCTCCTTTTCAGAACCAGTTCACCTTTGGGGGTGAACTCCCATTCCACCTCTTCGCCCTTGCGAAAGTTCATCATCTGCGCACAGGCGGAAGGGAAGTTGATGTAGAACTGCTGACTGCCCTTGCGTTGAATCAACTGGATGCGGGTCTTGAAGCCCATCGGAGTCTCCTTTCATCATGTCTAGTTGTATAACTAGATGCTGCTCCAAGGGCAAGCACAAAATAAAGAAGCTCGTGAATTGCAAATCGCCGGCCGCGACGCTAGAAACGGTCGCATCCATCACCGGCGGAGCGACACACTGTGGGGCGGTTCAACGTCAGACGACCGTGGCTGAAAGACTGTTGTTACCACATCAGTCACGACTGCATCCGCCATGCCAAGCTGCTAAGGTTCTCGTACGGTCGGGATCGTTTCATGCACCGACTGCGCGAGATGACCGGCAAGTATCCGGTCAAGGTGCTCAACTATCTCGTCGGTACCCGGGGCTATCGACTCTTGCTTGCTGCACCCGAGCCGGCCGCGCTGTCTGCCCCCGTCGCCTTCCTCAATGGGACCCTGGCCAAGGAGTACTGTGCGCGCAAGGGATGGGAGGGCTCGGTCTGGAAGGGCAAGTTCAACGTGACGTTGGTCCAATCAGAAGCGCACGCCCTTCGTTGCTCCCTGGACATGGACTTCGCCATGCTCAGGGAGCAACCCGAGGAACTCTTCCACCCGCTACTGTGGAAGCACTCCGGGCATCTGGAACTCACCGAAGTCCGCAAGCGCTATCGCCTCATCGACCGCAAGGCCCTGCGACGATGGTTTATGGACGTCCCCTGGCTTGAGTTCCGCGAATGGTATCTCCAAGCCAGCAACGAAAAATGCAACGCCCATGAGTATGCCCAAGAAGACTGGTGGGAGCACGCCCTCTTCGTCGGCGAGAAGGCCGTCTGCGAACGGGTGGCCGCCTCCATCCCAGAATCCTTTCGTTCCCTTTGTGTCTATCCCCCGCTATCCTCGGTGCCAACTCTTCAGAATCACCACTCCTGGAGTGTCATCACCGCACCCAGCTACAAGCGTACCTATATCCTCTCGTCGCAACCGTAACCAACCCGCAGTGCCTCCACTGCGTGCCCCAAAAGGCTAAGCTTAACGGTTAC
>CAYRFK010000397.1:0-2989 GCA_964423465.1 uncultured Verrucomicrobiota bacterium | reverse complement strand
CTCATGGAAGAAAATCGATTCGGGGATTCCGATCTGGATGACCGTAGGGGATATGTCCGGAGACAAGCGGGCCGACATCGTCGGCAGCTACAGCACCGGCACCTGGTACCGGAATTCGGCCACCGGCGGATGGCTGAAAATAACGACACCGGCGGCCCAGATTGCCGCCGGAGATATGGACGGCGACGGCCGGGATGATCTGGTCGGCATCTGGTCGAACAGCGTGTATGTACGCTACGGTGCAACCGGCCAGTGGCAGCAGATCAGCACATCCAAACCCAAATGGATTACCACGGGGAAAATGATGGAAGCCATCCAGGCGGCGGGGTCATTGGAAGATCCGTTCGACACCGGAGCGGAAATTATGGATATGTCCGATGACGGACCCGGTCGGGCGCTGGATGCCGATACGGCATCGGAAACGGACAGTCCGGCAGCCTTGGAATAGCCATTAATTGATGAACAGGGAGGCATCTGTTTAGAGAGCCTCCCTGTTCCCATGAAAGACGATTCGTCACCGTTCACTCCCCATCACGGATTACAGTGTGTGGAACCTTTATGGAAGGTCGGGAAGGGAGCATCGAGGAATACGGGTCAATGTCAGCAGCGTAACAAAAAGGAGGCGGCATGAAAATATTTCTGAGGTTCATCATCGTATTAACGCTGGTTATGGCCGGTACAACTGCCTGGAGTACACCGGTCCCGGATACTGGCCAGATAACCTGTTACGACAATGAAAAAGAAATCGCTTGTCCCGCACCCGGCCAGGAATTCTACGGCCAGGATGCCAATTACAGTATCAATACGCCGTCCTTTTCCAAAATGGATGGCAGCGGTAAGGAATTGCCCGATTCCGCATATTCATGGGTTATGGTAAAAGACAATGTTACAGGGCTGACATGGGAGATGAAAACGAACAAGGATGGTGTTCAAAACTACGATGATCCTCACGATTCAGACAATACCTACGACTGGTCCACGGGTAACGCAGAATTTCTCAATCTGTTGAATGATGCGCAATTTGGCGGTTACAACGACTGGAGAATTCCCGCGCCTGTTGAACTTTCCGATATTGTCAACTATCGCATTCCTTCCGTTGGGCCTGCAATCGATTCCGGATATTTTCCCAATACAATGGCGGCCGTTTATTGGTCTTCCACAACCTATACCGGCTATCCATCCTATTCATGGAATATCGACTTTGAAGATGGTTATGTCAATTTCGACGGAAAAAATGACAAATATCATGTCCGGGCTGTTCATGGAAAACAGCCTCTGTCATCGACAAAATCAATCACAGGATTTTATGATTCTATCGATGGCACATTTTCGGGAGATGTTTCGACAACATCCTCCCGCTTCATCGATAATGGCGATGGCACCATAACAGATCTGTCCACAGGGCTGATGTGGCAGAAATCCAAATCCTCTGACTTTACATGGGCACAGGCCCGGTCCTATTGTGAGAATCTGATTCTTGCAGGGTATTCAGACTGGCGGCTGCCAACTATCAAAGAATTACACAGCTTTCTGGATTACACCAGACAATTCTCATGGGAAACGTATCCATATTTTTCTTGGTCATCGACGACCGATCAAAGCAATCCGGGCAAAGCATGGGGCGTTTACGAAGACCAGGGTTTCGACGGAAAAAACGATAAACAATATACCTTCGATGTTCGCGCCGTTCGCGCGGGGCAGGCCGGTTCACTGGTTCTTTCGGTGAACCCTGCCTCAAGAGATGTCGGCAACAATCCAGGTACAGCCACATTCAGCGTGACCAACAACGGTACAGGCGTCATGTTATGGACGGCAGCCGTCACTGCGGGCAGCAGTTGGCTGTCGATACAGTCCGGCGCCAGCGGCACCGATTCAGGAACCATCACCTGTTCGTTTACAGCCAATACCGGTTCGTCTTACCGGGTTGGAACCGTTCGTGTGACGGCTGCCGGTGCCGAAGGTAGTCCGAAAGATGTAACCATCAGCCAGGCAGGAAGCTCAACCATCGAAATCGTTTTTCAGCCTGGCCCTGGTAAAAACGACGGAACGGATGACGGCAGCATCGATGGTGGAAAAGATGCCTATTTCTACAGTTGCACCGGAGGATGGAGTGGAACGGATAATTATCTTGTCGCTGCGGCGCGAAGCACTTGCAACGAATGCAATAACAAGGCGTATATTCAGTTCAATGTTTCGACACTTCCCGACATCGTCGGTAAGGTTTATCTGGGGGTGACCCACCTCGCGCATACCAATAACTGCTACAGCATGTGTGAGGCAGATTTCTATATCTATCCGGTTCTTTCAACCTGGAATGAGGTTTCGCTGCCGCAAACCCAGCCGCAGGAGGGCAGTCCTGTCCATGGCCCTATCCATATCGCTTTTCCCAATGATTTTGGGAAAAAAGAATATGATATCACAGATATTTACAGAAAATGGAAGCGTGGTGAAATATCGAACAATGGCCTGGTCATCTACTCCCCCGACCAGGGATGCAACAATGCATCTGTGACATGGAGCGTTTATTCTTCAGACAGTACGGATACCGCCAAACGGCCGTATCTGAAAGTTGTTACGGGTCAGCCTTCCCCATCAGCCAGCCAGTTTCTGGGAGCCTGGTCAGACGGCGTATGGATCTGGGATAAGGCCTCCAACAAGTGGACCATGATGGCATCAACCGCCAACGCATCCATGATCGCCGCTGGTAAAGTGGATTCGGACAGCATCGATGACTTGATCGGTGTATGGGCATCGGGATTGTATTTACGCCAGTCTTCCAACGGCCAATGGATCAGGCTGAGTGTTTCGCTGCCGACGTGGATCGTCGCCGGAGATTTGAACAACGACGGCCGGGATGACGTCACCGGTAGTTGGCCGGGTTCCGGCGTGTATTATCGGGATTCGGCCACAGGCAATTGGGTCAAGTTGTCTTCATCTGCCAAACAACTGGCATCGGGAAATATCGGCGGCACGCGGGATGATCTGGCCG
>CAYRFK010000396.1:0-3004 GCA_964423465.1 uncultured Verrucomicrobiota bacterium | reverse complement strand
CGTCCAGTTGATCATGTACTCCGTGTCGTTCATGGTCGGAATGGGCGCCGGGCGCACACCGGGCATCCCCGGTGAACTGGCCCCGCCGTCACTGGTCCTTGAATCGATAGCGAAGCCTCGCGGTTCCCGTGGTGACGGCAGCGGGGACATACCGGATCTCCGCCGTATCCTGATACCAATCCGTATTCCAGCTGTAGTGGATTGTCCCGGAAAGCCTCTCCGTCTTCACCGTCTCGTCGGGCGCTCCGGTCCCGACGAGGCTGATCTCCGCAGCGCCGTCGATCCCGCCGTCACCGATGACGGTCAGGTTGTGGATGTGGCCCTGCCCGGGTTCCTTGCTCAGAACGAAGGAGGCCGGTTGCGAGGCGTCGGAGATCGTGACCGTACGGAAGCCCCTCCCGCAGCCGGCGAGAGCGACGCACGCCGTCAGCGTCATCATCGCCAGAATCCTGGTCGGTTCCATGCCCGTTGTTCCTCCACAGGCCGCCCCCGCGCGGTGCGCGAGGCGAATAGGGGGCGGGCCGATGCTGGTACTTGGTAGCACAAGGTACCGGGCGTGTCAAGGGAGCGGGGGAAGAGAAAGAGTAAGAGTAGGAGTAGGAGCAGGGGAGAAGGGGGTCAGAGGAGCCAGGAAAGCAGGAGGGTGAAGGCGAGGCCGCAGAAGGCGATGGTCGTCTCCATGACGGTCCAGGACTGGAGGGTCTGCTTTTCGGAGAGGCCAAAGTACTTTCCGACGAGCCAGAAGCCGCTGTCGTTGACGTGGGAGAGGATGGTGGCGCCCGAGGCGATGGAGATGACGATCAGCGCGCGGTCGATGTCCGTGAGGCCGGTAACGCCGTCCAGAATCGGCGCGACGATCCCGGCGGCGGTGATCATGGCGACGGTCGAGGATCCCTGCGCGATGCGCACCGCCACGGCCAGGATCCACGCGAGAAGAATGGGGGGGAGATGGCCGTGGGACATGGCCTCCGCAAGCATTTTGCCGATGCCGCTGTCGATCAGGACCTGCTTGAGCACGCCGCCGGCGCCGGTGATGAGGATCACGATGCCGGCGGGTTCCAGCGCCTTGGAGCTGAGGTCCATCAGCGTGGCGCGATCGAATCCCCGGCGGATGCCAAGGAAGTAGAGCGCGAGGCCGGTCGACACAAGCAGGGCGGTGAAGGGATGGCCGGCGAACGCGGCGGCCTGCGTCCAGGCCGACTCGGCGACGACGCCCTTCTTGACCAGCAACTGGCTCGCCGTGTTGCCGAGGATCAGCACCAGCGGTGCGCCCATGATCAGGGCGACGAGGCCGAACGATGGAAGCGTGCCGGTCGCGGCGGGCGTCTTGGCGAGCGCCGCCAGGGCATGTGCAGGTACCGGTACGTGGATGCGACGGGCGATGTAGCGTCCGAAAAGGGGGCCCGCGATGGCGGCGGTCGGCAGGCCGGCGACGATGCCGAGCAGGATGACCCACCCCATATCGGCGCCCACGATGTCGGCGACGGCGACGGGACCTGGAGTCGGGGGGACGAAGCTGTGCGTGACGGCGAGCCCGGCGAGCAGAGGAATTCCATAGTAGAGCAGCGAGCGGCCCGACTTGGCTGACAGCGCGTAGAGGACGGGCACAAGGATGATGAAGCCGACATCGAAGAAGACGGGGATGGCAATGAGAAAGCCGGCCAGCATCAGGGCCCACGGGGCGTGTTTCTCGCCGAAGGCCCGGACCATCGTCAGCGCCATGGACTCCGCGCCGCCGGAGCTTTCGAGGATCTGTCCGAGGATCGCGCCGAGTCCGACGACCGTCGCGACGAAGCCCAGCGTGCTGGCCATCCCGTCCTGCATGCTCTTGAGGATTGTCGGGGGCGGCATGCCCGCGATCAGGCCGACGACGATGCTGGCGACGAGCAGCGAGATGAAGGCCTGGATCTTGTAGCGCAGGATCATCACGAGCAGCAGCGTGATGCCCGCGACAGGGGCGAGCACGAGCCGGTTTCGGAGTACGAAGTCGAGAATGGATCCTGCGTCCATCGCGTGATATTCCCCGCACAACGTGTAGACGTTTCCCGTTGCGGTGTCGAGCGGCGGATCAGGGCGCAGGGAGCCGCCACCGGGCGTACGTCTCCCGGAGTCGCACAGCCGCCGGCTTGAGGGAGTCGTCCGCGCGCACGAGGCCGAAGTGGGATTCGCTGGGGTTCCGGATCGGGTAGTCGTGGAGGCACCACGCAAGCACGCCGGCGACGCGGGCCTCTTCCGCGGCGGCAAGGACGATGCCGTAGAGGCGGTCCTGGTCGGCCTCGGTGCCGGCTGCATCCCCAAGCTTCGCGAGTAGCGATGGATCGGCACCGTGCAACGGGTCGCGTGCGGTGCACATGCCGAACTCGCCGATCAGCAGGGGGCGTGCGCCGTTGGCGGCCCGCTGGTTCGCGATCGACTTCAGCACCCGCGGGGCGCCGTCCGCGAAGAGCGCGGTCTTCGGCGCGTACTCGTGGTATTGCAGGACGTCGGGCAGGCCGACCTCGCGCAGGCGGTCCATGCGCCAGGTGATGCCGATGGTGGTCGGGTGGTTCGTGTCGCAGGCGCGAAGGACTGCGGGTGCGTCGCGGAGGTACGCGCGCGTGCCGGGCGTCCACTTGGCGTCGTCGTCCGGCTCGTTCTTCAGATCCCACATCAGGATCCGTCCATCGTCGCGATAGGCGTGCGCGATGCCGGCCATCGAACGCCGCCAGCGCGCCGCGGAGTTGGTCTCGGCCAGCCGTGAGGCGTCGAACTCGAAGCACAGGATCGCGCGGATGCCATGCCGCCACGCGGCGGCGAGGAGGGCATCGATCTTCGCGCGATACGCTTGCCCGATCGTGCCGTCCGCCCCGATCAGGCCCGCCTCCTCCAACTTAGCCGGAACGATTCAGTTGACCGTGAACTGCAGGGAGTCCATGGCACCGATAAGGAAGTAGGGAAACTCCAAACTCCAAGGAAGTTGAAAGTGCAAAGGGGAAAGGAAGGAAGTCGGAGGGGTTTCAGTTGC
>CAYRFK010000395.1:0-3014 GCA_964423465.1 uncultured Verrucomicrobiota bacterium | reverse complement strand
TGCCCTTGGCGACCTGCTGGATGGTGGTGGCGATCTGGTTGGTGGCTTCGCCGGATTGTTCGGCGGCTTTGCTGAGCTGTCCGGCCGCCGAGGTGCCAGAGTTGGCGCTTTCCGCCACCTGGCCGACGGTCTTTCTCAACCCGTTGATCATTTTTTGAAAGGCGACTCCAAGCACATCTTTTTCAGACTTGGGTGTCACGGTTTCAGTCAGGTCCTGGTTGGCGATTTTGTCGGCCACATTGGCCATGTTCATCAGGTATGCCACCATTATCCGGAATGCTTCAGTCAGCTGGCCGGTTTCATCCCTGGATTGATTATCCAGTTTTTGGTTTAAATCCCCGTCGCTGATGTTGGCTGCCGCAGCGAGAACTTTGCCCAACGGCATGGTGATACCCCGGCTGAGAAAAATACTGATCCCAAGCGACAGAAGCAGGCAAGCGATGCCAGTAATGATCGAGATGTTCATGGTCTCTGTTCTGGCAATGTCAAAGTCTTTATCGCCCTGGATGGATTCGGCGACAAGAGATGCGGTAATTTTGTCCGTAGGATCTTGCATGGCTGAGATATACGCGTCCATTTGGGAGTCCATTTTTAGAGTCTCCACTGTGGAGGCATTGGCAGCCTTTAACGCCGGCAGCATCTCGTTTTCATACAACTCCACGATCTGGTTGAAGCCATCGCTGGCTGCTTTTGCCCAGGCCACTTCGTCTGGAGTATCAACCTCTTTTGAAAGCGCTTCAAGATCCTGAATTGACATGGCCTTGGCAGCATTCCATTTTTCAAGTGAGGCCTGGAAATCCAGATTGAGCTCGGTGTCCGCGACGACCTGGTATAACTCGATTGCATCTGCGCTGGTTTCCTTTGCAAGCAAGGCATCATTCGCACGTTTTGCCCCGGCATCCTGCAACTGTCCGAGCCGTTGGAGTTCGGTGTAATTAAATATGATCAGGGCAGAATAGATGGCTACGATGAAAAGAAAACCAGCGAGAAGCCTCGTTCCAATTTTGAAGTTGTTGAGTTGGTTCATTTTTCTTTTCCTTTTCCGGACAGACGTGAAAGGCTGGATGGTAGAGCACGATGGGGTTAAAAAAGGTTGGAATTGATCGGCGATGTTCAATTGATCCATAAACACCAGACTCCTGCTTCCCCCCAAACTTCGTCAGGGTATACTGACAAAGAAATTGTAACTTATTAATTATAAGGGAATAAAATAATCAGAAAAATAAAAACTACGTAAATTATTTTCTTTTTCAATATAATTTTACCGATAAATATCCGTGAGGGTATAGCTTTGCTTTACCCCTACGGTGCCCTTCGAGACATCATTTCAACTGGAAGCGGGCCACGATTTTTCTGCAGGGATGCAGCCATTTCTGCCAGGGATTCGGCGCTGGCAGTCACTTCCTCGACCTGGGCGCTCATTTCCTCGGCGGAAGCGCTGACTTCTTCGATGGATGCACTGCTTTCCTCGCTGATGCTGGCGATGGTTTCAATGGACCTGGTGACTTCATTGGCGCCGGCAGCCATCTCTTCGGTGGATGTGGTATTTTCTTCGATCACAGCGGAAACAGTCTCGACTGCGGAGACAAGTTCATTGGCGGCGGCGCACATCTGCATAACACCTGCCGTGGCCAGTTCGGACTGTTTGAAGACAGCCTCAGCCACTTTCTTAATGTTATCGTTCAACATGGAAGTGACGGAGGATGCCTTGGTGATGCCAGCCGCCTGTTCCTGGGGGCCGGAGACGACGCACCGATGGCGCGGCCCATCTGTTCAACAGCTGAAGCGGTCTGAGTGATGCTGGCGGACTGCTGGGTAATGCCCTTGGCGACCTCCTGGACGGTGACCGCGATTTGCGAAGTGGCCTGCCCGGCTTGACCGGCGGCGGAGGCCAGCTAACCGGAGGCAGTGCTGAGATTGAGAGCGCTATCAGCCACCTGACCGACGGCATCTTTCAGGCCCGCAACCATGTTGACGAAGGCATGGCCGACTTCATCCTTGGCGGACTTGGGCGTCACAACCACGGTCAGATCGTTCTTGGCTATTCTTGCCGCCATATCGCCCAGGGATTGCATATACAGGATAACCTGGTCAAAGGCTTTGCCAATATCGCCAACCTCATCTTTTCTGAGCCTGACCGAATATTTGGTCTTTTCATCGAGGTCGCGGACCAAGTCGCCGGTGGAGACGGAGTTGGCGATGTTGACCAGCAGGCCGAGGGGTTTGCTGATGGAGGTGCTGATGATGAACCCCATTGCCATAGCGATCAGGAAACCGCCGATGGCGAAGGTAACATCCGCCGAAGTATTCAGTTCCTCTCCAGCTTTCACGTTGATGGCGAGAAGTTTTTCAGCAGATGCGCCCACCGCCTTGCGCGTTGGAGGCGCGCCTACCCGATTTCAGGCTGTCAATGGCCTTCTGCTGGTTGCCAGCTTTATGCCAGTCACCAAATTCGTGATATTCTGGTAAACAGCCACACCCAGGTAAGCATGAGTCGCCGGGCTAATTGCTGGGATAATGCTGTGATGGAAAGCTTCTGGGGTACTCTGAAAAACGAGTGGATCCATCACCAGAAGTACAACACCCGGGCCGAGGCTAAAACAGATATCTTTGAATATATCGAAGGCTTTCATAATACTGTCCGGCTGCATTCAACTTTGGGCTATTTGTCCCCGGTTGAATTCGAAGCCACCTATCAAAAATCTCCTTAACTATATGTCCAGAAAATCGGGTGAAGTTCAACCATAGACAATCTCGACAGGCAGAGAAAATAATTCTTGAAGGCGGGAGCCTAAAATGAACCTGAACCCCATCCATTGTTTATAACAACTAAAAACAGCCTCTCTGTGAAGAGGCTGTTTGGGATTTGGCAGAAGCGTTACACCAGATGAGGGGATTTATCTGGCGGTCTTATTCAATCTCTTCAACCGCCAGCGGAGTCTTGGACATGATCTCACAGCCCTGACTGTCTAAATAATATATGGCTATTTGCGGTAAAATAGAGGGAGAAACCT
>CAYRFK010000394.1:0-3024 GCA_964423465.1 uncultured Verrucomicrobiota bacterium | reverse complement strand
GGGATGTAGTAGCTCGGGTCGGTCATTGCCTCGGCATAGGTGAATCGCACAAGCCCAATACTAGAACGTGTTCTAGTGTGTCGCGGTGCTTTGGCCGGCCCGGGTCACCGGACCGTCACCGCGTCGGAGCCAGAGCTAACTTCCCTCGCCGGCCGCGGGTTCGAGCACGTCGCTCCACACCGACTGGGCGCCGGAGTGGCCGATCCGGAACACCTGGACGGTGGTGCCCACGCCGATCACCACCACTAGAACCGCAACGATTACCGACAGGGCCGTCGAGGACTTGCCCCGGTTGGAGCGCACGTGGGAAACGGCCAGCAGTGCGGCGGCGACCATCAACGCGATCGAGACGTAGATCATGGTTTCGCCGAGATGCTCGTGGGTGTCGAGGTAGGCCGAGTCCGGGGTGCGTTCGTACAGCCACTCACCGGCCTCCGTCGCCACCGGCGTCAGCACCAGATTGACGCCTGCGAGCACCAACACCAGCCACACCAGTCGCTGCCGGGCGGCCGGCCAGACCGCGCAAAGGATCGCCAAAACCGCGGCCAGGGGCGCCAGCACCACGATGAAGTGGACCAGTAGTGGGTGGGCGGGAAGGCCGTCAAGAGTCGACATTCGGCAGATGCTACAAGCTGGGTGCCCCTTTTTCCGGATCCGCCGCCGGCTGACAGACTGGGGTGACCATGGCCCGTCTGCGCTGGCTGCTGCTCGGCGTCACTCTGACGGCACTGGCCGCCGGGGGTGTCGCCTGGTTGTCCGGCGCCCCCACGGTCGCGGACTACTGCTGGATCGCCGGCACCGTCGCGGCGATCCTGCCGGCCACCTGGTGGGTGATCTGTGGTCTGCGGGCCGGCCGCTTCGGCGTAGACATCCTCGCCGTGCTGTCACTGGCCGGCGCCCTCGCGGTCGGCGAGTACCTGGCCGGAGCGCTGATCGGCGTCATGCTCGCCAGCGGTCAGGCACTGGACGCCGCGGCCGAACGGCGCGCCACCAAGGATCTGCGCGCCCTGCTGGACCGGGTCCCCCGCACCGCGCGGCGGCGCACCCCCGATGGCGTCGAGGTCATCGACCTGGACCAAATCGGGGTGGGCGACGTGGTGGTGATCGGTCCTGGCGAGGTCCTGCCGGTGGACGGCAGAGTGCGCTCGGACTACGCCGACATCGACGACTCGGCGCTGACCGGCGAACCTTTGCAGGTGCGCTACAGCAGCGGCGAGGAGGTTCGCAGCGGCAGCCTCAACGCCGGCGGCGCGCTGGAGATTGCGGCCAGCGCTACCGCCGCGGACAGCACCTACGCCGGCATCGTTCGGCTGGCCAAGCAGGCAGCCGCCGAGTCCGCTCCGGTGGTTCGGCTGGCCGACCGGGTTGCCGCCTGGTTCGTCCCCCTGGCACTGCTCATCGCTGGGCTGGCCTGGTGGATCAGCGGCTCGGCCGCGCGGGCGGTTGCGGTCCTGGTGGTCGCCACGCCGTGTCCCCTGTTGCTGGCCGCACCCGTCGCGATCGTCTCCGGGCTGTCCCGCGCATCCCGGATCGGGGTGCTGGTTCGTGGCGGGGGTGCGCTCGAAACCCTGGGCCGCGCAACCACGTTGGTGTTGGACAAGACCGGAACCCTGACCTCGGGGCGGCCCCGGGGAACCGATGTGGTGACTGCGCCCGGCTGGGATTCCGGCGAAGTGCTGCGGCTGGCCGCCTCGGCGGACCAACTCTCCCCGCACGTCCTGGCCGCGGCGATCGTCGAGGAAGCGCGGCTGCGCGGACTGACGCTGAGCATGCCCGTCGACACCGCCGAAGAGGCCGGAACCGGCGTGGCGGCGATGGTGGACGGGCGTCGGGTGCAGGTCGGCAATTTCAGTCTCGACGGGCAGTCCGCCGCCTGGGTGGCCGCAGTGCTGTCCCGGGCGTCGCTGGACGGCGCTGTGGTGGCCTGGGTCCGGGTCGACGGCGACATCGTCGGCGCGATCCTGCTGGCCGACCCGCTGCGACCGGACGCCCCGAGAACCCTGCGGCGGCTTCGTGCGGCCGGCATCACCCGACTGGTGATGCTGACCGGCGACCGGCCGGCTCCGGCTCAGCAGATCGGGACGGTGTTGGGCCTTGATGAGGTGGCGGCCCAGCAGACACCGGCGGACAAGGTGGCCCGGGTTCGCGCCGAGCGGGAGCGCGCGGTGACGGCGATGGTGGGCGACGGCGTCAACGACGCCCCCGCGCTGGCCGCCGCCGACGTCGGTATCGCGATGGGGGCGCGCGGATCGACCGCCAGCTCCGAAGCCGCCGACATCGTGCTCACCGCCGACCGTCTGGACCGGTTGGCCGACGCCAAGCTGATCGCCCGGCGATCCCGACGCATTGCGATTCAGAGCGCCGTCGTCGGGATGGTGCTCTCGCTGGTGGCGATGGGCTTTGCCGCCGTCGGACTACTGGCGCCGGCGGCCGGTGCGCTGCTGCAGGAAGGTATCGACCTGGTGGTGATCCTCAATGCGCTGCGCGCCCTGCGCGGCGACCATGGGGCGACGGTCCGCCTGGATGAACAGACCCGGCAGATGCTGCAGCGGTTCGCCGGCGAGCATGACCGCATGCGCGACGAACTCTCCGTGCTGCGCGACGTCGCCCAGCAAGTCAGCGCGGGGGAGCGGGGCGCGGCGCTGGTGACGCTGCGGGCAGCTGACCGCTTCCTGCAGGACACCCTGCTGCCGCACGAGGACGCCGAGGACAGCGCGCTCTACCCGGCGCTGGCCCGCCCGCTGGGCAGTCCGGAGGCCACCGCCACCATGAGCCGGATGCACGCGGAAATCCACCGGATCGCCCAGCGGCTGCACAGCCACCGGGAGATCGCCGACGCGGCAGGTACCGTGACGGCCGAACAGAGCGACGATCTACTGGCCTGCCTCTACGGCCTGTACGCCCTGCTGTGCCTGCACTTCGTGCAGGAGGAGGAGAACTTCTTCGTGCTTGCACCGGCATTCCACACTTGAGTCGTTCCCGGCCGAAGCCGCCCTGGCTCACCCGGAATGTGCGGGTCCTCTC
>CAYRFK010000393.1:0-3030 GCA_964423465.1 uncultured Verrucomicrobiota bacterium | reverse complement strand
GGGCGTTCACCGGCGGCCTGCCGGGAGAACGCGAGGGCCCTGAAACGCGCGGACGGCGCCGCGCAGGAGCAGAACCAGCGCCAGGCCCCAGAGGGCGAGCAGCGCGGCGGAGGGCTCCGGGATGGTCTCGGGTGCCGTTGCCGGGTCGATGTCCTTCAGGCCGGCCCGGCGGTATTGCTCCTGCGTCTCCAGCACGACGGCGCCGGAGACGGGGCTGACGAGTTGCCAGGTCTTTGCCAGCTTCACGGCCTCGGCCGTGGCGACATCGGACCGCGTCCGCGCGAGGCGGCGGATCTCGTCCGCCGCCCAGAGGCGGACCATGTGGGCGGACCCCTGCCGTGACCCGGCCGGGGGCCGCGTGCCGGGAGGGAGCCTCGTCCATTGCCACACCGGCGCGGGTGAGCTTCCGGACCACAGGGGTGTCAGTGCGGCAACGTCGGCCGCGGGGCTCTCGACGGGGGCGACGAAGTGCAGCGCCGCATGCGTGCCAAGCCGGTCGGTGACGCGGTCGGGTCCGCTGCCGAACTGGCAGGAGTAGACCGCCGGCCCATCGGGCCGCCGCTGCCAGCGCTGCAGCAAGGCCTCCGCCGAGCCCGACTCGAAGGGCTGGGTTGCGTGCAGCCACAGCACGGCGCCCGGGCCGGCCCCGGAGGCCCAGTCCCACGCCTGTGCGAGTGCCGCGACATTGTCACAGCCGCCCGCGAAGCGTTTCGGGGCCGTCAGCGCGGGGAGGGAGGCCTTCGTGACGGCCGATGTGGAGACATCGTCTGCCGCGAAGAAGGCCTGCATGTCGGGCCCGGCGCTCAGCAGTGCGGTCAGGATTTCGCCCACCTCGCCGGCGTGTTCCCGCATATGCGCCGAGCCGTCGATCACGACCGCGAGCCGCTTCACGGCCGGCCCCGCGGCGGGGCTGATCCATTGCTGCACCACCATGGCATTCTGTGGGTCCCGTTCGTCGCGGCAAAACGAGTCCGTCGCATCGCGGCTTCGCCGGACGCGCACGCACAGGCCGTCCTCCAGCGAGGCGGCGGTCAGTTCGCCGCGCGCCTCGCGGGCCTCCGTACCGCGGTCGATCGCAATCGGGCCGGCGTCGGCGATGGCGGTGTCGCTGTCGATCCAGACCGACGGTTGGAGCGACTCCGGTGTGCCGAAGTTGCGCTCAAGGATGCGCGGCATCGGAAGGAGGCCCTCGCCCGGCTCGCGCACGACCAGCGGGCAGGTGATGCCGATGCGGGTCTTCATCTGTCCGCCGTTGGGGGGAACGGGGAAGCACTGCAGAAGGATCCGGTCCGGGCCGTCGGTCGTGACCAGCACGGGATCGCGCCGGCGCTCCACGACCTCCTGGTAGGCCGCGCGCACCTGGCTGCGGCCGCCGAACGCGGCCTCTCGTTCCTCGCCGTCGATCCAGAGCGTGAGACGCGAGACCGAGGCGCCGGGCGGAAGGAGGATCTGTGCGCGCGCCTCGCGCTGCTGGGGCGAGTCGTTGCGGAAGACCATCGTCCATTCAAGGTAGGCGACGCCGGCCTCCGCCTCGATGCGGCCGTCCAGTCGCGACTGCGAAAGCGACAGCCCCCGCACGCGGGCGGCGACGGCCTCCCCGCCCTGCGCGAAATCCCATTCCGATTCATTGAAGATCGACCCGCTGCGTCCGCGCAGCGGCGGCGGCTTGACGGCGTTGAAGGGGCGTCCGGTGACACGGTAGTAGATTTCCCTCACGCGTTCGATCGGCACGGGGGACCTGCCGAGCTGGAACGCCCAGACCCAGGGGTCGGCCTCGAACGCGCGGCGGATGTAGCTGGCGCTGAGAAGCTCCTGCTCGTCGCCGTGATTGCGCAGCAGTCGGAGTCCCCGCGCGCGCTCCCGGGCGTCCTCCGAGGCGGCCCACTGGATGCCGGTCTGCGTGATGACACGCGGTGCCGCGGCGAGGGCCAGCAGGACAACGGCCGCGGGCAGCGACTTCCATACGGCGGTGGGCCGGGCGAGCCCGTCGGCCGCCGCGGCGCGGCGCAGCCGGTATCGGAGAAACAGCGCGCAGATCAGCGATGTGAGCGGCGAGAGCGGCAGGAGGCCGAGCCCGAACCAGATGATGCCCAAGAGGGCGATCGGTGTGAGGCGTGCGAACACGAGCGCGTAGAACGCGGCGACCGCGATGGCCAGGCCGTTGAGCCAGCCGGCGGCCCGCCACGCGGGGCGGCCGGGCCGGCGCAGCGTCGCGACGGCGAGTCCGTTGGCCATCGCCACCAGCGCAATCAGGACGGTGTTGATCCAGGAGGGGAGCGGGTCGAAGAACGTCGCTGCGCACATCGAGGTGGCGAGTTCGACGCCCAGCGTCAGCGCGGGCAGCAGCACGCCGAAAATCGAGACGAGGATGGTGGAGGCGAGCGAGAGGCGCTGGATCCGCGGCCCGGCGGGTGCCGCCGCCGCCGTGGCCGGCTCGGGGGCGGAGGCTGCCGCGGGGCTGTCGAGGCGGGTCAGCATCGCGCGGATCTCGGCGGCGCCGACGGTGGCGCCGCTTGCGGCATCCGTCTCCCGCGCGATATGTGCGTGCCAGTCGGCGAAGACCTCGTCCGGGTCCGCGCCCGCGGCCAGGAGGTCGCCGCGGCGCGACTCGCAATACGCATCGAACGTCTCGCGGGCTTCATCGCTCCATGGCTTCATCGGGCGTCCTCCGTGCCGCCCAGCCGCCGGACCTGGCGGACGAGCGTGTCGACGTGGTCGTTCATCTGCGAGAGCGTGCGCCGGCCGCGCGCGGTGAGGGCGTAGTATTTCCGGGCCGGCCCCTCGGTCGACTCCACAAGACGCGTCGACACGAGGCCCTGGAGACGGAGCCGCGAGAGCAGGGGATAGAGGGTGCCCTCGGTGACGTCGAGCCCGGGAAGGCCCGCGAGCGTGCGCACCAGGTCGTACCCGTAGCGCTCGCCATGCTCCAGCGCCTTGAGCACGCAGAGCTCGATCCAGCCGCGCCGGATCTGCACCGTCCAGTTGATCATGTACTCCGTGTCGTTCATGGTCGGAATGGGCGCCGGGCGC
>CAYRFK010000392.1:0-3037 GCA_964423465.1 uncultured Verrucomicrobiota bacterium | reverse complement strand
TGCGCTTCAATAACCAGATTTATTTATTTGAATTCAAGGTGGTAGAGTTGACGCCAGATGGCAGCGCGTTACAACAAATCAAAGATAAGCATTACGCGGATGCCTATATGGGGCTGCAGCAGCCTATCCATATGATTGGGGTTGAATTCAGCAAAGCGAAGCGCAGCGTGGTGAAGTTTGAGGTGGAGACGTTGGTGTAATTACCTGTTGCGATACACAATGACAATGTACTCAACAATGCACTCAAATTTGTCGGCTAACTCCGGATTCCGCTACGCTGTATCCGGGTTACTTACCACTTGCAACACATTGCCCACCCCTTACTGCTCGTACGCTGCCGTTTATCGGTTGGGCTCTGCTTTTCCCGCAACATGTCATCCAGACGGCAGAGTGTGGCGTTAGAATGCTCTCCCTTTTTAATCTTCAGCCGGAACGGTAATGCAATATCTGAATGGTTTTATTGATTTGCCCTGGTGGGGCTATGTTTTGGTTACGTTAGCGCTGACGCATCTCACCATTGCGAGCGTCACTATTTTTCTGCATCGTGCGCAGGCGCATCGCGCGTTAGATTTGCATCCAATTGCCAGCCATTTTTTTCGTTTTTGGTTGTGGTTTACCACTGCGACCGTCACCAAAGCGTGGGTGGCCATTCACCGCAAACATCATGCCAAATGCGAGACGCCAGAAGATCCGCATAGCCCACAAATGGTCGGAATAAAAAAAGTTTTATGGGAAGGCGCTGAGCTGTACCGCGCTGAAGCCAAGGTGCAAGCCACGCTGGATCGTTACGGTCACGGCACGCCAGATGATTGGTTGGAACGCAAAATTTATACGCCGCACACCTTCGCCGGTATCTTCATCTTGTTGGTCATTCAATTAGCCTTGTTCGGCCCAATCGGGCTGACCATTTGGGCGGTGCAAATGATCTGGATTCCGTTCTTTGCTGCAGGTGTCATCAACGGGGTCGGTCATTTTTGGGGGTATCGTAATTTTGCTTGCGAAGATGCCAGCACCAATATTATTCCCTGGGGTATTTTGATTGGTGGTGAGGAGTTGCATAACAATCATCATGCTTACGGCAGCTCGGCCAAGCTGTCGAATCGCTGGTATGAATTTGATATTGGTTGGGCGTATATCCGCGTGCTGGCTGCGCTGGGGCTGGCCAACATTAAAAAAGTGGCCCCGAAAGTGCGCTGGGGCGAGATCAAGCATTTTTGCGATACCGATTTGCTGCAAGCCATCATCACCCACCGCTACGATGTGTTGACGCGCTATTCGCGCAGTATGCAGAAAGTCTCCGCGCAGGAATTGGAAAAATTGCGCAGCGTGGTGTCTGAGTCGTTGCCGGATCGGCGTGAAATTCGTCGTTGGCTGAATCTGGATCAGAAGGATTTGCTCGCCGCGGAAAAAATCAAGCTACAGGCATTGCTCGCACGTAGTGAACAATTACGGACTATTTATCAGATGCGGCAAGAACTGAGTGCGATGTGGGGCCGTTCGACCGCGTCAACCGAGCAATTGGTGAAGCAATTGCAGGATTGGTGTCAGCGGGCGGAATCAAGTGGAATTGCGGCTTTGTCACAGTTTTCGCTTAATTTGCGTCGTTACGCTTGATATATCGGCTGGCTGTCTTGTTGCATAGCAGCAACCTCTGTTAGCATCCGCCGCCATGAACAAAACGCACCCGCACTTTTTTCGATTTACCCTGCAGCAGCCTCTGGCGGCCGTGATACATTGATTCAAGCGTTGACTGATACACGTTAAGTAATCCCCGAAAAACCGCCAGCCCGCTGGCGGTTTTTTCGTTTCGGGGCTGGCACACACTGGAGTAAAAAAATGGCACATATCCGTACCGATGACACCCGCATTGAGCAGAGCGATGAACTGCTGGCCCCCATGCAAATCATGCGTGAACTGAAGGCAAGTGAATCTGCACTGAGAACGACGTTTCAATCGCGTAACCATGTTCATGATGTCCTCAGCGGCGCAGATGATCGCCTAGTGGTGGTGGTTGGCCCTTGTTCCATCCACGATACGGCGGCGGCATTGGAATATGCCGGCAAGCTGAAAAACGTGGCCAAGGATTTGGAAGCTGATTTGGTTACGGTAATGCGCGTCTATTTTGAAAAGCCGCGCACCACGGTTGGCTGGAAAGGGTTGATCAATGACCCGCACATGGACGATAGCTTCGATATCAATGAAGGCATTCGTCTGGCGCGTAAATTGTTGCTGGATCTCAACGAGATGGGCGTGCCCTGCGGTACGGAGTTTCTTGATCTGATTACGCCGCAATACATTGCTGATCTGGTTGCCTGGGGCGCCATCGGTGCGCGCACGACCGAATCGCAGTCGCATCGGCAACTGGCTTCGGGGCTATCCTGCCCGGTCGGTTTCAAGAATGGCACTGATGGCGGCATCAAGATGGCGGTGGACGCGATCAAGGCGGCTACGGCGCGGCATCATTTTGTTTCCGTTACTAAATCTGGCCATGTGGCGGTATTCAAAACGGCGGGCAATGAAGATTGCCACATCATTTTGCGCGGCGGTAAAGCGCCCAATTACGATGCCGCCAGCGTGAGTGCAGCATGCAAGGATTTGGCCGCTGCCGGCTTGCGCCAGCAAGTGATGATTGATTTTTCGCACGCTAATTCCAGCAAAAAATATGAACGTCAGGTGGAAGTGAGCCACGATGTGGCCGGCCAAATTGCCAGCGGTGATCGGCGTATTTTTGGGGTGATGATTGAAAGTCATCTCAACCCCGGTCGGCAGGATCTGGTGCCGGGCAAGCCGTTGGCGCATGGCGTATCAGTCACCGATGCCTGCATTGGTTGGGAGGCTACCGAGTTGGTGCTGCGTGAACTGGCTGAATCGGTTCGTGCGCGGCGTTTGGTAATGCGTGCTGAAGATGAATAATCCTAGGAGCCTGTCGGACTTTGGAATCGTCGGCTGCAAATCGACCGCACCGGCCCCTTTTTTGTCGGCTTCTTGCCCCATGGAATAACCATGCGGCGGCGAATCCGGCAAAAAACGGCCTCGG
>CAYRFK010000391.1:0-3049 GCA_964423465.1 uncultured Verrucomicrobiota bacterium | reverse complement strand
GTATCATAGCCAAAAGTGGATTTTAGAATGAATTCGGGTGTGGACATATCTATCTGATTATAATGTGACTGCATTGGTTTAAAAGGTTGTTGCGAGTAAAATAAATTATCGGCCCTTGCAAAGCTCATTCAGTATTCCAGACAGGCTGGACATATTTACTGACCTTATACCTCGCGAGGTCATAAAATTTATTCTCCAGGTGGTTGAAAATAAAAGTGAACAAAGACTCAAAATGAGCTTTGTCAATTGTAAAGGTCTTTGAAAATCACGAATTAATCGAACAACACGGGAAGTTGTCCGTTATAATTAGAAAGATTTGACGCCAGCAAACTGACGGAGGAAAAAATGACAGAAAAAATCCTGATTATTGACGACGACGTCGACACACTAAGACTTGTTGGATTGATGCTGCAAAGACAAGGTTATGAAATTAGCGCCGCATCAAACGGCTCACAGGGGCTGGCAAAGGCAATGGAAGAACGCCCGGACCTGATCGTTTTAGATGTGATGATGCCTGACATGGACGGGTACGAAGTTGCTCGCCGCTTGCGTAAAAACCCCACGACACAGGCTGTTCCAATTTTGATGTTCACTGCCAAGACACAGTTGGACGATAAGGTCACAGGTTTTGAAGTGGGCGCCGATGACTACCTTACCAAACCCACACACCCTACCGAATTGCAGGCGCATGTCAAGGCATTGCTTGCACGTTCCTCACAAAAGGAAGAAAAGGTTGCTGGTGGCATTGTCACTGCATCACATGAACATCAAGGGTATCTGATCGGGGTGGTCTCTGCGCGCGGAGGATTGGGAGTATCCTCGATTGTCTCCAATTTGGCTGCAGGGATCTATTCCCGTATGCAATCTGATGTGATCCTTGCGGAGCTTACACCGGGACATGGCACCATTGGCATGGATTTTGGATATCATAATCCAAAGGGGTTGACCGAAATTCTGCAGGGAACTGTGGCAGAAGTAACACGCGAAAAAGTGGAAGCCTCTCTCTCTCCACATAACTCAGGCCTGAAACTATTGCTTGCTTCAGGAAATCCACGTGATGTGACTTTAACCTCGCAGGTGCAGAATTATGAAGCGCTTATTGCCCGTCTATCCACACTTGCCCGTTTCATTGTCCTGGATATGGGGAATGGACTGCCGTCTTTTGTGCAAAAGATACTTCCGACGTGTGATGAATGTATCGTTGTCCTCGATGGTATGACAAGCACCATCCAACATACCAAATTATTAATTGAAGACATTGTTGGCCTGCAAGTTGACCCTGGGAAAATCAGCGTAGTGCTGAATAATCGCATGCGCAGTGAATCTCAAATGCAGTTGTCACAAGTACAGGAAAAACTTGGACATTCCATTGTCGCCACACTAACGCCCGCCCCAGAGGCATTTCAACAGGCGGTGCGCCTGCAAACACCAGCCGTAATCTGCCAGCCGACCAACATGACATCTCAACAATTCCTTAAGATTGCGGATACCATTATTGAGCGTGAAAAGTCGCAATGACCTCCTTCCCCCCCCAGACGCTGTCAGCTATTGATTTTGCCGCGGATCTGTTTCGCCAGGCAAAACACGCTGTCTCGCTGACGGGAGCGGGGCTTTCCACTCCATCAGGCATACCCGATTTTCGCTCTACAGGAACCGGTTTATGGTCGCGTGACGAACCGATGGAAGTTGCTTCTCTTAGCACATTTCGCACTGCGCCAGACCGTTTTTTTGACTGGTTTCGGCCACTGGCAAGCCAAATATATAATGCCCAGCCCAATACGGCGCATCTTTCGCTGGCTAAGCTCGAAAAAGCGGGACGCATACATTCGATCATTACCCAAAATATTGATATGCTCCACCAAAAAGCGGGGTCTCAAACTGTCATTGAAATGCACGGAACCATGCAAACCTTAACGTGCACCCAGTGTTATCATAAAGTGGAATCTGCACTTTATCTTGATGCCTTTGTTGAAAATGGAAAACCTCCCCGCTGTCCCAATTGCAGCAATATCCTCAAGCCGGATGTAATTCTGTTTGGCGAGCAATTGCCACAGGCGGCATGGTTCAAAGCCCAGCGGGAAGCGCGCCATTGTGACCTGATGCTGGTTATCGGTTCTTCACTGGAAGTTTTACCGGTGGCAGGGTTGCCCATGCAAGCCTTGGATCGCGGTGCGCATTTGATTATTGTCAACAATGTGCCGACTTACCTGGATATCCGAGCCGATGTGGTGCTTACTGAAGATGCGGCGGCGGTCATTCCGGCAATTGTGGAGAAGGTGTTAAATGGCTGAAGTAAAAACTGAAAGGTTGGATGGCTATCGTCGTTTGATTGATATTGCACGCGACCTGGCATCCACCCTCGACCTGGACATCCTGCTCTCGCGCATCGTACATGCCGCAGCAGAGATCAGCGGCGCAGAAGCCGCGTCCATTTTATTGTTTGATGACACCTCACGCCAGTTATATTTCCAGGTGGCAACGAACATGGACGAATCCACGCGGCGCGGCATTGTCGTGCCGTTGGAAGGGAGTATTGCAGGCTGGATCGTGAACAACCGACAGACGGTACGCATTACGAACGCGCATAAAGACCCTCGTTTCTTTTCAAACGTGGAGGAGACGACTGGCTTTTCCACAGAATCAATCCTGGGTATTCCCCTGGTCACCAAGAATAAGATCGTAGGCGTGCTGGAAGCGTTAAACAAACCCAAGGGCAAATTCACCGATACAGATGAATCCATGTTGTTGGTATTGGGGGCGCAAGCCGCGGTTGCCATTGAAAATGCGCGCCTGTTCCAACAGTCGGATTTGATCTCGGAATTTGTTCACGAGCTGCGGACGCCTTTATCGTCCCTTAGCACAGCCACATACCTGCTTCTGCGACCTGAAATGTCCCAGGAACAGCGTGACCAGATTGTGAATAATATTCATAGCGAAACAATGCGACTCAATTCGCTGGCATCCTCTTTTCTAGATCTTGCAAGGCTGGAATCGGGACGAGTACAATTCCGCAAAACGCACTTTAGTATTGCAGATCTGTTCTATGAGT
>CAYRFK010000390.1:0-3068 GCA_964423465.1 uncultured Verrucomicrobiota bacterium | reverse complement strand
GAGCTGGAAATGCTCCAACTGTGAGTACAAAACCAACTGCGATAATGAAATTTGAGAGGTGAGCTTATGCAGCTAAATGACCAACAATTGGCCGCATCAAGATTCAAATCTGGCATAGCAAGTGTGTTGGCAGTTCCTGGGGCCGGGAAGACACTTACCATGACCAATAGGATCGCCAATTTAATCCAGGAACACGATATCCCCCCGGAATCAATCCTGGCGCTGACATTTACCCGGAATGCAGCCAAGTCGATGAAGGATAAATTAAAGTCGATTTTAAACAGTGCATCTTCACGGGTGACTTTATCAACGATCCATGCCTGGGCTATGTGGCTGTTAAAAGAAGAAGGAAAGACCTTCGACCTACTGCATGGGAAGGAACAGTTACGGTTTATCCGGGAGATAATGAAAAAGCACAAGGCTAAAACATCACCCAGGATCATCCTCCGGGAAATCAACCTGGCAAAGAACAATTTGATAACGCCGGCAGATATGCAGGAGATGTATCAAGGCGATTTCATCATGCAGAAGGTGGCTGAAGTCTATGAAGCCTATGAAAACGAAAAAAGAAAGAAGTTTCTGATGGACTTCAATGACCTCCTGTGTGAAGCAAACAACCTTTTGCAGAACAATCCCAGTATCCGGGAGAAGTACCAGCAGATATTCCAGCACGTACTTGTGGATGAATACCAAGATACCAATCCAGCTCAGATGGCATTATTGAAAAAACTGATCGGGAATAACCATGGGTCAAGTTTCTATGTAACGGGTGATGACTGGCAGTCCATTTTCTCGTTCACTGGAGCAGATGTGTCCAATATACTTAATTTCAAAGACATGTATCCGCAAAGCCATCAGTTCATACTCGATACGAATTACCGGTCAACGCCCCAGATACTGGAGGCTTGTTTAAATCTGATCAAGTATAACGTCAAGAAAATCGACAAGGAGTTGAATACCCATAACGAAAACGGTCAAGACGTCATGATTATTGAGGGCGCAAACGAAGAGGATGAAGCAACCAAAATCGTCGATGAGATACAGTTATTGCAAGCTGAATATCCTTATCGGGATATGGCCGTACTGTACCGGGCCAACAGCCTCAGTCTGGTGATCGAGGAAGCTCTGTTAAAACGAAAAATCCCGTATCGCATTGAAAACGGCATGACGTTCTATGAGAAACCGGAGGTGAAGGCACTACTGGATTACCTGAGACTGATTCATGATCCAAATTCACCAGAAGGTGATGATGCATTAAAATCTGCCTTGTTTGTACCCAACCGGTATGTCAGCAGGCGGTTTATCGGTCAACTTGAAGAGTACGCCGGATCGAACAAGCATCTGTACCAGGCGTTAAAAACGATGCCGGTGGATATCCCTTATCTCAGGAATAATATTAGAAATTTCATTCGGTTGATAGATTCCATGATGGAAATCAAAGAGATGACAAAACCATCGGAGATGATCCTGATGCTCCGGGATGATCTGAATTACGACAAATGGATTACCGACAATAACGAGCAAAGACCTGATGACGATTTGATCGCCAATTTGGATCAATTACAGATGGCGGCAGCGAAGTATCATGATATCTCATCACTTCTGAACTATACCGATTCGTTTCGGGAACAGAGGCAAGGATCAGACGAAGGCGTATCTCTGATGACGATTCATAAGGCCAAGGGACTTGAGTTTCCTGTGGTCTTCGTCATTGGATTCGTGGATGGGGTGCTGCCGAACCAGCAGGGTGATATTGAAGAGGAACGGCGTGTGGCATTTGTGGGAATATCCAGAGCCATGAAGTTATTATACCTGTCATATTCGATAAAACATTTAGGGAAGGCAGGGAAGGTATCGCCATTTCTGGAGGAGATACAAGGGAAGAAGCAATATGGCGATTGAACGAAAATTCAGGGTGATATATCCTGACAATTTCAATTTCCAGAAAGTTTATCGTGAAGTGATGGAAAATCTTCCGACTGAAATTAGCATTGTGGAAATTGATCCACCGAGTGAAAAAAGTATTTGGGATCAGTTTTTCCCAAACAGGAAGATGACCGATATGGATATCCGAAAATATCGGGAACTGTTAGCGGGAGGCTGTAGGTGAGGTACGATTAGGGAAAGAGAAAGCTTTTGCAAACCATTTAACCTGGCGCTGGAGAAAATCCAGTGCCAGAAGATAATTTTATTTTTCTGGATATGGTGGTGGTCTTGTTGCGTATTTTTGGCATTCAAAGATGGCGTGTCGCTGCAAAAAAATATCGTTCCAATAATATTTGGCATGATAAAAAACTATTGACAGTCGCCCCTTTCTTATACAAAGTCAAACAATTCAATCTTATATGATAAACGGTTCTCATAGTATCTAAATATTAGAGGTATTAAAAAAGGAAAAACACCATGAAAAAAACATTGGTTAGTGCTTTCGGTTTTATTATTTTGATGCTTTCTACGATTGCCTGGGCTGCACCAGTTCCGGATACCGGCCAAACCAAATGTTACGATGTCGCCGGTGCGGAGATTACCTGTCCTTCGCCGGGACAGCCTCTTTACGGACAGGATGCCAATTACGGCATCAATCCGATGTCCTACACCAAGCTGGATGGCAGTGGCAATGCACTTCCGGATTCAGCCACGTCATGGGTTATGGTGAAAGATAACGTGACAGGTTTGATATGGGAGATGAAAACCAACAAAGATGGTGTCGTGAATTACGATGATCCACATGATGCTGACAATACCTACACCTGGTACGATAGCAACATGGCCACAAATGGCGGTGTTACAGGCACACCGGGTATCTGCACGAACACGGAAGCCTTCATCAAAGCTTTGAACGATGCAAATTATGGCGGCTACAGCGACTGGCGGCTGCCAACCATCAAGGAACTGGCGTATATCGTTGACTACAGCATCCCCTACCCAGGGCCGACGATCAATACTACATATTTTCCCAATACGGTTTCGTCCTTTTATTGGTCTTCTACTACCTACGCAAACGGTACGACCAATGCGTGGGGCGTGGACTTCACCAACGGCGCCGGCCACAGCCCCAGTAAGCCCAG
>CAYRFK010000389.1:0-3079 GCA_964423465.1 uncultured Verrucomicrobiota bacterium | reverse complement strand
GGGGCTCAAGGGCTGGTGGCACGTGGAGACGACGAACTATGTGTTCGTATCGGACCTGCCCGGCGCCCGCGCGTCACTCGTCCGGCAGATGCAGACCGATGTCGAGGCGCTCCGCGGCGCCTTCACCGCGCTGCTGCCGCCCTTCGAGCCCATCCGCAGCCTGAGTGTGATCCGCGTGTTCAACGAAAGCGACGCGTACGTCCGATACATGGGCGACGCAGCGAAATGGAGCGGCGGGATGTGGGTGCCGGCCAAACGCGAACTTGTCGTGCGGCCGATCGAATCCGGATCCGTCCGCGAGCGGAAGGACTGGATTCTCGGCGTCGTCTACCACGAGACCGTGCACCAGTACCTGCATTACGCCTATCGCGCGGCGGAGATCCCCGTCTGGTACAATGAGGGACACGCCATGCTCTTCGAGGGTGCGGAGATCGGCCGCGACGGCATCGCGATCGGCGAGTCGGAGCGCAGGGCCGCAGTGGTCGACGACCTGGTGGCGGCCGGCGGTCCCGACTTCGAGCGCATCATCCGCCTGTCGCACGAGGAGTTCTACGCGGCACAGACTTCGCGCGAGAAGGAACGGGAGATCAACTACGCGGTGGCCTGGGCGTTCGTCTATTTCCTCCGGAAGGCGGCGCCCCCGGACAAGCCCTATTCAGCCTCGCTTGTCCGCCTGCGCGAGTCGCTGAAGGGCGGAGCGTCGATGGAGGCGGCCACGCAGGCAGCCTTCGAGAACGTCGACATGAAGGGGCTTGCCGCCGACTTCCGCGAGTTCTGGAAATCGCCGACACGTCGCACCGCCGCGCGCCGGCTCGACATCCTCCGTCCGGCCGCCGCGTCACCCGGTCGCTGACCGCTGCCGCATCGCGTGGACGCGGCGCCCCCGCCGCGTTCCGTCCGCCCGGACTGCACCCGCGCGCCCCGCCCTAACTCGCGGGAGCAGGGCCAGCGCGTCGTCCAACCCACCCCGGCATGGATCGCATCCCCATGCGGTGCGAGCTGTGGGCCCGACCTCCTCGACGGTCGGTCGTAGCGCCGGTATCTGACCGGCGCCACCTTGCGTCCCGAGTTCAGCGTTGCGCCCGACGGATTCGGGCGCCACGGAGGAATCCCACGGAACGCGGCGCGGTCGCGGATCACGGATGATGCGTCTGCTCTGGATTCGCGGAAGTGGCGCCCCCTCCCGTTTCATGCGAAAGTGGGCGTGATCCGGGAGGCCTTGTGATGACACCGACCGACATCGACCGCGAAAGACTGTCCCGAGTGCTATTCTACGGGATCGTGCTTCTGGTTGGCTGGCTCGCCTACCGGATCCTGCAGTCGTTCATTCTTCCGCTCGCGTGGGCCGGCGTGCTGGCCGTCACACTGCATCCCCTGTTCCTTCGCGCCGAGCGCCGGTGGGGATCCAACCGGGCGGCCATTCTCCTGACCGCATCCCTTGCGCTCGTCATCCTGCTGCCCGGCGCCTTCCTTGCGACGGCGCTCGTCGAGGAGGCTTCGAAGGCGGTGGCGACCGTTCAGGCCGCCATGCAGGACGTCGAGAAGCAGGAGAAGGCCGCGCAAGCGCTCGCGTGGGCGCGCGAGCACCTGCCGCTGCCTTCGCCGGAAGAGATGAAGGCGCGGCTTCTTTCACTCGCCAGCAAGGTCACCGGCGTCATTGCGGGCCAGGCGGGCTCGATCCTCCGCGAAACCTCGGTGTTCTTCTTCAAGTTCTTCATCGCCCTCTTCTCGCTCTTCTTCCTGCTCAGGGACTCGGGCCGCATCGGCCCCACGGTACGGCGCCTGCTTCCGTTCGACGGGGAGCGCAGCAATCTGCTGCTGTCCCAGACGCGCGACCTGATCCACGCCGGCACAACGACGACGCTGGCGATCGCCGCCGCCCAGGGATTCGCCGGCGGCGTGATCTTCGCCATCCTCGGCATCGATGCACCGGTGTTTTGGGGCACCGTCATGGCGTTCTGTTCGCTGGTTCCGTTGGTCGGATCCGCGATCATCTGGGCGCCGACCGCCATCGGACTGGCGGTGACGGGCCACTGGATCAGCGGCGTGGTGCTCGCCGTGCTTGGCATCGGCGTCATCGGCATGATCGACAACATCCTCCGCCCCCTGCTGATGTCCGGTCGCTCGTCGATGAACGGGCTCCTGGTCCTGCTGAGCCTTCTCGGCGGCATCTCCGCCTTCGGCTTCATCGGCCTCGTGCTGGGCCCCGTCGTCGCCGCCGCCGCCGTCAGCCTCCTCCGTGCCCTCCCTCCCACAGACCCGTCCGCACCCACAGGTTGACCGTCCGCCCGTCGCCGTGCTAGCGTCCCCCCACTTCACCCGTCGGGGCGTGGCGCAGACTGGCTAGCGCGCTTGCTTGGGGTGCAAGAGGTCACGAGTTCAAATCTCGTCGCCCCGACCATTTTTTCCAGCCAAATAACACGTACTTCGTCCGCTTTCCATGCGGTTTTCGTGAACACTCGCCCCGTTCTCCGGTTCAGCCTGGCGCACCATGGAACACGCTGGATTCCGTCGGGAAAACCGGACACAAAAACCGGACACACTTTTGTTCGACCCCGCCGCGCCCCACCCGCTTGATCCGCTTCACAAGCCAAGGTGGATCGCACCGCCTCGCCGCGAGACCGCCCGCCGTCCTTCATCCATACCGCCCCACCCGCGGCAGTGTCGGAAGCCCGTGCAGGGGCGAGGCGCGGCCCGCGGATCCGCTGTAACTGAAGGGCGCACCGCAGTAGGAAGGATGGGACGGACCATAGCATCCGCCGTGGCCGCAGTCGTCGATGACACGCTTCAGCCGGGCCATCTGCCGTCCCCTCTGGCGGTCGAGCCAGCGCAACTGGCTTGCAAGATGCGGGTGCTCGCGCAGCAGCGCAAAGCCGCCCATCCACGACAGACCGGCCTTTCCGCCGCGCGCGCAAACGTCGACCCGGCCGGCGGAGTGTGCCGCCAGTCCCATCTCGACCCGGAGCGCGAGACTCCTCCCGCTCCGCCGTACGCGACCGCCCGACCGGCGGATCACCTCGACCGCCTTGCTGACCCGCGCAGCCTGCCAGGCCGCCTCCTTCCCGAGGGATGACCTCCC
>CAYRFK010000388.1:0-3131 GCA_964423465.1 uncultured Verrucomicrobiota bacterium | reverse complement strand
GCCGCCAGGAAATCCCACAGCTCGTCCGGTCCGTTGATGTCTCCCGGGAACCGGCAACCGAGTCCGATAATGGCGATGGGTTCGGCCAGCGCGGCGGAAACGCCCTCAGCCGCGCGGGTCGCTTCGACGTCGGGATGTGTCAGCGCGTGCGTCAGACCGGCGATCGTCGGGTTCTGCCAGATGTCGACCGGCGACACCTGGCGACCCAACAGCTCGGACAGTTCGCCGGCCAACACCACCCCGTCGCGAGAACCCACGCCCATCTGGTTGAAGGCGGCGTTGAGATCGATCTTGTCGGGGCTGCAGCCGATGTTGGTTACCAGGTAGTCGACCAGCCAGTGGCGTAGATCGTCCTCCCCGCCGCCGGGCAAGGTCACGCGGCGACGTCCATGCGGTGGAATTCACCATCGCGGTACAGCTGTCCACACGATGACCGGCGGATCTTGCCGCTCGTCGTGATCGGGATGGATCCCGGCGACACCAGCACCAGGTCATCGACCCGCAGATTGTGCAGCTTCCAGACCTCGGCGGCGATCTGGTCCTTCACCGGGCCCAGCTTCGAGGTCGGCTTGACCTCGACGATGGCGACCAGATGTTCGGAGGCCTCGTCCTCGACGGCGATCGCGGCGACTCGGCCGCCGGTGACATCCCTGATGGTGGCCTCGATGTCCTCGGGGTAGTGGTTGCGCCCGTCGACGATCAGCAGATCCTTGAGCCGGCCCATGATGAACAGCTCGCCGTTAGAGATCGCCCCGAGGTCACCGGTGCGCAACCACGGCCCGGCTGGGGTGCCCTCGGAAGGGTTGTTGATCCGGCCACGGAAGACCCGGGTGGTCTGCTCTGGCTTACGCCAGTAACCCAGCGCGACGTTGTCGCCTCTCGTCCAGATCTCGCCGATCGCGCCGGCGGGCTGCTCGACACCCGTCTCCGGGTGGACGATGCGGACCGGGTAGGCCTGCGGGATTCCGTAGCTGACAAGTTCGGTACCGCTCTCCTGCTCGGATTGGCAACGCTGGGCAACGCCTGCCGCGAGCTGTTGCAGGTCGAAGCGGGCGGTGCGGACGGTGTCCGAGCTCGGCGGCGTGGCGACATACAGCGTTGCCTCGGCCAGCCCGTAGGAGGGCCGGATGACTTTTTCGCGGAGCCCGAACTGGGCGAAGCGGTCGATGAACCGCCGAACGGTGCTGTAGTGCACGCGCTCGGCTCCACTGAGGATGCCGTGCACCCGGCTGAGGTCGAGGCCTTCCATGTCGGCATCGGAGGTCCGGCGGACCGCCAGCTCGAAGGCGAAGTTGGGGGCAGCGGAGAGGCACAGCGGGCTTTGCGCCATCAGCTGAATCCAGCTTGCGGGCTTGGAAAGGAACGCCAGCGGACTGGTCAGCACCGCGCCGCACCCGGTCACCACCGGAGCACAGACACCCATGATCAGACCCATGTCATGGAAGAAGGGCAGCCAGGACACCACCGACATCTCGTCGGGCACCCTGCCGCCGAACTCGCTGAAATAGGCGGCGACGGCCTCTCCGATGTTACTGGTCACGTTGCGGTGCGAGACGATCACGCCGGCCGGGGTGCGGGTGGAGCCGGAGGTGTACTGCAGGTAGGCCGGACCGTGCCGGGAATCGTCGGTCTCATCGAGCGCGCGGGTCACGTCGACGTCGATGAGATCGACTTCGATGACGGTGGGCGCCGGCCGACCGGCGCTCGGATTTGAGTACCTGTTCACATCGGCCACCACCGCGGAGGTGGTCAGCAGAACCGATGGGGTGCTGTCCGCCAGTGCGGACTCGGTCCGCTGGTCGTGCAGGCCGAACATCGGTACCGACAGCGGCACCGCGATCATTCCGGCCTGCAGCGAGGCGTAGAAGGCGACGATGTAATCCAGACTCTGCGGGGCCAGGATCGCCACCCGGTCGCCCTTGGTGGCGCTCCGCCGTAGGTCCTCGGCCAGCGAGAGCACCCGGCGATGCAACTGGTTCCACGTCAGGCTCTCGCGCGGGCCAGTCCCGAGCAGTGGGCCGTCCATGAAGGCGAAGGCCAGAGCGTCGCCCTGGGTGGTCGCCCGGTGGCGGAGCAGGGCGGGAAGAGTCATATCGGTGTTGAACACGGGGTAGCCTCGCTGCGTCGTCGATGTGTCATCCGGGCTTGTTCGGGCGCGTCATGCCCACGCGGCCATGTCGGCCGAGTTTCACAAGGGACATGGCATCCAAGCCGTGAACGGCGGCGCCTCTTCGCGCCCCCCGCCGATGCGGGGCTTTTCACCACCGTACCAGCGACCAGCGCCTACCTGCTAACCAGCAAATCCCAGCATTCGCTGTTCCACGAACTCAGAGAGCGACAGCAAATTTTCGTTGATGTAGAAGTGACCGCCGTCGAACACCGTGAGGTCGAAGTGCGCGGTGGTGCGCTGCCGCCACGGGCTGACCAGTTCATCAGTGGCCAGTTCGTCGTTGTCCGGCATGAGGGCGTGCAGCGGGCAGGAGACCACCGCCTCCGGCGGGGGTTCGTAGGCAGCGACCGCCTTCAGGCCGCGCAGCGTCGGCAGTAGCGTCGCAGCGAACTTTTCGTCCTTGAGAAATTCCGGGTTGACGCCGGTGATCTCGGCGACTGTGCTGAGCAGCTGCTGATCGGAACCCTCGAGCTTGGAGATGCGACGCAGCAGTCCCGGCGCCGCGGAGGCGGAAACGAAAAGGCTCGAGATCGGATTACCGGCGGACTCGAAACGCAAGGCCAGTTCGAACGCCAGCAGCGCTCCCATGCTGTGGCCGAAGAAGGCGACCTCCCCGCCCGGGATCTCCTCGGGCTTGACCATCTCCGCCAGCTTGTCAGCCAGTTCGCCGATCCCGGTGTACTTAGACAGGTCCTTGCCAGTCCGCTTTCCCGGGTACTGGACGGCGGCACAGCTGACGCTCGGTGAGAACGCGCGAGCGAACGGCACGTAGAAGTCGGCCGATCCGCCGGCATGCGGAAATATGAAGAGCCGCATCAGATGGGGATCAGGCCGTGCTTACGCTGGACACGTTGAATCTGCTTGTCCCGCAACAACCGCATGGACTTGCGCAGCAGCAGCCGGGTCTGGTGCGGCTCGACGACCGCGTCGATGAAGCCCCGCTCGGCGGCGATGTAGGGGA
>CAYRFK010000387.1:0-3137 GCA_964423465.1 uncultured Verrucomicrobiota bacterium | reverse complement strand
CAATTGTCGGCGCGGACGGCAACGTGTTGATCTCGGATCACGCGGACGCGATGCAGTGGAATGGCGCCGTGCCATCGAACCAGGATTACACGATCACGGTCATTGCTTACGCCAACACCGCGCCGAGTTACACAATGCAGGTGACGATTCCGCCGGTCGCGCAACCAACAGTGCCGCCTGCGCCCACGCCGGTGGCAAAGCGGATTACGTTTGCGCCGGGTGGTGTGAGTGCAACGGTCAGTGGTAAAACCGGCGCAGTGGATGTGGAGCGCTGGGTGATTGCCGCGCAAGCCGGGCAAACGATGATGGTGAATCTTGTGCCGCCGCCGGGCGGACGCGCCGCGCTCGTCATCTTTGGCGCGGATGGCACGGTGCTCATTTCCGATCACGCAAGCGCGATGCAGTGGAGCGGTCCGTTACCCAAGACGCAGGATTACTTTATTGATGTCAAACCGGAAAATGGCGTGGTAAGTTATCAACTCCAAGTGACGATTCCGCCGCGTTAGAAAATGAATTGGGGCGACCAACCTGGTCGCCCCAATTTTTTTATTTCTGATTTGTGTTGTGCACTTCCACAAACTGCCGTTCGTACAACTGCCGATACAATCCTCCGCGCGCGAGCAATTCCTCGTGGCGTCCGCGTTCGACGATTTGCCCATCGTTGATGACGCAAATCACATCGGCGTTGCGAATCGTGCTCAAGCGATGCGCGATCACAATCGCCGTGCGCCCAACGAGCAAACGTTGCAGGGCTTGCTGAATCAACGCTTCGGTCAAGGTGTCCACGCTCGCGGTGGCTTCATCGAGAATCAAGATGCGCGGATTGGCGAGAATCGCGCGGGCGATGCAGATGAGTTGTCGCTGACCGAGTGAGAGATTGACGCCGCCTTCTTGGATGATGGTGGCGTATTGGTCTGGCAGTCCCGCGATAAATTCGTGCGCGTTCGCGAGTCGCGCGGCATTTTCAATGTCCGCGTCCGGCGCATCGGGACGACCGAAACGAATGTTGTCGGCAATCGTGCCGGAAAACAAGAATGGTTCTTGCGGCACGATGCCAGTTTGCCGGCGGAGCGATTGTTGTGTCACACGCCGCACATCCAGGTCGTCCATCAAAATCGCGCCCTCGTTCACGTCGTACAGCCGTGCAATCAAATTCGCAATCGAAGTTTTGCCCGCGCCGGTTGGACCGACGAGTGCAATCGTTTGACCAGGTTCGATGACGAGATTCACGTCGCGCAAAACAAATTCGTCACCTGCATATGCGAACGACACGCGCGACAATTCGATGCGCCCGGTGAGTGGCGGCGTTTCAATCGCGTCCGGCGCATCGCGCACGTCTGGCTCGGTGTCGAGCAGACCCAGGACGCGCTCGCCGCCTGCCATCGCCGCCTGCAAGGTGGTGTAGAGCTGGCTCAACTCTTGAATCGGTTGGAAAAAGCGTGTGACGTACGCGAGAAACGCGACGACGATGCCGAGCGTCAATTCGTTCGCCGCGACCGCGCGTCCGCCAAACCACAACACGATGCCGGTGGCGACCATGCCCAAAACATCCACGGATGGCAAAAAAATGAACGACAAACGCATCGCGTCAATGTTCGCGTCGCGATTCGCGCGATTCACTTCATCGAAACGTTCCTGGGTCGCGTCTTCTTGCGCGAATGCCTGAATCACGCGCATCCCGGAAATGTTTTCGGCAAGATCGCCAATCACGGCGGCGACACGCGCGCGGGTGTTGCGAAACGCGGTTTGCGCTTGGCGCGTGAACAACCAGGTCGCCAGCACCATGATGGGCAGAACGCTAAATGCAAACAGCGCGAGCGTTGGGCTCATCGAAATCATCACGATGACGATGCCAATCAACACAGCCGTGTCGCCGACGAGTGTAATCAATCCCTGCGAAAGCAAATCATTGATGACGGACACGTCGCTGATCACGCGCGAAATCGTCACGCCGACAATGTGCGTGTTGTGATAACCGAGCGATAATTCTTGCAAATGCCGGAACAGTTGCGCGCGCAATGTGGCGAGCACATGTTGCCCAACCCAGGAAAGTAAGTACTGCATCCCGGCGGACGCGGCATAGTTGCCGACAAACACGGCGGCAAGTGCGAGCGCGATTTGTACCAGAGCATTCACATCGCGATTGGCGATGGCTTGGTCAATCGCGACCTTGATGAGATATGGCGCGGCGAGTGTGAGCGCAGACGAAATCAAAACCAGGATTGCCGCGAGCGTCATGCGTTGCCAATGCGGGCGCAAGTACGCGAGCAGGCGCGTGATGATGCGCCGGTCGAATGCGCGCGTTTCGGCGTGCTCGCCGAATGATTCGAGCGCACCGCGCGGACCCATGCCAGAAGTTGAAGCGCCGATGGAAAGTGTCATAATTTTTCAAGGATGAAGGATGAAGATGGAAGGATGCAAAAATCTTGCGACTTCCGTCCCCGGTCATCCGTCATTGTCCTTTGGTGGTTTTAACTGATGCTGATAAATTTCCGCATACAACCCGGATGTGCGGAGTAATTCGTCGTGCGTGCCGCGTGCGGCGATGCGCCCCTTGTCGAGCACCAAAATCAAATTCGCCATGCGGAGTGTGCTGAGACGTTGCGCGATGACGAACGACGTGCGTCCGCGCATCAATTCGGCGAGTGCGAGTTGAATGAGTCGCTCGGTCTCGGTGTCCACGCTCGCGGTGGCGTCGTCGAGAATCAGAATGCGCGGGTCTTTGAGGAGCGCGCGCGCAATCGCGACGCGTTGGCGTTGTCCGCCCGACAACGTGATGCCGCGCTCGCCGACAACCGTGTCGTACCCTTGTGGTGTTTCGAGGATAAACTCGTGTGCTTGCGCCGCTTGCGCCGCCGCGATGATTTGTTCTTCGGTTGCGCTCGGCCGACCGAACGCAATGTTTTCGCGAATCGTCGTGGCAAACAGCATCGTCTCTTGCAAAACAATGCCGACCTGGTCGCGCAGAGAATTTAAGGTGACCGTGCGCGTGTCGAAACCATCAATCGTGATGCGCCCCTCGGTTGGATCATAGAAACGTGGAATCAGGTTGATGATTGTAGACTTGCCCGACCCAGTCGTGCCGATGAGCGCGACGATTTGTCCGGGTTGTGCCTCGAACGAGATGGCGGTGAGGA
>CAYRFK010000386.1:0-3143 GCA_964423465.1 uncultured Verrucomicrobiota bacterium | reverse complement strand
CCGGCAAGGGGGAGGCATGGGCATAGCCCGCTACCGCCCCGAAGATTACTGCTACAGCGATTCTGTTCATCATTCTTTCTCCTAACGCCGCAAATCTGCCTGAGCCGGGCTTCCGGCGATAGGCTGAATTTGCTGGTTATGACACCGTCGTCGTTGTCTCTGCCGCTCTGCCTCGTAGCCAACCGATCAGGAACAATATGAGTCCCACCGTAAACAGCGGTCCACCGATTGCTGCCCCACTTAGCGAACTGGAGATTCCGTCAGCCAGACCCGCAGCCGACAAGCCAGCGTGCGCGCCCGTATGCGCTCCCCGGAAGGCCACAACCATTCCGACGATTGTGGCGAGAAGAAACACCGCGCCAGTGAGCATCAGTCCTCCGCCAATTCGTTTCAGTGACTTGTTCATCCTATTTCTCTCCTCATAACGGCGCAAATCTCGGGAGGCGAAGCCGTACCGAGCATTTGCTGGTTCGACGCCCTATGCGGTCTTTTTCTGGTCCCGATCGGTCTGGGTGGTTCTGCCCCTCACTAATGTTGCGAACGTTGCCGCAAGATTTTCCAGCCGATACCAAGGTGTCTTCGCGGAGCGCGGAATGAATACCAAGAGGGCCAGCCAGGCAAACGACGCGAACTTGGCCAAATGTTGGTAGTTGTCGGTCATCAGGAATCCCAGAAAACCGAGAAAACCGAGAAAGCCGAGCGCACCATAACTTCTGCGATCATGTGTCTTCCTCATGCCACATCCCCTTTCGTCGAACGTCATGAATCAGAATTTGGAGCGGAGCGAGAATATTCTGGATTCATTTGTTGGCGGTGCTCTTCTCTTTTGTAACTCTGATACAGTCCTCTCTGTCCCGCTGATCCAGCTCCACAAAGTACCGCCCGCTTGCGGAATTGACGGTGTGACGGAAGGGCCTGAATTCTGAATCTTCTCGGACCATCTTGCCTGTCAGTGCGTCGTATGCTAGCCCTTTCCATTTCCGATGGAAGATCTCGTCCTGAATGGCGAACCAGACAAGATTCCCATCTGGTTTCACCATCATGCATGGCCAGGTGCCTTTATTCTGCACTCTGTCCACTCTGACGGACCAAACCTTCTCCCATGTGGCAGCAACGTACTTCTCCAACAGAACATCGTATCCCTTCAGTGCCATCGTACGTTCGACTTGTGTCTTGCTCAGGCCTTCCACGTACCGGATCAAATAGACACTGCCGTCCCTGTCACATATTGCATCAACCAGAAGGCGTATAGGTAGGTATTTGCCGCGTGCGCCATCGGGCAGTTTCAATGCGTACAGATACTGCGGGGGCAGTTCGTCCTCTGTCGGTTGTGCACCCGTAACCGACTCGCGTTGTCCGAGACAGATGATTGTACTGTTGAGCTCGTCGATGGCAAGCGGGCGCATGAGTGACCCTATTGCAAAGGAGCGTGCTAGCTTGCCGGTGGAGTCGATTATTGCGATAACATGGGTTTTGAACTTGGGACAGTGGCCCCAAAGTACGGCTTTGTCCACCCATGGCCACATCCCGAGGGCGTCAAACGGATAGGTCTCGAATGTCGCGGGATGTTGGTAAACAACGTGCCCTTCTGGGAGGGAAAGGGCTACGATCTCACAGCCGTTTGTGCTCTCCGGTTTCGCCTTGCCCAAGCCGGTATGCACCACGACGTTGTTGCCGCAGATCTGAAAGCGGCTATTCGCCGTGCTCTTTCCCTGTTGCTCCAGAATGACGTATCGCCCCCGCGGGAAGTAGATCCATCCCGTGTCAGTCAGCTCGATCTGGGGAGGAACTGGTACTGCTTCAGTGTTGGTCTCTTGTGCAACAGCCACACAAGGCAGCAGAAACAGGATGATGATCAGTTCTCTTATTGTCATGGTTTGCATTCGTGTAACGCCAACGTTGCCGTTCAGCCTGAGCCTGGCTTCCCGGCGATAGTCTGGTTCTGTGCCGTCTTCCTGATTCGGTTTCTGATGGCAAACACTCCCCATCTCATGATGCAGGCAGGCCACCAAGCAAACACAGAGGCGATGCCCAGCGAGACGCCGGTCTGCTTCAACATCAGTTCGTACGACCAGCGTTGCTTTGGGTTGAACGCCTGTGAACTTGAATAGCACATTACCGCAGCCAAGGGAAGCAACCACGTCAGGTGCTTCAACTTTATCCAGTGTCGGCGATGGCCTGAGTGCCCTGTGGAAACGAAATGCGCCAAGCCCATGGCTACGACGCCGACAGCAAAGCATCCAAGGAACGCCTTGATTGTGATTGGATCAGTCAGTTCTTCCATGCTTCATCTCTTCACAGAATGGCGTCTTTCTCGGGCGGCGCTTTAGCGACGTACCGAGCAAGGGCGTGTTCGCCGCTCAGTCGCTTCTTGGTTTCACAAGTCTGCCCCACAGAATGTTTCCAGCCGTCAACATTGCCAGAAAGACAGCAAACCAGATTATCACCGGGAGCAGGAACATCACGCCCAGTGCGACCAGATTAGGCACCGCATCGATCATTCTCGCGAAAGCCGAGATGGCCGTCAGGAGGTAGAAAGGCCCCATTCCGAACACGAGGCAAAGAAACGGCGTGTCGGAAGCTGGCCCACAACTGCCGATGCCGTAGTGGAACTGAACACTCCACGCGAACGTCGCGCACACGCACGCCAAGGCAGCCGCTATGATCGTCCTTTTCTTCATTCAATTCCTCTGGCGAACGTCGCAAATCTGCGCACGCTAGCGGCGATAGGCAGCATTTGTTGGTTCGGCCTCCTTCTTTGATGCAGTATTCCAGATGGCAGTGATGCCGTGCGCCACCAAGGCAACAGTGAAGCAAACGTTCACGATCTGTCGGCTTGCTGCGCACAAGGTGTCAAAACCGTTCACCGAGTCAGTTCGTTCATCGAACGTGACAGCGATGCCGACAACGCCTGCAACAGAGGCGAGCACTGCCGCAATTCCTACCACGGACACCCAGAACAGCACTGCGACGCTAACCGCTGGGAAGGAAAACGTGGCCGCCCGAGGCTTGCCCCGCACTAATCCCATGATCAGGATCGCCAAGCATACGCTGTAATAAATTGCGATCATCGCATTTGCCCAACGTAGCGCCTAACGGGCGGCGAAGCCGTACCGTTCAGGCGCTGGTTGGGGTTATGATAC
>CAYRFK010000385.1:0-3145 GCA_964423465.1 uncultured Verrucomicrobiota bacterium | reverse complement strand
GCGCCGATGTCCGTGCCGGAGCGGTGAAGTGCAGCGCGGCGGCGGCTCGCGCGGCTTGCCGGGACGACGCGGGTCGACCACCATGCGCATCGAAAGGGAACGTTTGAAATGAAGACACCCGGCCCGACCATGCCCTCCACGCGTCGCGGATTCCTCCGCGGCGCCGCCCTTCTCGCACCCGCCGCGCTGCTGGCCGGCGGAATCCGGGCTCCTGCCGACGCGGTGCCGGTCCGGCGCGCGGGCGGGCCGCGGCTGATGACCTCGCTGAACGCCTTCTCCTTCCTCGAACTTCTCAACGCGCGCGCGGCGGACGCCGCGAAGGGCGTCGACCTCCTGGAACTCTGCGACTTCTGCGCGCAGCACGATTTCGACGGTATCGATGTGACCGGATACTTCTTCCCGGGCTATCCCAAGCCGCCCGCCGACGAGTACCTGCGCACGCTGAAGCGCCGCGCATTCGACCTCGGTCTCGGCATCAGCGGCACCGGCGTGCGCAACGACTTCACCGCGGCGGACAAGGTGGTGCGTGCCGAGGGTGTGCAGCGCGTGAAGGACTGGATCGAGGTTGCGGCCCGGCTCGGCGCGCCTGTGATCCGCGTCTTCGCCGACTCCCAGCCGCCGTTCAAGACGTGGCAGGAGGCGGCCGGCGGTGCGCCGCGCGGCGATGTGGAGGCGTGGATGGCGGATGCCGTGCGCGAGTGCGCGGTGCACGGCGAGCGGTTTGGCGTCCTCGTCGGCGTGCAGAACCATGCGGACTTCATCGCCACGGGCGCCGAGCACCTGTCACTGCTGCGGCGCGTCGACCACGCCTGGTGCGGTGCGATCGTGGATACGGGAAAATACGTCTCGGAGGATCCCTACGCGGACATCGCCCTTCTGGCGCCGCATGCCGTGAACTGGCAGGTCAAGGAGACCCTCACGAGCCGGGCGGACGGGCCGCGCGTGGACATGAAGAGGCTTGTCGCCATCATCCGGTCCGCCGGCTATCGCGGCTACGTCCCGATCGAAACGCTAGCGATGGGGCGGAAGGACTACGATCCGCGCGTCCTTGCCCCCGCCCTGCTCGCCGGCCTTCGCGAAGCCATTGCTGCTGCGGAGGGCGCCGGAACATGAAGCTGCACGTTTCCCCGTGGCGGATTATGGCGGTCCTTGCGTTGAGCGGTGCCGTGGCGCGAGGCGCGGAGACGGTTCGCTCGCCGGACGGGCGGATCGCGGTGACGGTCGACCTCGTCGACGGCCGCCCCGGATGGTCGGTGTCGCTGGACGGCGCCCCGCTCCTTCAGCGTGGCGCGCTGGGCGTCGAGTTGGCCGAGGCGCCGCTGCAGCCACCGTTCGACATCGCGGGCGCGGTCACCAACGGGCAGGACGCGACATGGCGGCCGGTGTGGGGCGCGTGGAGCGAGGTGCGCGATCGCTGGTGCGGGCTGACGGTCACATTCCGCGAGACCGCGGGCGCGCGCCGCACCTTCGAGGCGGAGATCCGCGCATATGATGAGGGCGTCGGCCTTCGATACAGCTTTCCGAAGCAGCCCGGCCTCGACCGCGTTGCGGTCCGGAAGCGGCTGACCGAGCACCGGTTCGGCGGCGATGCCCGCGTCTGGCAGAACCGCAACTATGAGTACGGCACGAAGACCGTCGCAGCGATGTCGAAGAGCGAGGGGGCGGTGACCGTCGAGGCGGGCGGCGGGCGTCTCATCGCGCTGACGGACGCCGACCGCGGCGATTTCTCCCAGGTTTCGTGGGAGCGGAAGAAGGACGCGCCCGGCACGATCATCGGCACGCTGCATTCGGCGGCGACGGGTGCGGCGGCGTGGCGCACGTCGTGGGAGGCGGTGATCGTTGGCGACTCGACGGCGGCCCTGTTCGCCCACCGCCGCCTTGTCGAGAACCTGAACCCGCCCTGCGCGGTCGCCGACACTTCATGGATCCGGCCCGGCCGGGCGATCTGCCAGGTTCGGAACACGCGGATGGTGACGTCCGAGTTGAAGGCACTGGCCGACTTTGCCTCCGCGAACGGCATGGACTACCTCGAGATCGACCACTCATGGAGCGGTGCGGAAACGAAATGGACGCCGGAGGAGATCGCGTTCTTCGAAGCGAACCACTCCAAGTTCTGGAACGACAAGCCCGAGTGGCGGCGCAACGTCGGCGGCGATCCGACGGCCGTTGCGAAGGGCTGGGTGCCGTTCCGTCCGAAGGCGGACACGGGCGGCAACTTCGTCGATCTCGACGTCGCGGCGCTGTGCGCCTATGGCCGCAGCCTGAACCCGCCGGTCGGCATCTGCCTCTACGTGCGCGGCGTGGTGCTGAAGGAGTTCGGCGGCGAGCATGCGGTCGGGGACGTGTTCGCGACCTATGAGCGTTGGGGTGTCGCGGGTGTGAAGCCGGGCTTTGTGCCGCCGGGGTCGCAGCAGAACGAGCGGGCCATCGCGACGATGGTGAGGAAGGCCGCGGAGCACAGGCTGATCGTCTGCATCCACGACGCGTACTTCCCGGGCGGCCTGTCGCGGACGTATCCGAACCTGGTCAACGTCGAGGGTGTCGCGGGCGAGGAGGCGGAGCACTCGATCCCGCCGGCGATCCGGGGGCTTCACGATGTGATGCTGCCGTTCACGCGGGCGCTGATGGGGCCGGTGGACTACACGCCGGAGTTCTACAAGAAGGACGCGATCAAGACGCACTGCCACCAGGTGGCGATGCTCGGCATTTATCCGGGGCGTGCCTCGATGCGCGGCGGCATGCGGGCGTGGTCGTCCGGCGGCGGGGGCGGGCCCGAAATCGAGTTCGTCCGCCAACTCCCGGGCTTGTTCGACGAGGAACGCGTCTTCGCGAAGCTCGGCGAGCGCATCACGGTCGCGCGGCGCAAGGGGACGGCGTGGTATATCGCAGGCATGGGCGACGGAACGGCCCGGTCGTTTGATCTTCCGCTCGACTTCCTTGCGCCGGGCGTTGCCTACGAGGCCCGCATCTTCAGCGACGCACCGGGCGGGCCGGCCGCCGTCGCGACCCGTCGCACGGTCGACGCCTCCGCGGTGCTCCCAGTCCGCATGGCGTCCAACGGCGGGCACCTGGCGATCCTGGAGTCGCGGAAGTAGGAAGTCGGGGGCGGGATTTCGCTTGTGAGTGGGCTGCGGTTCCCGATAAT
>CAYRFK010000384.1:0-3146 GCA_964423465.1 uncultured Verrucomicrobiota bacterium | reverse complement strand
CTCCGCAGCCGGGCGCTCTGCGAGCGAGCGGCCTGGTACTATCGGCGCGGGTACAAGCGCATTCCATTCTGTTATCTTGTGGTAGATGATATCTTTCTCTGTCGGGTGCTGCCGTCGTTCGAGCGGCGCTACCGTCGGGACACCGTTTTCGCCCCGGTTGATGTGGCGGCCCGCTTCTCGCTCGAGCGCGATGCGAGCCGCTACCGGGCGAGCGGCATCCCGCCGTTCGGCTTTCACGGCCGCCCGGCGTTCGCGCGACTGATGGCGGATGGGCATGTCCAAGCGTAGCTCGTCCTACAGGCGGCGACCGATGGGGGTCCGCTCGGCGGAACGCTTCCGTGCGTTCGAGGCATTGCGGTGCTCGCGGGTGCGGAGGAGTGCAATGTGATATCGGGTGCTCGGCAGACGATCAGTTCAGTCCTGCGTACGGTGGCGAAGTATGCGCGACGCCTACTGCGGCCACGGCGTGAGCAGACGCTGCAGGAGCGTCTTGCACCTTACTCAGTGGGACGCGGTTCCTATGGCGACCTGAGCGTGTCCAACTGGGGGGAAGGAGCCAGTCTGACCGTCGGGGCTTTCTGCTCCTTCGCATCAGGCGTGAGGGTGTTTCTCGGCGGCGAGCATCGTACTGACTGGGTAACGACCTATCCTTTCAGCCAGCTGTGGGAAGCCGGCGCCGCGATCAAGGGCCATCCCAAGACCAAGGGAAGCGTGCATATCGGGAACGATGTGTGGGTCGGAACCGACGTCCTCATCCTTTCAGGCGTGCACGTCGGGGATGGCGCGGTCATCGGGGCACGTGCGGTGGTCGCGCGCGACGTACCGCCCTATTCGATAGTGGCCGGCAATCCAGCTTCGGTGCAGAGGATGCGCTTTGACGAAGTGACGGTTCGGCGATTGCTCGAGGTGCGTTGGTGGGAGTGGGAGGACGCCAAGATCGCCCGGTTTCTGCCGCTGCTTCTCAGCCAACGAATCGATGTGTTCTTGGCGGAGGCGGAGAACGGCTGACCTGCCGGTGTTCGCTGCGCAGGTCGACGCGATCTCCTGCGAGCGGCCTGGTCGCAAGTGGCAGCCTGAGTTCCGAGACTCATGGTAGCGAGATGGTGGGCATGCATATCCGGAAGGCTAGTGACCGGGGAGGTTGTCATGGCGGAGTCATCGCGCCGACCTAGGGTGACGGTCGGCATCAACATGGGATTCGGCGAGGCCGAGTTTGGGAATCGCGTCTTCGATGAGGATTATCCCGGACGCGATCGTAATCCGCAGGTGTGGCGGTTCATGCGCGATTTTCGGACTCTTGCGACCGAGCGGGGAATTGACTTGGCGACGATCGATCAGGTCGATTTCGAGAGTGCGTCCGTGCCGTATGTCATCTACTTCGACTTCTCTTGGCGTCGTCTCGTAGCGGACCGTTTCCTCTTTCGGATCCCTCGGGAGAAGCGCGTTCTTCTCATGCTAGAGCCGTCGAACATCAACCCGTCGCTCCATTTTATTCCGGCCATGCGGAGGCCCTTCAGCAAGATATTCACCTTCAACGATGAGCAGGCTCTGCGATGCGGTTACACGAAGATCAACTACTTTGTTCTCGGAGACATGCTTGACTATCGGACCCCGCCGTTCGAGCGCATCCCATTTGAGCGCAAGAGGAAACTGATCGGGATCAACTCCAACCGGTGGGCCTACATGCCATCGAGCACGTACTCGATTCGAAAGCGTTTCTTTCGCTTTTTTGAGCAACGCTATCCGAGTGAGTTCGACCTTTTTGGGCATGGATGGAACCGCCCCTGCGTCTTCTACGAGCGTTGGTTCGGCTATCCCAGGTTCACCAGCTATCGCGGCGAGATACCCGAGGACATCGTCAGCAAGATCCGGCTCATGTCGGGCTATCGTTTCCACCTCTGCATCGAGAACAACAAAGATGAACCGGGATATGTGAGCGAGAAGATAACCGATTGCTTTTGTGCTCGCTGTGTGCCCCTGTACTTGGGATGGAGGCATGCAGACCGGTACATTCCCCGCGAGTGCTTCGTGAATCTTCGGGATTTCAGGTCGATCGAGGAACTGGGGCAGTTCATCGATTCGGTGGACGAAGCGCGGTATCAAGTGTATCTGGATGCTATCGAGACCTTCATCCACAGTGAGAAGGCTCGGTATTTTACGAACGCCAATGCGTTCGACACCATCTGGAGCGTCTTGTTTCCGCACGGCATCGGACCTCGGAACAGTGGGTGGCAATCGGCTGACGGCCATGAGGACAAGCGATGAGACTCGACCTTGGATGCGGAGACCGTCCGGCGCCGGGCTGGACGGGAGTGGACATCAAGGAGCCAGCGGAGATCCGGTGCGATCTGAACCGCTTTCCGTACCCCTGGGCCGACAACAGCGTCGATGCCGTGCGGATGAGCCACTCGCTGGAGCACTGCGATGACGTGGTGGGCGTCGTGCGCGAGGTGCACCGCATCCTGAGGCCGGGCGGCGAGTTTCTCGTCATCGTGCCGCACGGTCGCGGGCTGGGGGCGTTCAAGTTCGAGCACAAGCATTTCTTCAGCCGCATGACATTCTTCGACATCGCGGCGGGCTGCACCCACATCTCCAGCCCGGTAGGCCCCATGTTCCGGGAGGTCAGCTATCGTGTTCGCCTGGTCTTCGGGCGGCCGTGCAGCCGGTGGGATCCTGTCCGTCCGCTGGATGCCATGGCGAGCCGGGCTCCGCTGCTCTGGGAGAAACTGGGGATCCTGCCGCCCGACGAGATTGAGTGGCACGGCGTCAAGGTTGTGTAGGCGGACGGGCCGCATTCGGAGCTTCTTATGGATACTCGACTCGGGCGTATGGCGTGGGGGCTCGCACTGGCGGGCGGACTGGCGGTCGCCATCCTGTTGGTCTTCTGGGATGCGCTGCTGGGGCGGGGCCACCTCTGGGGGCCTGACTCCGGTGCATACGGGTACGTCTATCTCAAGCAGGCGCTGCTGGGCGCCTATCTGGGGAACTGGTGGCCGCTGGACGGCCTGGGCCGCGATAGCGGCCCGATCGTGTTCGTGCCCTACCATCTGCTTCTCTGGCTGGTGGATCCGCTTCGCTGTCAGCTCTGGACATACATCGCCAGCATCGCGTTCACGGCCGCGGCTGCCTGGTACTTCCTGGCGGGG
>CAYRFK010000383.1:0-3152 GCA_964423465.1 uncultured Verrucomicrobiota bacterium | reverse complement strand
TTGCCCGATCACGTCCAGTGGTGGGAGGTTCAGAACCTTCTCGAACGCCACTAGCTGTCGTCCTCGTCTACGCCCTCAGGCTCGACAGTGCCCTGGTGCAGCACATCCCAACCCACAAGGCTGGTTTCGACCCACGAACGGTCATCCTTGGACGAGACACGCCAATAAACTTCGGTGTACTGGCGGACCCGCACCGCAACATCCCCGGTTGCCGGGTTGCGGACGACCTGCCCGACAGGCGGGTCTGCGGTGGCCTCAGCCAACGCCTCCATCACTTTCGGTAGGTCCGCTTTGGTGAAACCGGCTGCGACTACAGCGGCTTCAAGTTCCTTCTTGGTTGCCATACATTTTCTCCTAGTTACCAAGTGGTGAGGTCGGTTCTACGCCACTGATTTGCGGCCACGCAGACGTACAGGAACCCGCCGTCGGATGCCATTTGACCGGAGACTCCAGGCGACGACGAGGTGGATGGGGCGGCAACCCAGGATAAGGCGGTGCTGGGTAGCTGGCTGGCGGGCATCCGACCGTTGGAGTCAAGGCTGGCATACCCATCCGCCACACCTTTGCGGGCGGTGGATTCAGCACCCATCACGTCAGCGACGACGTGACCGTGGCCCTTCAGTTCGACCTGCACCCCACGCTGCTGAATCACTCCAGCCCCCGCCGGGGTGACGTTGACGTTGACATCAGGGTCGGTTCCGGCCACACCCAACGTGACATCTTCGCCGGTAGCTGACCCTCGGGCAAACAGGAAATTGATGCCACCCGCAACGGGATCGACTACAAAGCCAATCCCACCGTCGTTCCGAAACTTGATGTCGCCGGAACCCTTGCCGAACACGTTAACGTCTATATTGGGGCTTGTCCCCTCCGCCCTTAACTGAGCGCCACCAGTGCCGTTGGCTATCCGCAAGTAATCCACGGCACCCGCAACAGGGTCCAGCAACAAAATCGGGGCACCGTTAGTGTCCAGAAGCCTGTCAACCCTCGGGGAGTTCAGGGTTTTCCGCGTGATGGTCTGCGGAGCCGTCGCTGTGACCGCCGTGTCACCAAACGACGTAACACCCCTAGAGGACACGTTGTTCACCGCACCAGTCGGGACAGCGGACTGCCACGCCGGACCCCGGCTGTAGGTGAGCATGTTCAGCCCGACAGTCGCATTGCCGCCGTAACCCCTGGAAAGTTCGTACACCTTGAACCCGCCAAAAGCGGTGCCCTTACGAACCCACAACTCCATATCCGTGCCGAACCCACCGGAAACCGCTTTGAACGAGTCAGCAGCGATAAACCCTCCACCACCACCCTCAGCGATGATGTCCACACCCACAACAGGGTCGCTTCCTGATGCCCCGACAGCGAAAGACACCGACACCAAAGCGGTGTCATGGGCGGTGACACCGAAACCCACCACAGCCAAAACAAGCTTCAGGTTCGTGAAAGTGTTAGTGCCGGTGTTCGCGGTGGCGATCTTCGCCCACGTATTCGCACCGTCCTCCGCGCCCGCAGCACCCGCCTTAGTGGTACACACCAGGGCCGCTTCGCCACCCGACTTCAACACCGGGGACGCCGGAAGCAACTTGCGGACACCCGCAGCCAACCCCGGCCTAGCACCCGCCGTCACCGACAACGGTGAACTGCCCTGAACGAACCCGGTGTTATCCCACACACCGTAAAGGCGGGCAGGGTCAGCGGTGCCCTGATCGGCCAGCGCCCACACCAACGAACCCAGCACACCGGGGCGGGCGTGGATCGGCTCAATAGACGCATACCGGGCGGTCTGCTGCTGCACCGTCATCGTCTGATCGCAGCCGAACTCACCCACCAACAAAGGCTTACCGAAAAACTCCAGATACGCCCCAATATGGGCCGGTGTGATCCCATCCTCATAGATGTGCAAGTCGATGAAGTCCGCACCGGCAGGGTCCGCGTTGACCTGATAGTTCAAGGTCTGAACACCCGCCCAGAAGTTCACCGACGTTCCCGCAAACGCCACGGTGGACATAGTTAGCGGGACGTTGCTCACCGCCCGAACATCTCTCATCGCCGCCAACACATCAGCGGCAGTCAGCGGCACACCGTCGTACTCCCAGACCACCGTCCCATCAGCTACAGAAGCGGCGGTGCCAGTCGGCCCACCAGATGCCGCCGACGTACCCGCAGTCACACACTTGTAGGCGTTGCCACCGTTGGTGACGTAGTTGCCCACCGCATACGCTCGGGAACCCGCCCACGGCACTGCGGAGCCACGGTAACTGTCGCCTTCTTGGAACAAATCGAAGCCGATCACGTTGCTGTAATTGGACAGCATCGCCGCAGTTGTTTTCAAAGACTCCAGAACAACCGGATTGCGGAAATTGCCGAAAGCAACAGCGTCGAAGTCCCCTGCGGTCATCAGCGCGGGATACAGCCACAAACCGTTCTCACCGCAATACTCCACCAACTGCTTCCAGCGGGAGTCGTACACAGCTTGGGTGATCGGGGCTAGGTCATCCTCGCGGACGTACTTCCACACCACCGTCCCATCAGTGATCGACGCACCCGTCCCAGAAGGGCCGGTGCCCGACGCGGCGGTCGTACCCGCCTGGGTGACCATGTAAACCCGGCCACCGTTACGAATCAGATAATCCACCTCAAACGCGGCACTCGGACCCCACGTGTACCCCAGGTTTATCGACGGCTGAAAGATGACCCTCGGCCCGCCGATCACACGAATCGTGTTGAACCCCAACTTGACCGCACGATCAACCTGCGGCTTAACCCAGTTATCCCAATCCCACTCAGACCAAAAATGATCCCACTGGTGGTACGTCTTTGTGGTGATGTTCCCGCCGCGAATCTTCGACCCCAGAAGTGATGACCGGGAACCAGCCAGAAGGGTTCCAATCGCGGAACGCGCCGCACGATCATCCTGCGCCGTCACAACGGCACGCCCAACCTCCGTGGAATCCACAATGGACTCCGCTACAACATCCGGCAGATTCCCAGCAGGGACCAAACCTTGAGCGTCCAGAACCGGGAACCCACCAGGCACACCCTCGGGCACGTCTGGGATAGCAGCCCACGACGAAGGACCAGGATCGCCCTTCTCACCGGGAGCGCCGTCAACACCATCCCGGCCTGGAGCGCCATCAACGCCGTCCCTGCCCGGAACA
>CAYRFK010000382.1:0-3157 GCA_964423465.1 uncultured Verrucomicrobiota bacterium | reverse complement strand
TATAGAGGGTATGCCCGAATGCAAAATTCTGCGCATAGTACTTGGTGAAGAGCTTAAGCGGCCCGAGTGCGTGCTTCTCTCCAAAATCCTCAAGCAGGTAGTCGTAGAAAGCCCGCCACGTCCCTAGATGATCAACCTTGAGGCCGGGATTGTCCCACGCGGCAAACAGCCAGGGGCAGATGATCGCCATGCGGCCGACCATGATGCCTGCCGTCTTTTCGAAGTGTTTCGGGTTTCTCGCGATGGTCGCCGGTCCCAGGATGTCGCCGTTTGCTATCACGGGGAGCCTGGTGTTGTCGGCCAGCCAGCTGAAAAGCTCGTGCCGTGCGCCTCTCTTCATATGCTGACCGGCAAAGCGGGGATGCAGGGTGATGGCGTCTGCCCCGCCATCCTCGATGATCCTGATGCGTTCGAGAAACGGCTCGCGCCAGCCGGGCACGTCGCGCCCGAGCCGGATCTTGAGCATCAGCGTCCCGGCGTATTCGCGCCGTACTTCCTTGATCACCTTTTCCAGGTTCTGGCGATTCTCGAAGAGGGCCACGCCACCGCCAGCCTGGCGCACGTATTTGCCCCCGCATCCGCAGTTGATGTCGATAGCCGCCGGGTTCAGCGGCAGGACTCTGGATATGATTTCGGGAATGGCGTCCTGCCCTGTCAGCAGCAGTTGATAGATCACCTGGCCCTCTTCGGCCCTGCGCTTGAGATAGGGGGATTTGCCTGCGTCCTCGTGCACCATCTGGCGGCTTGCCAGCAACTCGGTATAGATCGCGCCGTAGCCGCCGAAATCGGCAAGAAGGCGACGGAAGGCGCTGTGTGTCACGCCTGCCATCGGCGCGCAGAACAACATCGGGGACGAGGGAATGGCACCCTCCTTGTTCTTGAATAAATGCATGATGCGCATGTTGCCATGTCCATGCCATGCCGCCGTTACGGGACGGGTCATTTGTCCTCGGGTCTGGGCTCGGTATTGACGGCGGATACCGGATCGGAATCAGGGCTTTCAAGACCCGAAGCCGGGTCGTATGCCGCCACCGTGAATAAATGCTCGCCCGGCGTGCTGAGATAAAGCGTCAGTTCGGTCTGCTCAGTCTCGTTGGCGCCATTCAGGGAGTCCAGCGCAAAATCATCCTGGCAGTTTACCCTGTATTTGAGTTTCACGGGAGGCGACAGATTGGCCTCCGGATTTGGTTTCCAGCGCAGGGTGGTCTGCATCTGCGAGGCCGTAGCCGTTAGCCCCCCGGGTTTGGCGGGCGCAATCTGGAACGTAATAACGGCATGATCCGTTTCCTGCCCGTTCACGGAGCTGCGCAGTCTTAGCAGATGCTCGCCGGGGCGCAAGGCTCCACCCGGATAGGAACTGAAACGGTATGGTTGCTTGTCTGTAAACATAGGGACCTCATGCCAGCTTGTTATGGCGGGCACGTTCTCTGTTTTTGCGCCTATCAAGTAATCGTCAATAAAGGCTTCAAGCAAAACATTAACCGCAGAGGTGGAGGCGTTCCCGACGGATAACTCGCAGATGTGCAACATGTCGCTGTTGGCCACAATAGGCGGTTTAAGCGTGCGCGCGCTTACAAAACGGTAACCGAGTTTGACGGTGCCGTCATAGAGCATGACAAACGTATCCGGCAGCATGCCGGGCCTGTCCCGGCCGAATCCAAGCCCGCCGCCGATCGGACGGGGATCATCCGCGTTCAAAAATGATGAATTGACCGTTAGCGAGACGGGCGGATGCGGCATGGGCGGCGGCGGACGATCCATGACCAGTGTCGTGGTCACATCCGCTAGTTCGACAACGCCAAGCGGCACAAACGACGAAATGGCGTGATGCCAGCGGTCCCATGGCACATGGACCGTGGCCAACCCGCCGCGGTTGACAGGCAACCCCGCCGCGGTGATCGCATAATCGCCGGGATCGTTGATGAAAATGCCGGCGTCATTGTAACCGGTGATGACGATTGCATGCGCGCCGTGGTGCAAGGTGCTCAAAACCGGTTTGCCGGCATCCAGTTGCTGGATGAGGTATTCCTTGAGTGCTTCGTCATCAACCCAGCCCTCCTTGTTTTCCACCGTCAGGCCGTAACCGGAAAACAGGAATTCGTATGCGCCTATCCACACCTGCCATTGTGGCAGTCCGGATGTCTGTGGATTTTTAAAAAACCTGGCGACATCCCACATTTCGGCGTTGAAGTCCTTGCCATAGGCCTTGAGCATCATCTGGCACGCGGCGGCATAGCACATCATGTTGCCGAAACCCTGCGGATAGTGCGGAACCGGGATAAGCGCCCCGCCGGCCCTTCGTGGCGCGCTTTTGTCTATCCCGGTGCCCGCAAGTTCGGCCGACTCGCCGGCTTGAAATCTCTGCAGTTCCTCCCGGTCCTGTTTTTTCCATTCCTGAAAACCGGGATGTGGCGTTGCCGCCAACCCGCTGCAAGTCCACCCCGCCACCAACGCGATCTTGAGTGCACGACGCCAGCCTGCATCAACACCATGCGAAAGAATGCTCATGACAGCAACCTCCCCGCACCAGGTGTGGACATGCCTGCAGTCAAGACGCAGGCCGATACCGACAGGCATCGCACACCCTCGATCCATTCTTGCCATTGTATTCCCGTTGTACAAGTGAAAAAATCAAACGGGTGTGGCAGGGACAAGCAATGTCGCCAGGGGCTGGCCACGTTTCCGTTTGCGGCTGGATGTTTTTTGACTCTTCCGGCGATTGATGCAAGACTGTCACGGAATGGCAAGGCGTGTGTGCATGGATCGGAAGCGGGGTGTGAAATGCTAGGTTGGATCGGAACGGGAGTGATGGGGCGATGGATGTGCGGGCATCTGATGGCGGCCGGGCATCGGGTGGTCGTGTATAACCGGACCAGGGCCAAGGCGCAGCCGTTGCTGGATGCCGGTGCCCAATGGCGGGACACGCCGGCTGCCGTGGCCGAGGCGGCGGATGTGGTTTTCACGATGGTCGGCTTCCCGGCGGATGTCGAGGCGGTCTATTTTGGCAACGCGGGGATCCTGCAAGCGCTGTCGGCAGGCAAGACGGTGGTGGACATGACCACGACGCGCCCCTCGCTGGCGCAGCGGATCGCGGCAAGCTGCCAGGCCGTCGGGGCGCATGCGCTTGACGCGCCGGTCTCGGGCGGGGACATCGGGG
>CAYRFK010000381.1:0-3164 GCA_964423465.1 uncultured Verrucomicrobiota bacterium | reverse complement strand
GCTGTAACGCGACTAGTCAGTTCGACGCGTGCGACGGAGGCGATGCTGGCCAATGCTTCACCGCGAAACCCCAGGCTGGCGACCCGTTCGAGTTCATCCAGATTGCCGATTTTGCTGGTGGCATGGCGAGTCAGCGCGAGCGGGAGTTCCTCCGGCGCGATGCCGATGCCGTCATCAACGACGCGTATCAGCTTGATGCCGCCTTCTTCCAGTTCAATGCGAATCTCGCTGGCCCCGGCATCAAGACTATTTTCCAACACCTCTTTCAGGGCGGCAGCCGGCCGTTCAACCACCTCGCCGGCAGCAATTTGCGAGACCAGCAGGTCAGGGAGGAGGCGAATAACAGGCATGCTTGGCGGAGGCTTTGTACGTAAGGTTGAGCGTAAGGTCAGGCGAGTGGTTGGACGAGCGGTCGGACGAAAGGTCAAACAAAAAATCGAGTGAAAAATTAATAAAAGCTGACAACGGGGCAGAGCGCGGCGTGCAGCTTAGCGATGAATGCGCGAGGGGGGAAGTGTTGGCCGCCTGATTAAGCGCTTATCAACGCGGGTGGGATGCGCTGGCTATAGACTTTTAACAAGTTATGGGCTTGTAACAAGTTACAGGCTTTAAACAAGTGCGCCTTGTCGGCTCTGACGCTTTTCTAATTCTGCGGTGATGTCGTTCAGTACGGTCCATTTATGACTGCACCATTCGGGGGCCAGCAGCAGATTGGCCGGGGAGGTGCCGGTGACGCGGTGATAGGTGATTGGCCACGGCGTTCGCTCAATCAGGTCGGCGGCGATTTCGACATATTCGCGCTGCGTGAGCGGCGTGTATTCACCGCGCCGCCATTCATTGGCCAGTTGGGTGCCTTTAACCACATGCAAGGGATGCAGCTTGAGGCCATCAGTGCCAATGTCGAGCACGATATTGAGCGATTCGAGGCTGTGGCGCGCTGCTTCGCCGGGCAGCCCGACAATCAGATGTGTACAAACAGGAATATTCATGCTGCGGGCTGTGGTCGTGGTTTCGATATATTCGCGCAGTCCGTGGCCGCGATTGACGCGTTCCAAGCTGTGATCAAAGGCGGATTGCAGGCCGAGTTCCAGCCAGACTTCCATGCCGCGGTCACGATATTCGGCGAGTAGATCAAGCACGGCGGGCGGCACGCAATCGGGCCGTGTGCCAACCGAGAGTCCTATCATGCCCTCCATGGCCAACGCCTCGTCATATTGGGCTTTGAGGAGCGCGACATCGGCGTAGGTGTTGGTGTAAGCCTGAAAATAGGCCAGATATTTGCGCGCCTTCGTGCAACGGTCGATGCCCCGGCGGCCGGAAGCGAGCTGATGTGTCAGCGAGGGCCTGTTGCGTGAATTGGGACTGAATGAGGCGTTATTGCAAAAGGTGCAGCCACCGATGCCCTTGGCACCATCGCGATTCGGGCACGTGAAGCCGGCATCCAGCGCAATTTTGTGCACGCGTTCGCCATATTTTTTCAGAAGATGTTGCCCAAAGGTATGGACGCGTTCAGAGAGCATGAGGGTGGGTGCTTTTATTGCGGGAAAGACTTATTGTGATGAAGACTTATCGCGGTAAAGCCAGATCGCAAAGACGATGCCGAACCAGCTCAGCGCCGTCAAGGCCGGCATGCCCGAGCATTGCAAACCGGTCAGTGGCAAGCAGGCGGCAGTCAAGAAGAGCAGGGCGCGCACACTGTTCCAGCGGGTGATTTTGGCGCGGTCTTCAGCGTGGCGGGCGGCGGTGCGACCCGCTTCAATCCATACGGGAGCGAGTTGGCTGGCCGCGCCGACGACCAGCGGCATCAGAAATCCGGGTAGAAAAATAGTGAGCGGCGCAAGATGCGGCAACTCGAACAGCGTTTGCGCCAGCACGCCGCTCAGCGCGCAAGCAAAGCCGAGCAAAGCGGCGGCCAATACCGGTTCCGCGCCATGCCAAGCCAAGATGCGTGCGCGGTGCAGTTGCCACCATGCTTTGCCCATGCGGCCAATACTCCACAACCAGAATGCGCCGCCCAGCCAGCTCAACGGCAGCCAGAAAGCCTGGCCGCTAGCGAGGAGAAGACTGCCCGCCAATGCCCATTTCAGATCTTGCCGTAATCGCACGCTGACCATGGGGTCAGCTTGATTGGCAGCGGTCGGCATCAACACCTGCAAGGTGCCCACTGCGGTGAGTCCAATGAAGCCATATAGATTGATGTGAAGGTGAAAGTTGCGCAGCTCGGCATGCCAAGCCGGTAGCCATGGCATGAGCATGGCCGCGATCAGCCCAAGACTGAGGCAGCCCATCGCCGCGACATACCAGGCCAGGCCAGGATGCGGACGCCCCAAAGTGCGGCGCGCTTTGTGCTGCATCCAGATCAACATGCCGAGGGCAGCGGTCAACGCTGGCAACGCTGCCAGCGAGATCCAACCATAGGGCAGCCAGCCATAAAATACGATTAAAGCCAGAGCGCCGGCGGCCAGCATGAGCCAAGGTAACAGCCCTGTTCTGCGGCCAGGTCCGCGGCTGCGCGTGAGAACCGGCACAAAATGCTGCATCGACGCGGTAATCAACGTCATGACCCCCGCCGCCAGAATGAGATGCGCCCAGAATGCCGGGGCTGCACCAATGGCTTTGGGCAAGGCTTGGCCAGCAAAAAAAGCCAGCAGAGTGGCGGCAATGAGCGCGATGAGCATTGGGGGTAGATTAAACGCGAATGATCGCTTCATGGTTGATCAAGCACGCCAGCTAAGCCTTGATTAATGTCAGAGTTCAGCATCAGCGTCGGGGTGGAATACAGTCAGTGTGCTGATTTGTGGCGGAGCTTGTCGAGAATTTTGTCGAGAATTTTGCTGAAAAAATTTTTGCGTTCAACGGTCCCGCTCATCCTGCGAGTCGTTGCCTAGCCTTGAATCTGGCACGCTGCTGGTCCAATAGTTGGCAGAACCTTTTGCCATGTCAGGTAACAATTAGAAGGCAATTAGGCCATTATTAGCATCGGCGGGTCTTTAAGTCGGAGGCCTTTTGTCTGTAAAATGCGGGCTTTTGTACGGCCGGCTAAGCTGTGCCAGGTTGTGTAAGCGCTCGGAATCATTTTTTTCGAGATGCGCCACGTTAACAAAGACACGAATTTATTCCCACAGGCAGGACAGATGTTATGAGCAACTTGAGCGTTGACCCTT
>CAYRFK010000380.1:0-3232 GCA_964423465.1 uncultured Verrucomicrobiota bacterium | reverse complement strand
TGCAGGGTATTCACCCTGTGGTGGCCGAACGCCGAAGGTGGATCGTGGCGGCCACACCGAGGTGGTCGGTGCCGGGGACCCGCACCGTCTGCACGTCGGTGGCTGCGGCGTTGCGGGTCAGGATGTGGTCGATCTGGATCAGCGCCGGGGTGGACCCCTCCGCGGGATAGGTACCCGCCAGGCCGGCACCGGACTGCTCGGCGGCGCCGCGGAATCCGTGACTCAGCAGACGGCGGAACGGCAGCATGTCGGGGGTCGCGTTGAGGTCGCCGGCCACGATCACCGCTCCGTCGCCGGCCGTCTTCGCCAGTCCCGCCAAGGTCTTGGGTAATGCGGCCATCTCGTTGCGCCACCCGCCGATGGGCTGCGGCCACGGACCCACCACGTGCGCGACCACCACCAGGACATCCTTGCTCACCCCGGGCACCTGCAGCGACGCCGTCAGCACGCCCAGTTCGTAGCCCGGATCGCGGCTGTACCGCCGGATCGGGTAGCGACTCCAGATACCCACCCCGGCCGCGGACGGACGCGCATCGACCGCGCGGTGCGGCAGGTCCGATTCGATCGCCGCCACTGCGTCGGCGGTCTGCGGGGTCAGTTCCTGCACCACGAGCACATCGGCCCGCTCCCGGGCGATGGCGACCAGCGACTCAGGATCAGCCGACCCCATCTGCAGGTTGACGCTCAACACCCGGACCGCGACCGCGTCGGCTGGGGCCTTGCTCGAGGCGATGAACAACGGCAGCTGCACCGATACCGCCACCACCAGCAGCGCTGCAGCCAAACCCGCCGCCCACCACAACCGGGCCAGCAGCAACGCCGCCGTCGACAACGCGGCCGCGCCGACCGTCAGATAGGGCGCCAGCGCCGCGACGATCAGGACGGCATGGTTGACCACCGGGACGAATCTGGCCGCGAGGGCCACCGCCGCGATCACGGTAGCGGCCCAGGCGACCAGGAGATAGAGGATGCGAAGCATGGCGTGGCGGAGTGTAGTCGCGCAGTATGGCAAGGGATCACCCGCTCAGGTTCGCGGCAGTACGCGTCGGCAACTTATGGTGAACTGGTGGTCGTAACGTCGGAGGGGACGCCGCATCGTCTGATGCGCGGCCGGCTCTGATGGTCGACACCGCCGCACGTAGAGCGCAGTGGCACCGGCCGCACCTGCCGATGCCGGATAAGACGCGGGTCACCAATCTGCTGTTCTGGCAGATCGGTGCGCTGGCCGGCCAGGTGGTAGCGGTCGCACTGGCCCGCCACGAGCAGCGAGTCGTCGCCGAGGTGCTCTCCGATGCCAGCCTGGCGGTGATCTACGCCAGCGCCCTGTGGGTCCTGACCGCAGCCAATCTGGACCGGACGGGCCGCAACGCCGCGGTGTTGTGCCTGGGCTTGAGTCCGACGTTGTTCTGGCGCGCCACCAACCCGATGCTGTTCACCGGCTTCGATGAACAACTACATATGCGCACCCTCGGCGACATCCTGTCCTCACATCGGTTGTTCGAGGCCAACCCGCTGCTGGAGGTCAGCCCGCGGTACCCCGGCCTGGAAGCCGCCACCACCATGGCGCACCAACTGGGTCTACCCACCATGGCGGCGGCATTCGTGGTGATTCTGGTGTGCCGGGTGGTGCTGGTAACCGTGCTGTGCGACGCCGTCGAGAACCTCACCGGCAGCGAACGCGCCGGCGGCCTGGCCGTGGCGATCTATGCACTGTCCTCGCAGTTCGTGTTCTTCAACTCCCAGTTCGCCTACCAGACGCTGGCGTTGCCGCTGGCACTGGCTGCGGTCAGCTTCATCGCCCGTGCCCGCGAGGCGCAGGATCCGATGCCGTTCATCGGCGGCGCCACCGTCTGCGTGGTCGCCGTCGCGGTCACCCACCACGTCACCAGCTTCCTCACCGCCGCTCTGCTGCTGGCCTGGGCTCTTGTCGAGCGGGGCCGGGCGCGGTCGTGGACCGCCTACGGTGCCCTCGCTGCGATCGCGGCCACCCTGGCGTGGGCGATCGTGCAGCGGCAGCTGCTCTCGGACTACTTCCGGCCGATCATCGACGATGTGCGGGCCCAGTTCGTCGGCGGCGAGCGGCGCGAGTTGTTCAAGGATTCGGCCGGCACCGCCGCCCGATCGCTGGATCAGTACCTGCTGCTGTATTACGCGGCCGCGCTATCGGTGATCGTTCTGATCATCCTGGTGTTGGCCTACCGCGAACGGCACCTGCAATGGGGCCGCCTGTTGTTGATCGCCGTCATGTCGGCGTCGATCCCGGTGCTGCTGGCGGCCCGGGTGGTGCCCAAGGGCGGGGAACTCTACGACCGCTCCAACAGCTTCCTGTTCATCCCGTTCAGCCTGTACGTAGCCAGCTTCGCCGCCTGGCACTGGTGGCGCGAGCCGCACCATCACGGGTTCCGGCAGCACCGGCGCGCCGTGCGGGTCCGAGTGGCGGGTATCGCGCTCGCCGCGCTCACGTTTATCGGCGGCTACATCCTGGGCAGCGGGCCGAACTGGGCGCGGCTGCCCGGGCCGTACATGCCCGCCGCCGACACCCGTTCGATGGACGCCGAGACCCTCGCCGCGGCCAGATGGGCGCGCGACGCCCTGCCGGCCGGCAGCCGAATCGCCGCCGACCGGGTGAGTTCCACCCTGCTGGCTTCACAGGCCGGCCTGTGGCCGGTGATGAAGGGGCCCAACGGTATTGATGCTCCCGCGTTGTACGTGGCCCGCACCTGGGGGGCCACCGAGACCGACTCCGCCGGTGCGATGCGACTGCGTTACCTCTACGTCGACCTGCGCCTGGCCGACCAGAAGCCGCCCTTCGGTTCGTACTTCTTCAAGGGCGAGACCGGTAGCGGTGAACAACTCACCAGAGCGCAGTTGGCCAAGTTCGACCGGGTGCCGGGTATCACGCTGGCCTACCGGCACGGCCCGGTGTCCATCTACGACCTGAAAGGACTGGGCATCGCCGAACTGCGCAGCGGATGGTTCGGGACGACGCCCGACGTCCGGGTGAGCACCCAACTGGCCGTCGGGCTGTCCGGCGCTCTGCTGGTCTGCCTGGTGATGCGCAGCAGAGTGTGGCCCCGCATCCGCGCCACCGGTGTCCACGTGGCCACCGAGTGGAGTCCGCCGCTGATCGGCGCGGCGCTGTTGGCCGCTACCTGTCTGGTGTCGATCGCGCTGATTCTGGCCGGCGTGTGGCTGACACCGCTGACGGTGTGGTCCGGTGTCGCCGTCGTGG
>CAYRFK010000379.1:1393-3242 GCA_964423465.1 uncultured Verrucomicrobiota bacterium | reverse complement strand
GGGCCCTGCTCAGCGAGATCCTGCAGCGGGTGGCCCAGGAACAGGGCTGCGACCCAGGCGCCCTGGCCCTTGCGGCCCTGGAGCTTGGCCTTGCCGGCAAGCCCCTGCTGCTGCAGGGCAACGACGACTTCACCCAGGTTCGGGCCAATGGTCCCGCCCGGGACGGCCGCGATCGGGACCGGGACCGCGAACCACGCCGGCGCATCCCCGGGCGCTCCGAGCGTCCGCTGGGCGAGCCCGAGGCCGACATGGAGCGGTTCCGGGTGGAACTGGGCTGGCGCGACCGGATCAAGCCGGGCAATCTGGTGGGAGCCATCGCCAACGAGACCGGCCTGAACGGTCGGGCCATCGGCCGGATCCAGATCTTCGACACCCACAGCGTGCTGGATCTGCCCAAGGGCATGCCCGAAGAGGTGTTCCAGAGCCTGCGCCAGCTGCGGGTGCTCAACAAACCCCTGCAGATCAGCCGTCACAGCGACTGAGATCCACCGCACTGCCCCCCGCTCGGGGGGGACAGTGACGGGCCATCGGTCGGCCTGCGGTCCGTTTTGAATCAGTTTGCGTTCCGATCCGGGGCCGCCCCGGTGAGCGCTCGCACACCGGATGCCCGGCCGGGGATCAACTCAAGCGCACAAACCAGTCACGTCGCCGAGGGCGATCGAACTCACCTCCACCAGGCTGATCGATTCCACGGCGGCCACGAGCGAGGCCTGCACGTCTAGCGTTTCCGAGCGCACGAGGGTCTGCAGGAGGTCGAAGCGATCCTGCGGAGCCAGCTCGCCATCCTCGCTCCAGGCGAGGCTCCAGGGGACAGGGGCCGTCATCACGGTGCAGCGATGGATCAGGGTTTGCTGACAATGAGACACTACTGGTGCTCGGGGCAAGAGCTAAAGGGTCTCTTCAGAACCGCTTCACGCTTCTCCATACCGTCCGCCGGCGTGGCCTAGGCTGCAGATTGATTCCAAAGGCGTTCAGGCTCCCTTCGGCACCCACAGGCCCAGACGTCAGCGTCAACCCTCAGGTTCATCCACCCCGGGTTCAACTGACAACTCCAGCTGCATCGGCATACCCCGCATGCACCGGAAATCCTGGTCCAACTGGCAAGCCCTAGGAACCCCGGCATCAGACGAATCGAAGACGCACCCTTTCCCCTGGTGCACCGTTCCAGGCTTTGCTCCATTAATGACCATCTACGTTGGCAACCTCTCGTTCCAGGCCGAGCGCGAGGACCTGCTTGATCTCTTCGGGCAGTACGGCGAAGTCCGCCAGTGCAGCCTCCCCCTCGACCGCGAAACCGGCCGCAAGCGCGGTTTCGCGTTTGTGGAACTCAGCGACGACGCCGCTGAGCAAAAGGCCATCGACGACCTCCAGGATGTGGAGTGGATGGGCCGCATGATCCGCGTCAACAAAGCCACTCCCCGTGAGGGGGGTGGCGGCGGTGGCAACCGCGGTGGCGGTGGCGGCAACCGCGGCGGTGGCGGCGGCTACGGCGGTGGCGGTGGCTACGGCGGTGGCGGTGGCGGCGGCAACCGCTGGTGATCGCCGGGGCCGGCTGAAGCCCGTCAAAGCACCACGCCCTGACCCCCGGGACCCCGGTCCCGGGGGTCTTGTCTTGTGGCCTGCCCCCTCGGCCCGCCCCCATCCCCTGCACCCACAGGGCCTGCCCGTGCTTTCCGCCAATGGTTTCCGCGCCCCTGGTCTCCCCAACTGAATCCAGCCCCGCCCTGAAGCGGCTGCTCCACACCTTGGGTCCCCACCGGCGCCAGGTGTGGTGGGCGGTGGTCTGCTCACTTCTCAACAAGCTGTTCGATCTGGCCCCCCCGGTGCTGATCGGCCTAGCGGTGGATGT
>CAYRFK010000379.1:0-1383 GCA_964423465.1 uncultured Verrucomicrobiota bacterium | reverse complement strand
GCCATCAGCCCGGATGGCACCCGAACCAGCCCTGTTGAATGGCCACCATGGCCCCCTCCACCCCGCCCCTGCGGCGCCTGCTGCGCACCCTCCGCCCCCAGCGCCGGCTGGTGTGGCTGGCGTCGATCTGCTCGGTGCTCAACAAGCTGTTCGACCTGGCGCCCCCGGTGCTGATCGGCCTGGCGGTTGATGTGGTGGTGCAGCAGGAGACCTCCTGGCTGGCTGTGCTCGGGGTGACCACGGTGCCCGGCCAGCTGGCGGTGCTGGCGGTGCTCTCCTTTGTGATCTGGAGCGCCGAGTCGCTGTTCGAGTACCTCTATGGGCTGCTCTGGCGCAACCTGGCCCAGACGGTGCAGCACGAGCTGCGCCTGGAGGCCTACGACCACCTCCAGAAACTGGAGATGGGCTTCTTTGAAGCCAGCAGCAGCGGCCGGCTGATGGCCGTGCTCAACGACGACATCAACCAGCTGGAGCGCTTCCACGACCACGGCGCCAACGAGATCCTGCAGCTGCTCACCACCGTGCTGGCGGTGGGCGGGGCAATGGTGGTGCTCTCCCCCACGGTGGCGGGGGTGTCGTTCATTCCGATCCCGCTGATCCTCTGGGGCTCGCTGCGCTTCCAGAAGCGCCTGGCGCCCCGCTACGCGGCCGTGCGCGAGCTGGCCGGCGATCTGGCCAGCCAGCTGAGCAACAATCTCGGCGGCATGCTCACGATCAAGAGCTACACCGCCGAGGCCTGGGAGCTGGGGCGGCTGGCCGAGCACAGCCAGGCCTACCGCCAGGCGAATGGCCGCGCCATCCGCCTCTCCGCGGCGTTCGTTCCGCTGATCCGCTACGCGATCCTGTTCGCCTTCATCGCCATCCTGGTGATCGGCGGCCTGCAGGCCTGGCGCGGCACGATCGCCACCGGCAGCTACGCCTTCCTGGTGTTCATCACCCAGCGGCTGCTCTGGCCGCTCACCACCCTGGGCCGCACCCTCGACGACTACCAGCGGGCGATGGCCTCCACCAACCGGGTGCTCGACCTGCTGGCCACCCCGATCGCCATCCCCAGCGGCCAGCGGCCCCTACCCCTGGGGCAGGTGCGCGGTGAACTCAGCTTTGAGGACGTGACCTTCGCCTACAGCGGCCGCGACCCGCTGCTGTGCCAGTTCAACCTGCAGGTGCCGGCCGGCAGCACGGTGGGCATCGTTGGGGCCACCGGCTCCGGCAAGAGCACGCTGGTGAAACTCTTGCTGCGCCTCTACGCGATCCAGGCCGGCACAATCCGCCTCGATGGCATCCCGATCCGCGACCTGCGCCTCGACGACCTGCGCCGCGCCATCGGTCTGGTGAGCCAGGAGGTGTTCCTGTTCCACGGCACCGTGGCCGAGAACATCGCCT
>CAYRFK010000378.1:0-3263 GCA_964423465.1 uncultured Verrucomicrobiota bacterium | reverse complement strand
TCGGATGCGGCGGGTATCGCATTGCTGGACTTGGTCCACTCGATCGTATCGGCACGAACACTACCGCATGCCGCGACCATCCAGACCGCCAAGCAGGCGGGTATAACGTAACGTCTCATCCGGACATCTCCTTGCGCAGCTGGGAGCAATCGCCGGAAGACGAATGATCCGGAGAAGTCCCCAGCCTTCACGCACCCATACTAGCACCCACCCGCGCCGGATGCAGCGGGACAATGCGACATGGGGTAATGCGTCAGAACGCGTGAGAGAACCGACAGCTCACGGCGCCAAGGGATTGGCGCCCTCCAGTTTCTCGGAAACGAGCGCTCGGCAGCGGCATGGAGGGACGCAATCCCTTGCGTCCGCGATTCTTTCACACGTTCTGACGGATTACAGACAGGGGCATCTCCGTACTTTGACGGCGCTCACGCGCGCCTACTACGAACCAGCGGATCGGTGTGCCTGAACGGATAATTGACAGGCATAAGTCATAATGCGTAATGTCGTCTCGTGAGAATCACACTATCCATTCCTGACGCCGTGGCGCACCGATTCCAGGTGGCCGTGCCACCGCGTCAACGGTCGCGTCTCGTCACCGCTCTGCTGGAGCGCGTCCTGTCAGAACACGAGGACTCGCTTGCCGCGGCCTGTCGAGCCGCCAATCGGGACAAAGCCCTGGAGCGGGAGATCCGCGATTGGCAGTCGTTTGAGGACGGGGTGGCCGAGTGAGCGGCTCGGACGTTGCTCGCGGGGAGGTGTGGTGGGTGTCTCTGGATCCGACGCCGGGTTCAGAGACCAAGAAGACCAGGCCCTGTGTCGTGCTCACACACGACACACTAAACCAGCATCGCCGGACGGTCGTCGTGATTCCCCTCTCGACTGCGGCCAAGGCGCACCCACCGATCACCGTCCAAGTCACGTGCCAGAGTCAGCCGGCCGTGGCCGTGATCGATCAGATCCGGGCGATTGCCAAACACCGTCTCCGCGCGAAACTGGAAATCATGACGGCCGCCGATCTGGCGGCCATCAGCAGAGCGCTCTCGACGATCCTTGAGATTCGATAGGGCCACATGAGCAGACTCAAGTGGGTTCCATGGGCAGCGGAACTGGCCACCTCCTGCGCGCCGACGCAGGGCCCGTTTGCCGTCATCTCTCTTGTTGTGGCCAACCTCGTTCCGGCCTTCGGCGTCGTCTTCCTCGGCTGGGATGCCCTCGGCCTCGTCCTGCTCTACTGGATGGAGAACATCATCACCGGGTTCTTCACCGTCTGGAAGATATCGTTGAGCCGAGGCGGCAAGGACTTCAGGGCGGCGCGCCGCTTCTTCATCCCCTTCTTCCTGCTGCACTATGGCGGCTTCTGCGCCGCACACCTGCTCGTCGCCTGCGCGGCTCTTGGCCATGCATCCGACCAGTTTCTCGGCGCGTCCGTGCTTGCGCGCTACCTGAACTTCGGCATGTTCGCGTCTCTGGGCATACTCCTGTTTGAACATGCGCGCAGTTTCTACGTCGGGTACGTTCGGCCGCGAGAGTACCGCTCGGTCAATGCGGGGTCCTTGATGTTTACTCCCTATCCCCGCATCTTCATCCTGCACTTCGTTGTCATCATCGGCGGCATCCTGACCGATAAGTACCGGCATGCGGGACCGCAGCTCGCGGTGCTGCTTCTTATCCCCCTGAAGACCGTCATGGAACTGATCCTGTTCCGCTTCCGCTCCGGCAACCGGCCGGCGCCGCGCTACGTGGTGCGAACCGGCATCATCACCTTCTGCGCCCTCCTCTGCGCTGTCGGCAGCGGCGTCGCCTGGACCCAGCATCGCAGAGTCACCGCCTACCCGCCGGTCCAGGCCGCGGTGCTACGCGCCGAGATCGTCACCAAGCAGATCCGGCAAGACCGCGACGAGGAAGGCCGTGTCTGGACGCTGACCGAGAGCACTCCCCACATCCAGTACGAATACAGCGTCGCGGGCCGCACCTTCACCAATGAGGCGATCTTCTCCATGCCGTACTTCCTGGTGGTTCCAGGGGCGGGGAGCATCGAGAGGGCCCGGTGGGCCATCACGACCGTCTGCGGACCCCCGGCCGGGCCGGGCAACGAGGTCGTCACGAATGCGGCGACGCAGGCGTTCTACAATCGCCGCAATCCCTCGGAGTCCTTCCTCATCAAGCGGTGCACCAAGCTGCCGTTCTACCTGATCCTGATACCAACGGGACTGGCCCTGCTGATCCTCTTCGGCGGAGTGTTCAAGTCGCCGCTCGGCAGACGAGTCCTCGCTGGCACTTGGCACGCGGTCGGCATCGCCGGCATCCTCTACCTGTGGCGCTTCCATACATTCTTCGATGCGAACCCCGTGACCCTCCTGATCGTCTACGAAATCGTCGGGCTGGTTCCTCTCAGCTTCGTCGTCTTCAAACGGTTCGCCTCTGCGGTGAGTGAAATCCACATCTCGGTCGGGTAGAGGCGAACCGCGTATGGCTGGGTGTCCGCCCGCACCGGGTTGAGTTCTATGTACGCCCAGCCGATCCAGCGGACGCCCGGATATTAGGAGCCGATGTCAAGGCCACGGGTCCGGCCCGTCACCTCGCCCATCGCTTCCTGTTTTCGCGAGTTCCAGATCGTTGGGGAGCCTCACACAGCGTCTTGCGGACGGGTCACTCCGCGCGCTGCGCCGCTCGTCCGTCCTCCGTCAGGCAATACTCGGCGAACGCTCTGTCGAAGCAACCCATCCCGAGGTAAGGCGTGTGTCCGTATCGAATCGAGAGAGCGCGCCGCGCCTCGGATACCGGGCGCCCGCTGAGTGATCGCAGGTACAGCGCGACAGCCAGTCCTGTCCGGTCTGCGCCGTGCTCGCAGTGGATCAGGAGTGGCCGCGGAGCGGTCCGCATGATCTCCACCAGCGCGCTCATGGCTTCGGGCGTCGGGGCCCGATCACCGGCCAGAGGGAAGTCGATGTATGCGATGCCTGCGCTGGTGCATGCTGCGCGTTCCGCAGTGTGCCAAGCCTGATCCGTCTCAGGCCGGAGATTGATCACCGTGGCCAGCGGATCGCGCGCCGCATGGGCAAGCAGGCGTTTCACCCCCATCTGCCCGGACCGGTACAACTCACCCTGAAGCACGGTGTGGTAGTTGTCGTATGCCGTAACCCACCAAAGCGCGCACGCGACAAGCAGGCCTACGCCCGCGATGAGGGATCGCACACAGAACTGCGTGACCGCCGGGCTCAGCCTCCGCTTCATCGGGGCCGTCCCAGCACCGTCTTCCCGGC
>CAYRFK010000377.1:0-3282 GCA_964423465.1 uncultured Verrucomicrobiota bacterium | reverse complement strand
CGCATCTGGGGTCGTTCACACTGTTGCTGTCCGGCGGCCGCGGCGAGACCACCGAGTTCAGCGGCACGCGAACGCTGCTGGCGGCGAACCTCGCGGCAGAGCTCGACCGGGCGCTGGAGCGGCACCCGGACGGGGTGCCGGTGACCGACTGGCTCCGCGCGGCAAGCCGGCGCGTGGTCTTGGAGAGCGGCACCCGGCAGACGCCCGAATTGCTCTCCAGCGGCGACGCGGCGGTCGCGCGGATCCTGCCCCCGCGGCAGCCCGTACACGCGGCGACGCAGGAGGCCATGCCCGAACTGGCGGCGGTGGAGGCGCTCGCAAACGGCGACCGGATGGAGGATGCGCTGCGCGCCGGTCTGCTCCGGGCGGCCGGCCTCCTTGAGGTGGATGCGGGCGGCGACCTGGATGCCTGCCTTGCCCTGCTCGACCGGATCGCGCTTTCCTCCGGCCACATCGATCTTGCCATGATCTTCACGTCCGAGCGGCTCCGGCGGATGCCCGACCCCGCCGCCCGCGCACGACTCACCCACACGCTCGGCCGGCTTATGATGCGCAGCGGGCGTCCGGCGGAGGCCGCGGCGCTTCATCGCGGAGCCATCGACGCCGCGGACGGTGACGGCTCGGCATGGGCTTGGCTGGCCGATGCGCTGGATCGCGCGGGCGACACGGAGTCGGCGCAGGAAGTGGCGGTCGCCGCGCTCGAACGCTTCGGAGGCGCCGGTGCTCCCGAGGATGCCGAGGCCCGCGCCATCGCCCACGAGGTTCTCGGCCGCTGGAATCTCCGACAGGGAAAGCCCGAGGTTGCGAAGGCGCAGTACGAGAAAGCGCTGGAAGGGTGGCGATCCGTGGCCGGCGCCGATCGCAACCGCCTCGCCCTGGTCCTGTGTGAGACCGGCGAGGCGCGGCTGGGCGCCGGCGACGCTCCGGGAGCCGCGAAGGCTCTGGAGGAGGCGATCGCGCTGTGGTCGAACGTCGCTGGCGCCCAGGCAACGCTGGCCCGGGCCCGGATGCTGCTTGGCGATGCCCTCGCCGCCGCCCGGCAGCCCGGGGCCGTCGAGGCCTGGCAGGCGGCGCTGGCGAACTGGACGGCGACAGGAACCGCCCCGCCCGCGCGGGTTCTTGTCTCGCTAGGCGAGGCCCTTGCCGTGGCCGGCCGCGCCGAGGAAGCGTATCCCCTGCTGACCCGCGCCATCGCCGGGGCCGGCGGCGACGCAGCCCTGCTCATCCGCACCCACCGCGTGATGTCGCGCGTCGCCATCGGGACCCGGGACCTTGTGACCGCTCTGAAGCACGCCCAGTTTGCGCTCGCCGCCGCCGCGGGGCCGCCGCCGGCCGCACCGGCCGAGATTGCGGCCCTGTGCGCCGATCTGGCCAGCCTGCACCTCGACCGCGGCGAGGCCGAACGGGCGATCGAGTATGGCAACCGGGCCGTGGCGGAGCGGCAGAAGGCCGGACTCACCAACGACGCGGCGGCGGCCGCGGCGTGGATCGTCCTCGGCCGCGCGCACGAGGGGGCGAAGGCTCACGTACCGGCGGCCAACGCCTGGTCCAACGCCGTCGTCGCCCTCATGCTCACCGAGGGCGCCAACGCGCAGTCCGTCGCCGCCGCACGCACCCGCGAGGGTCGCGCATGGCTCGAGGCGGGAAATCCCGCCCGCGCCGCCGAGACGTTCGAGGCGGCCCGGCTGGTCTACAAGATCCGGACAACCGCCGAGCCGGCGGCCCGGGCGGACAATCTCCTCGGCCTCGGCGAGGCGCGGGAGCTGGCCGGCAGCCGTCCCAAGGCACGCGAAGCGCTGGAAGCGGCCGTGGCGGCCACTGCCGCGGGCGGCGCCGCCTGCGACGGAATCCGCGCGCTGGCCCTGCTCCGGCTCGCACGGATCTCCCATGCTGACGGCCGGCTCTTCGATGCGAAGAGGCAGGCGGCCGAGGCCCTGGAGGTCTTCGATCGCACCGGGGCGGACAAAGTTCGCGAGGCGGCCGAACTCGACCGCATGCTCACAGCCATGGTGGCCCCGCAACCGCCCCAGGGAAGCTACGAGGTCATGCCCGCCTTCACCGCAGCCGAGGCCGACTACAAATCCCGCCGCGCCGACGGAACCCCGAGATAGGCGAAAGACACCATCATGCACCCACACTCCGCCGCCCCCGCGCTCCGCATCGCATCCCTCGCCGCCCTCTGCGCCCTGTCTCGTCCGGCCGGTGCGGACTGGCCCTTCTGGCGCGGACCTGACCAGAATGGATGCGCCGCGGAGAGGGCCGCCCTTCCGGCCCCGCCGGCGGAAAACGCCAAGCCGGTGTGGACCAGCGAGCCGATCCTGGCCGAGCGCGACGGCGGCTACGGCTCGCCGGTTGTCGCGGACGGCCGCGTCCATGTCTACTGCTGCTGGCGCACAAAGACGCCGGTTCCATACCGCATCCTGCGCGAGGAGAACCTCGCGGATATCGGGGTCCGCCGCCCGGCCGCCCTGTCCGACGACGCCCATGCGGCGATCGAGGCCGCTCGCGCCGCGCCCGACCGCAAGGACGTCGCGGCAGAGGACCTGGACGGCTGGATGGAGAAGTGGATCGCTGCAAACCTGAAACCCGACCAGCGCAAGGGCGCCGGCGTCGTCCAATACGCGCAGGATCGTCTCCGGCGCGGCGAATCGGCCCCGCCGGTCGAGGCGTTGGAGATCCTTGCATCGATCCTCGAACGGAAATTCGCCGACGACGCCGCACTGGAGACATGGGCCGCATCAAGCGGGCTCGATCCGAAGCTGTGGCGCTCGCAGTTCCGCCCGAAGATCCCGGACTACGAACGCTCGGAGGAGGACATCCTCTTCTGCCTCGACGCGAAGACCGGCGCCACGCTGTGGAAGTACGCGCAGCCCAGCCGGTCGACACGCTGGAGCTCGTCCACGACCCCCTGCGTTGCGGGGGGATCGGTCTTCTTCCTCGGTGCCCAAAGCACCGCCTATGCGGTCGACGCGGCGACGGGGGCGGAACGGTGGAAGGTCTCGATCGCCGGCCCGACCGAGGCCGGCAACGGACACAACTCGTCCTTCGCATTCGCCGACGGCCGCGTCTACGTCATGGCCGGCCGCCTCGTCGCCCTCGACGCCGCAACGGGGAAGATCCTGTGGGAAAAGAAGGAGGCATCCGGCTTCAGCAGTTCGCCGGTGATCTGGCGGCACGGCGGCCGGACCTTCGTCATCGCCGGGGAATCAAAGGGACGTTGCGCCTTTGACGCCGCCACCGGTGACCTCGCGTGGCGTGTCGACGCGCCGGGGCCGTCCACAC
>CAYRFK010000376.1:0-3323 GCA_964423465.1 uncultured Verrucomicrobiota bacterium | reverse complement strand
AGGGCGAGTCGCTCGATCAGCGCCTGAAGCGGGACAAGGTCCTGCCCGAAGCCGAGACTCTCGCCATCATCCGCACCATGGCCGACGCCCTGGCCTACGCCTGGGACGAGTTCCAGCTCCTGCACCGCGATCTCAAGCCGGCCAACATCATGGTCGACCGCCGGGGGCGGGTCTTCCTGATGGATCTGGGCCTGGCCAAGAGCGTCGGCGAGGAGAGCGGCATGACGCTCTCGGGCAGTATCATCGGGACCCCGCAGTACATGAGCCCCGAGCAGGCTCAGGGGGTCGCCGATCTGGGGGTGCCGACGGACGTCTACTCGCAGGGCGCGACGCTGTACCACCTGGTCACTGGCACGCCGCCGTTCACAGGCGATACGACGCTCACGGTGCTGCACAAGCACATGTACGAACCGCTGTCGCCGCCGCGCTCGCGCAATCCCCAGGTCACGGATGCGTGCAGCCACCTGATCGAAGCGATGATGGCGAAGGAGCCCGCTGGCCGCTACGGCGACTGGCGTGCCTTGATCGCCAACATCGGCCTGCCGCCGCCCAATCCATGGGTATCACCCGAACTGGGATTTCAGGGTCCACCGCCTCGGTCGAGAACAGGGCTCGAGACCACGAACAGGATCCCGCTGGCCTGCCTGCACGCAGGCGCTGACCTTCACGGCTGCCGGCGTCACTGCGCCGGTCTACCGCCCCAGCAGCCACTCCAGGTTGACCCGACCCCGGCTGCCCAGGACACGGGGTATGCCCGCGTCAGCCGTCTCCCGGCCCGCTTCCTGGCCTTCGCGGCATTCTTCCGCCCTTCGATCCCGTCCGGACTGTCTTCCCTCCCCGGCAAGGGCTGGCAGCCGGCCCTTGCCGGGCAGGAGGAGCCGGGATTCCCCCCATTTCTTGCGCTTCCCCCGCCTCTCCGTTATCTTCTGCCTCGTGCCCGAGAAAGCAACTTCCTATCAGTCGCTGGGGGCACGATGACAGGCGCTCAAGGTCCTCGGAAGATTCTGACCAAAGGCAGCCGCAGCGCTGGCATTGCCATCTCACCAACTCCAGCGTCTCTGGGAGGCCGACGCCCCTCTGCGAGCTGGGAGCCGCACTGGCGGACGTGCCGTCAGGACCGTGCTCTCGATGCGTGGGTCTGTATCGCTCTGCTGCCACCATTGTGCCGCCCCCTTGGAAACGGCCGCTGCCGAGTGCTTCATCGCCAAGAACAGCGGTAGGAGCGGCGCGGGCGTTCCAGTGCCCAGTGCGAGGCCGAAATCCCTTTGGCGGGCTCATGAGGGAGGATCGGGTCGGAATGCGACAGATCCCCGTCGCGGGGGAACTGCCTATGCTCGCTACCCACAGGAGCGGACATGCTTGGCTGGCCATGCTGAATGTGGGCGCGTGTACCTGGAAGCACAGCGTGTCTCACGGCCCGTCAGTGAGGGATACCCACCTTCGGGTTATCTCTGCGCAGTCTGCCAGCCCATTCCTGCACGCCGGGGGGTAATCTCGGCCGCCGCGATCATCGACCGATGTCGGTTCTCGTGCCATATTGCGCCCGGGATGTAACCCGACACCGTCGGGCCGTCGAACGAACCCAATTGGAGGCGGGATGGCGAGGTCAGGTGGACACAAATGGACTTTCCCAGCGCGCTTCCGATCTGGGGCGTACGGCTGGAAGGCGTCGGAATTGGCCTGTGAGCGTGTCCGGGAAGCGGCGGCCGAGATCCTGCGGGTTGCCCGGAAGGATCCAGTCCTTGCCGGTGAGGGTGCAGTGCGGTTGATGGAGAAGTTCTGGCCGGCGTTGGAGGGGATCGACACCTCGTCTGGCGCACTCGGGAACGCCGTCAGCAAGGCGGTCGATGTGCTGGTGCAGATCGTCATTGGCGCCCCGGCGGACGCATGGACTCGGTCGAAATGGTTGGACAGGCTTTGGCAGGCCATGGAAGAGGACGGCGTCGACTACTTGGCGGAGGTCGGCGCACGTTGGGGGGAACTGTGCGGTTCGCAGGAGGTTGCGGCCAGGTGGGGCGAGCGCCTGTTGCCCTATCTCCGCCTGTCCTGGCGTGGGGAACGGGGCGAAGAGGGGCGTTACTTCAGCCGCGCACCGGCTTGTCTGTCGTGCCTTGTGACCTGCGGGAGGTATGACGAGGTGTTGCAGTTGATCGATTCCGCGCCGTACGTGATATGGCACTACCGGCGTTTCGGCGTTCAGGCTCTGGCGGCCATGGGACGAACAGACGAGGCCGTGGCATACGCAGAGGCGTCCCGCAGTGCCTACGACCTCGGCGCACCCATCGCCGGCGCCTGCGAGAGGATCTTGCTGGCGGCGGGCAGGACCGAGGAAGCGTACCAGGGCTGGGCGCTCGCTGCAAGCCAGGGCGGCACCAACCTGGCGACCTTCCGCACCATCGCAGGCAAGTACCCGCACAAAGAGCCGACCAAGATCCTCGATGACCTGATCAAACGAACGGCCGGCAACGAGGGCCGCTGGTTCGCTACGGCCAAGAGCCTGAAGCTGTTTGAACTAGCGGCGGACTTGGCGAGACGTTCGCCGTGCGAACCCAAGACGCTGAACCGGGCCGCCCGAGATCATCTTGAGGACAATCCCCAATTCGCCCTCCCGGTGGCTCTCGCATCAATTCGCTGGCTCACGGAAGGCCATGGCTACAAGGTCACGGTGGCGGATGTGCTCAGCGCGTTCTGTTCGGCGACTCAAGCGGCCGAGAAGCTCGGCCGGTCGAAGGAGGTCCGAGAGGAGATTGCCCGACTGCTCAGGAGCGACCATTCGCCACACGCGTTCGTGCGGCAGGTACTTGAACGATACTGGGTGGCGACTGGGAGGCAGGAGTCTTCGTGATGAGTCCAGAGGGGGACTGCTATGTAGCTGCCTACAAGACCGTCGCGGGGATGGCGGAGGGTGCCGGCGCTGCTAAGCTCGCCAGTCTGCACGTCTTTCTCGTACACGGCAGTGTCGTGCCGCAGGTCGGTCCAGACGCAGGACGGCGCATAGGCCACGCATGGGTAGAGACAGACGACCAGGCAATCGAGGTCAGCGACGGGAAGCATGTCTCGATTGCACGGGACCGGTACTACGAAGCCACGCAGGCCCAAGTGCGTGTCAGGTACAACCCGATCGAGGCACTCACCGAGTTCCTGCGGAATAGGCACTTCGGCCCGTGGGACATATAGCTCCGCCCCAGACGCTACAGCCCTCACACGGAACAGGCATCGGCCATTGGTGCCAACCGTTGCCACAGACGCCTGCGCAGGCCCGGGGCGACGTTTGCCACGGAACTGGCTCTGTAAGCGCCGACGCCTACCCCCAGGGGACACAG
>CAYRFK010000375.1:0-3325 GCA_964423465.1 uncultured Verrucomicrobiota bacterium | reverse complement strand
GCGTGGAGCCCCGTGCGGGCGCCGAATAGTATCGCCTGCCATGAAACACCTCCTTCTGCTGGCCGCCTCCCTCCTTGCCCTTTCCGCCCGCGCGGCCGATGCGCCTGCCGCAACGCGAATGGGGATCAACCTCGCCGGCCCGGCGGACTGGAGCAGCGAGATGCCCTTCGTGGACGTCTTCCGCCAGTCGCGCACGTGGATCAGCCAGAAGGAGGGCGCCGCGTGGGGCAAGGGGCCGGAGCTCGAGCTCGACGAGTTCGGCTGGGTGAAGCGGCTCGAGCCCTGCTGCTACGCCGAGAGCATGCTCTGCACCATCTCCGGCGGACACTATCCGGCCGGTGTCTACACGGTGCTCTTTGAAGGTGAAGGGAAGCTCGGTGTCGGCCATAACGCGAAAGTTGTCGAGTCGGCCCCGGGGCGGATGCGGATCGACGTCGACTCCGCGAAGGGCGGCTGGTCGCTGAAGCTCCTCGAGACGAATCCGTCCAACCCCGTCCGGAACATCCGCGCGATCATGCCGGGGTTCGAGGCGACGTGGGAGAAGGATGCCTTCCACCCTGCGTTCCTCGCGCGATGGAAGGGCTTCGCGTGCTTCCGCTTCATGGACTGGATGCACACCAACGGCTCGGAGATCCGCACATGGGCCGACCGCCCCACCCTGCGCCACCAGACCTTCTCGAAGCGCGGCGTTGCGCTCGAATGGATGATCGACCTGTGCAACCGCCAGAAGGCCGACGCATGGTTCTGCATGCCGCACCTGGCCGACGACGACTATGTGCGCACCTTCGCCCGCCTGGTGAAGGAGCGGCTCGACCCGAAGCTCAAGATCTACATCGAGTACTCCAACGAGGTCTGGAACGGCCAGTTCGCGCAGAGCCGGTATGCAGGCGAACAGGGCGTGAAGCTCGCGCTCGGCCCGAAGGAACGCCCGTGGGAGGCCGGATGGCATTTCACGGCCGTTCGGTCGGTGGAGATCTTCCGCATCTGGGAGGAGATCTTCGGCGGGCATGACCGGTTCGTCCGCGTGCTGCCCGTGCAGACCGGGGTCGGCTCGGTCGCGGACGGCGTGTGCGGCTTCCGCGACGCCGCGAAGCACGCCGACGCCATGGCGGTCGCGCCCTACATGGGCTACAGCATCGGCCGAGGGAAGACGGCGGACCTCGGTCCGACGATGCGCGACTGGACGACGGAACAGATGCTCGACCATTTCGAGAAGACCGGCTTCGCTGATGCGATGGAGCGGATGGCGAAGGACAAGGCCGCCGCCGCGAAGCACAACCTCGCGCTCGTCGCCTACGAGGGCGGCCAGCACATGGTCGCCTTTATGAAGGACCGCGACCTCACCGCCGCCGTCACGAAGACGATGCACGCCTGCAACCGGCATCCGCGGATGGGCGACCTCTACCGCCGCTACTTCGCCGAATGGGCGAAGCTCGGCGGCGGCACCTTCGCGCACTTCTCCAGCATCGGCGGCTGGAGCAACCACGGCGCGTGGGGCGCCGCCGAGTTCATGGATTCAAAGCCGGCGGACTATCCAAAGCTGCAGGCGTTGCTTGAAACCGCCCGCGCTTGGGGGCAGGCCGTGGCGGAGGATACAGCAGGCCGCACAAGATGATGGCCCCCGTCTACGGCGCGGGCGCGGCCAGGTCGGCGCGCTGCCAGATGCGGACGTAATCGATGACGAAGTCGGCGGGAAGCTGTGCGTCGTCGAGAGGACTGTTGTCCCAACCGCCGGTGACCATGTAGAGGATCGGATAGGCCGGGACGTGCGAGACGCGGGCGTTGTCCCAGCGCGCGACGAGCCGGCCGTTGCAGTAGTACGCGGCGGAGCCGGGAAGCCAGAGCAGCCCGCACGTGAGAAAGCCGTCGCGGTCGGGCTGGACGTAGATGTTCGAGGTCCCGATCGACTTGTGCTCCTTGCCGTAGCCGTCCCAATGCATCGCGATGTTGTAGCGGAAAGGCCCCCAGCGCGTGAGGTGCTCCATGATGTCGAACTCCATCCCGCCATTGCCGGTGTCGGCGCGCTTCCACTGCGGCTCGGCCGCGGGGCCGCGGTCGGGCATCATCCAGAACGCGGGCCAGAGGCCGGGCGCGGCGGGCAACTTCATGCGCGCCTCGAAGTAGCCGTAACGCTGCGCCCAGCGGCCCCAGGTGTCGAGGTAGCCGACGGCGTAGGCGGTGGACTTGCGCTTCGGGTCGTCGTTCTCGGGCCCGGTCTTCTTCTCCATGCGGAGCCGCGCCAGGCCGCCACCGACGCGGATGTTGTCCTTCGAGAAGTGGCTGCGTTTGTCCCAGTAGTTCTCGGTGTAGATGTTCCAGCGGTCGCGGTCGAGGGCGTCGCCGTCGAACTCGTCGCGGAAGGTGACCGACCAGTCGCCGCTGACCGGCGGCCGCTTCCCGACCCACTCCGGCAGGTCGGCGGGCGTCACCTCGGCAACGATCGATTCGATACGCACCTCCGCCGCGCCGTTGTGGGCGAGGACGATGCGCACCGCGTCCGCCTTGTCGCTCGCAAAGGCGGTACCCGTGCCGCGCTCGCCGCCGGCGTTCAGGCGCGTCACCTCGTTCGTGGAGCCCCGCCATTCGCGGCCCGGCGCGAACGGCACGACCATCTCGGATGCGCCGCCCGGCGACAGCGCGGCGACGGTGGCGATGTCCGTGCCGTTGCGCTCGTCGCTCGTCACCTTCGCAGCCGGCACGACCGGCACCGTGCCGGTGTTGCGCAACGCCACGCGCACACCGGTCGCCCGGGTGAGATCCCAGCGGCCGGCGGGCGGTCGCACGAACACCTCGTGGTTCGTCCGGCCGGCGGGCATCGCGACAGCAAGTGCCTCACCATCGACGCGCGCCGTGGCGCCGTCGCGTACCTCAACCTGCTTTGCCGCGTCGATCGGTTCGGCACCGGGGCCAAGGATGCGGCCGGCCGGCGGACGGATCCGCACATCCTCGGGCTTCCCCGGCGGCTTCTCGCCCTTCGGCCCCGCCGCACACAGCGACTCGACGCGGAATGAGACCGGCTCCTTCGCCTTGCCGGTGAAGAGGAGCACCTGGCTCACCTTCGCAGAATCGAGCCGGTACCCGGGCTTCATTCCGTACTGGTGCCCGAAGATCGTCGTGACGACGCCCGTGGCGCCGGGGGCGATGGCTGCGCTTTCGCAGTTCCACGGGTTGTCCTGCCAGTTTCCGTCGTTGTCGACACGCAGGCTGAGGTCGATCGCGGCGCCGCCCGTGTTGACGATGCGCGCCTCAACGTGGCCGAACGCGGAGAGATCCCATACGGGGCCGGACGGCTTGATACCCAGGCCGGGATAGCCCGCGTCGCCCG
>CAYRFK010000374.1:0-3329 GCA_964423465.1 uncultured Verrucomicrobiota bacterium | reverse complement strand
CGCCGCGGACCCTGTGGGAAAAGGAGGTGCTCCTGATCCGCGGCACGTTTGACGTGCCGGCCTTCAAGGAGGGCCACCGCTACCGCGTTGTGGTGGGCGGCAGTAACCATGTCAATTCCGGCGAAGGCTATGCGATCTACGTCAATGGCAAGCTCTTGGCCGAGTCGAAGACCGGCGTGCCCAACCGTGCGGGCGGTCAGCCGCGCGGTGGGCACGTGTATGCCGACCTCCGCGGCGAATTCACGGGCGGCAAAGTGACCCTTGCGGCCACCAGTTTCCTGCAGTTCAACCGGCGTGGCGCCGAAGGCAAGCCGATGGGGCATCTCACGGTCTGGATCGAGGAGCAGAAGCTCCCGCCGGTGGAGTGAGGGGGCAGTGTTCCGCCTTCGCCAAGGCTACGGCGGACAGGTCAGCGGGCAGGGGACACGAAGTAGTCAGTGCCACGGGAAGAAACGATGAGATAACTTTGAAGGAATGCAGGAATGGTGGAATATTCGATTCATGCAGCCGAACTGCATGTGGCGGTTAACGGCAGTGATGCCAACCCAGGAACCAGGAAGGCGCCGCTGAGGACGATTCAGCGTGGCGCTGATCTTGCGCAACCGGGGGATACCGTAACCGTTCATGAAGGGATTTACCGGGAATGGGTCAATCCGCCGCGCGGCGGCACTTCAGACCGGCACCGCATCACCTTCCAGGCCGCCAAGGGCGAAACCGTCGTGATCACCGGCTCGGAGCGGGCGCAGGGGTGGGTCCATGTCGGCTGTGATACTTGGAAACTGGTTGTCCCGAACACCCGGTTCGGCCGCTTCCATCCGTACGTCGAGAAGGTGGAGGGCGACTGGTTCGTCGGGAATGGGCTGCACCATCACCGCGGCGGTGTCTATCTCAATGACGCGTGCCTGAGCGAGGCGCCCCGGATGGACGCGGTGTTGCAGCCGGCTGGGGCAACGCCGCTGTGGTTTGCGAAGGTGGACGGCGTAGTGGACGAGGTGCCGGAGTCCTTGATGAACGTGGCGTGGTTCAAGCCGGCCGGCGGCGCGGTCGTGTCCGTGGTGAGCGCCGGGCGGCGGGTGCGGGTCCAGGAGATGCCGTGCGCCGAGGGCGGCCTGTGTTTCGGCGCCATTCTCCATCGCAGCTGTGCCCGCTACATTGACGTGGATTTCGGTGCCGGCACGGAGACGGTCGAATTTCGTGCCGCCGCCGCCCCGGGGGCGGGCGGAATCATCGAGTTGCACTTGGACAACATCGAGGGCGATCTGATCGGCAGCGGCGAAGTGCCGGTCACGGGAGGCGCTCAGGAATGGCGGACGTTCCGGATCGGTATCACGAAAACCGCCGGAAAACGAACGCTCAGCCTGCTGTTCAAGGAGAAACCCGCCGTCCAGTACCGTCCGGAAGACTGGGGTGAAAATACGACGATCTGGGCGCAGTTCCCGGGCGTCAACCCGAACGACGCCGCCGTCGAGATCGGTGTGCGTCCGACCGTGTTCACGCCGACGAAAGCGCACACGGATTACATCACCGTGTGCGGGTTCAAGCTGCGCAACGCCGCCACATCGTGGGCCGCGCCGACGGCCGGTCAGTTCGGGTTGGTCACGGCGTACTGGTGCAAGGGCTGGATCATCGAGGACAACGAAATCTACAATTCCCGTTGCTGCGGCGTCGCGCTCGGGAAGTACTCCGACGAGTGGGATGGCAAGCGCGGCACGAAGGAAGGCTACGACCTGACGATTGCCGACGCGTTGCAGACCGGCGGCTGGACGAAGGAGCGGATCGGCAGCCACGTCGTCCGCCACAACCACATCCACCACTGCGGCCAGACCGGGATTGTCGGCAGCCTGGGCTGCGCATTCAGTGCCGTGACCGGCAACGAGATTCACGACATCCATCTCGGAAGTTCTTTTGGCGGAGCGGAAATGGCCGGCATCAAGTTCCACGGTGCCATTGACGTAAAGATTGCCGGTAATCACATCTACCGCTGCGGCGACGTGGCCGGCATCTGGCTCGACTGGATGGGGCAGGGCGTGCAGATCACCGCCAACCTGATGCACGACAACGATGTCGACTGCGGCGATCTCTTCCTCGAAGCGCAGCACGGGCCAATGCTGGTGGCGAACAACCTGTTCCTCTCCAAAGCCCCGATGTGTATCAACGCCAAGGGCATTGCGTGTGTGCATAACCTGATGGCGGCACCGATGGAACACCACGACCGCGATGGACGGAAGACGCCGTTTCACCGGCCGCACTCCACGGAAATCGCGGGCGTTCATGAAGGGATCGGCGGCGACCATCGCTTCTACAACAACATCTTCGTGGCCCCGACCGGACTCAAGGCCATCGACAATTCGGCGCTGCCCTGCTTCGCTGCCGGCAACGTGTTCCTCAAAGGGGCGCCACCATCGAAATTCGATGCGGAGCCGCTCCAGAAACCGGCGTTCGACGGCGCGCTGAAACTGACACAAAAACCGGACGGCTGGTACCTGTCCGTGTCGCTGGATCAAGCCTGGCGCGATGAAGTCAAACGCAACCTCGTGACCACGGAGCGGCTGGGCAAAGCGGCCATCCCCGGCATGGCGTACGAGGAGCCGGACGGTTCCGCGCTCCGCGTCGAGATCGATTACCTTGGCCACAAGCGGGATGCGGAGAACCCGTTCCCGGGGCCGTTCGAGATCGCCCCGCAAAGCGATATGGCTGTTAAAGTTTGGGAAACATTGAAAAAAGGGAGATGAAACAAATGCAATCAAAAGTAAGTTCTCTGTTTATGGCGGTGCTGTTGGTGGGAGTGTTGTCCGCGAACGGGGCCGACGTGACTGCGTCCAAGTTTGAGAGCAAGTATTATAAGGACTTCCAGCTCTTCAGCACGGCTCCCAGCGAGACCGCGGTGCGCACGCCGATCGAGCATTTCGGGCCGGTCGGGATCGGAATCGATCTGGTCCTTCCTCCTTTCCAGATGCAGGTGAGCCGGGTGGACAAGGGATCACCGGCAGAGGCCACGGGCAAAATCAAGGTCGGCCAGATGATTGAGACGATCAACGGTGAAAAACTCAAGGACATCGACCCGCGCATCCAGCTCGGAGCCATCATCACCAGGGCCGAGGCCACGGACGGTGTCATCAAGCTCATGATCAAGGAGACGCCGGATGCCAAGGCCGAGGAAGTCGTCGTCAACATCCCTGTGCTTGGCACGTACAGCAAGACCTGGCCGCTGAACTGCCCGAAGTCCGCAAAGATCGTCCGCAACCAGGCCGACTGGCTGGCGAAGACCCATGCAGACGGCATGGGGCTCGGCTTGCTCTACCTGCTCTCGACCGGTGAGGAGCAGGACC
>CAYRFK010000373.1:0-3343 GCA_964423465.1 uncultured Verrucomicrobiota bacterium | reverse complement strand
CCGACCAGCATCTGTTCGACCGAGTCGCCGGTCTTCGTTACGCGGCGCGGATCCGCCACCGGCGTGAACTCGGGGTTGTGGGTCCGCAACGAGCCCTTCGGGAGGTGGTCCCATTCCAGCGTGGCGGGACGCGGCGTGGCGATGGGTGGGATCTCCTTGCGCCGGCGCAAGGCGTCCTCGGCCGCCTTCGCGATCTGCCGTCGCGACTCGTCCACAGGAAGAATCTCGGCGCTCTGCCATCCTGTCCCCTTCTTCGTCTGGCACGCCACGGCGTCGGGAACCCATGCCTTTGCCTCGGCGATCGTCTTGTCGTCGCCCGACACCATCACCACCGGCACGCGGTGCTCGCCCGCGATGGCCGCGTCGACGCCGATCTCGCCTACCTCGCGGCCGTTCAGGCGCATCCGCTGGATGGAGGCCGAGGAGTAGCTGTGAGCCAGCACACCGTTCGGCGTCAGCGCCATCGCATGGTAGCCCAACAGGATCAGCGCCTCGGCGCCATCCATGTCCTTGAAGCGGACGCCGGGGGTCGGTCCCTGAATCAGTTTCGCGCGTGGATCGATCCTGGCCGGGTCGACGTTGATCCCGCCGCTATGGCCGTCGCGAACGACGATGTCCGACGCGCCGGCGGCGAAGCAGCCGGTGACGCAGGCGTTGATGTCGCCCTCCATCGAGCGCTTCCCCTCGTCCGCGCGCGTCCCCATGATCTGCTCGCTCCCCGTGATGCCCGTGCAGCCCTCCATGTCGCAGAAGATGTAGGCCTTGAATGCATCCGCCGGCCCCGCGGCAATCCAGAATGCCGACGCTGCCGCCAACCACGTCCTCCGAATTCGCATGCCCCGGCTCCTTTCCTCTTTCTCGTGCCTCCGCCACCACGATGGGTTCCTTGCTGTCTTCGGTGGCCCGCTCAACCTTTGCGGCCTTCGCGTCTTCGTGTTGTCTCTTCCGTCGCCGGCTACTCCGTCACGATGTCGAACTCCGCCACCGCGGCGAAGGGCTGGTTCTCGAAGCCGCTGACCGCCACAAGCCGGATGGCGCGGGCGGAGACCGTTCGGTCGAAGGTCACGGTCTTCAGCTTCGCCGACCGGTCGAACGCGCCCTTCGCGACCGGTCCGTCCCATGTCGTCCCGTCCGCGCTGGCGAAGACCTCGTAGTCCCGGATGTTGCCGTTCGGATTGCGGTCCTGCCGCGGGAGGACCGTAATGCCGTGGACCGGCACCGCCTTCGCGAACGACACCGTCAGCACGTGGGGGTGCTTTCGGGGCGCGGGCTCCCACGTCGAGTGCCACATCGTGTCCGGGTTGCCGTCGATCGCCCGCGCGGCCTCGTAGCCGCCCTGGTCGCTGCCGGCCTTGGCCGTGGCGTCGAGCGCGTCCATGGCGCGCGGCTCGCGCGTCAGCGCGCGGATCTGGTCCGCCGTCACCTCGGTCTTCGGCGTGAACGCGGGGCCGGCCAGATAGGCGAACAGACTTGCCCGCAACTGCCGCGCAGCGGACCGGCTCGTGAGGTCGCCATCGAGATCCATGCTGCAAACCACCAGCTTCCCGCCCGCCGTCCTCGCCTCGAAGAGCAGGCCGAGCCGGCGGTTCTTGAACCACGTGTCGATCGGCTGCACGAGCGGGCGCAGCTCCGCAGGCAGGCCGTCGAGCACCATCGCGCCGGACCCGTGGATCAGTTCCCACCACTGCCAGTTGCTGTGGGACTCGGTCGGGAATGACGCGAAGACCGGGTGCTTCGGGTCGCACAGGATGCCCAGCGTGTGCGGCGCCTGGTTCCGCGTCCACGCCGTGTTCCAGAAGATGCTCGAGAAACCGATCTCGACGTCGCCCTTCACTCGCTTCCCGTCGATGCACAGCAGGACCGTCCCGCCGGCCTTGAGCTTCGCCAGCGCTGCATCGTCGAGCGACCGCGCGACATGCACGCCGGCCGGCGGCTCCGCGGGCGCGGCAGCCTCCGGGTAGACCCAGAGATCCCAGTCGTTCTCCGCGACGCCGGCGGCGGACATGCCGTGAAGCTCGCCGACGGACACGACGAGGCGGTACTTCGCCGGCGCGGTCAGAGCCTTGAGACCGACCTCGACCAAGCCGATGTCAGAGACGAGGCCCACCGGAAGCATTCGAGCCGGGAAGTGGCCGTCCGCAACCTTCGCCCCGGACTCGCTGACGAGGCTCCACGCGACGGCGCCGTTCGTGATCGGGCCGGGGCCGAACTGAGCGATCTCGATGCCGGCCTTGAAGGTCTCGCCGGAGGTCCACACGCGCTTCGTCATCCGCGCCAGCGGCACGACGGGGCCGCAGAACCGCGAGTACTCAGCCGGCGTGATGTAGCCTTTGCTCTCCCAGAACGGGTCCAGCACGCCGACGAGCGCCGTGCCCTGGCCGGGGAAGTCGTGGAGGTCGAGCAGCTGGAAGCCACCCATGCCCGGCGTCCGCAGCGCGCTCTCGATCTCCTCCTTGTAGCAGAGCGCCTGCAGCTTCCCGGAGGCCATCAGGAACGCGCGCGCCTGGTCGCCCATGTGATGCGCGGCGAGTGTGTCGCGGAAGATCTCGAAGTTGCGCGGTTTGAGCGGACCGGTGTACTTCGCGATCTCGTCGAAGTTCGGATAGACGCACCACTGGCCGATCTCGTGGCTGACGACCGGCACCGGCCGCGCCGCGATGAAATCGCGGTAGTCCGTCGTCGTCTCGGGCGGCTTCGCGTTGATGCGCGACTTCAATCCGCCGCCCCACGACTGGATCCGCGGTTGCGGGACGCAGTGCCACTGGTTCTCCGGCAGCTCGGGCCAGCCCGCGCCGCTCGTCCACAGCCGCCGCGGATCCCGGGCCTTGAAGCGCTCCACGTAGGCCGCAAGCCAGGCCTTGTGGTTCTTGCCGCCCGGCTCGTTGCCGTAGGCCATGAGCACGAATGAGGGATGGTTGCCGTAGGCCTTCAGGATCCGCTCCGTCTCCGCGATGATCCATGCGTCGACCGGCTTCCCGTCGCCGATCGACGTCGACATGTTGGCCCACGACGAGGCCTCGACGTGGAAGTAGAAGCCCAGCTCGTCCGCCGCCGCGAACGCCGCCTCGGGCGGACACCACGAATGAAACCGGATCAGATTCAGCCCGTGCGCCTTCGCGACGCCGATGATGCGCTTCCATTCCGCCACGTCCGTCGGCGGGTGGCCGGTCTTCGGGAAGATGCAGCAGTCGAGCGTCCCGCGGATGGAGACCGGCCGCCCATTGATCGCGAACTGTGTGCCCTGCACCGTGAAGTCGCGGACGCCGGTGCGCGTCCGCCGTGTGTCGGTCGCGCCGTCGTCCGTCTCGATGGTGACCCAGACGTCGATCAGCTTCGGGGAGAA
>CAYRFK010000372.1:0-3355 GCA_964423465.1 uncultured Verrucomicrobiota bacterium | reverse complement strand
CCACGCCGACCGCATCAAGGCGTTTTCGGTTTCCAACTGGCGGACACTTCTGATCGTGACCGCGATCCTGATAGCCGCTGGCATGATCTGCGCGACCATGATCGCCACCACCCCAGCCCCGTACGCGCCTCGATCACACCGCGTCAGGTAGGCTATGCACGTACTATGTACGAATCCCTATAATATCCTATGCCAACCTACCACCGCACTTACTGATTAACAACGACTTACAAACTTCCAGCCGGGTTCAATCCCCGCCAGGCGCACCACTAGAACCCCAAAATATCCTTGTTTTATGGTCGGTTTAGATCGTATGCTATGTCCTGAATATGTACGCCGGAAGGAGTTTCAATCCTATGGCAATCTACAAACAGAAGGCATCGGCGCTTTGGTGGATAGCGATCTATCGCCAAGGCCGTCCGCGCATCCGGGTGTCATCGGGAACGCGGAACCGCTCGGAAGCAGAAGTAATCGAACGGACGCTGAAGCTGGCCCACGCCGGCACCACGCCCCGCCAGCGCCTCCACGCTGCGCTTGACGCGCTCATGGGCGCTGACAATGACTCCGCTCCTGCCCTGCCATTGACGGGCATCTGGGACGCCTACACGGTGGCCGCGCGCGCCGCCGGCTTGCCCGCCCTGAGCAACACCACCGCCAGGCTGCGCGAGGGCGCCTGCAAGAGGCTGGCCCGGTGGACCGCCGAGCACTGGCCGCGGGCAAAGTCCATGCAATCCGTTGACCGGGCCTGTGCCTTCGCCTTCGCTGACTACTTGCTGAAGGAAGGCGCAGGCGACAAGACCCGGGCGAACGTGCTTGGTGACCTGGGGACCGTCTGGCGCGTGCTGATGGTCCGGACCGGGATTGCCGAGAACGTCTGGGCGTTGACCAAGCCGAAGTCGGTTGCCGGGAAACATGGCCGGGCATTCACGCGGGACGAAGAGGCGGCAATCCTGAAGGCAGCCCAATCCGCCGGCTACGACTGGCATCCGGTCTGTTTAGTTGCCAGATACACCGGCCTGAGATACGGGGACATCGCCCGGTTGAAATGGGCGGCCGTAGACCTTGCCGCCAGCCGGATCTGCCTACGTCCGTCCAAGACCGCCAAGCATGGCATCGAACTCGGCATCCCGATCCACCCGGTGCTGGCGGCCAAACTGGCGAACCGCCCCCGGGATCCGTCCGGGTTTGTCTTTCCCGAGCACGCCGCCGACTATGCGCGCCACAATGCCGGCGACCATCCGTTTAAGGACGTGCTGACGGCGGCCGGGATCCGCATGGACAAGGATAGCATGACGACCTTCCACAGTTGGCGCCACACCTTCAGGACCAGGCTGAGCGAGGCAGGCGCGCCGCAGGAGATCGCCATGGCCCTGGGAGGATGGACACAGGCATCCACGGCCGGACTGTATTCTCACGACTGGGGTGCACTGGACAAGGCCGTCCGGGCCATGTCCTAGTCGCGCGTCGTGCGCTTCCGTGCCTTTGGAGCCACTTCCCGCTTGCCCAGGGGCTCCCCGACCAGCCCGGAGCCCACCCGTACGGCCTGCTCGATCCCGCCCGTTGGCAAGCCCAGTGTCAGGCCCAGCGCCCGATGCACGTCCAGGAACAGCTTTTCGCCCTGGGCTTCCTCGATGTCGCCGTCCATCGTCCACCGGGCAAAGGCATTCAGGATACCCGTACCAGCCGTGTAAGACTGCCCCAGCAGCGTTTCGTCCGTGGCCGTGGCCGGAGCCAACAGCCCGCGAGAACCGGCCGAAATGGCCGCTGCCGGCCGTCCAATGGCTTCGATCGCCCGGGAAGTGCCGGGCATGAACACGTCAGCGGTCTGCCCAATGGCATCCAGCGCCGTGTTGACCGTCTCTTTCTCGTCCGGATCTTCGAGTTGATCCTTGCCGGCTCGGCGCACGAACGCCCGCAACGCCACCGTGAACAGCGCGGAAAGCATCGTCGCCAGCGCGAGGATTACAAACGTGCTCCACTTCCGGCCATGCTTGGCCCGCAGGTACTGGTTCAAAAGCTGATCCGCCAGGACGGACGGCTGCCCCAGGAACGGCAGCGCCACCCCCAGCCCGCCGGTCCGGATCTGCGTGTACTGCCCGGACTGTTCGAGCGGCGTTGATGGATTCTGCGTCTCCCGGGTCCACGTCTCGATGGCGTCCATGGCGCGCGCGTCATCCCATCCGGCTTCCGTCAGGACGTTATACAGGTCGATGGCGTTCGCGACTTCGGCCTTCTGCATCCCGGACAGCAACCAGGTGGAGGCGTCCCGCCATGCCTGCCGCCGGCGCAGCTTGGCCAGCGAGAGCGTCCGGCCCTCGGCTTCCTCCATCTCCATGCGCTGGCTGGACAACTGCCCGAAGACGCGGAAGGCATGCCGCCCCCACCGATCCCAGAAATAGCCGCGCTGCAGCAGTTTGTCACGGACCGCCTTCCGGCTGGGCATCCACCCGCGCTCCATGCCGACCTGCGGACGCGCGACCAACCCAAGGAACTTCGTCGCCAGGGCCTTGCCGCCCGGTCCGCCTTCGGCTGCCAGCCTCGCCGCCAGCATGATCGAACCGCCGTACCGGTTCAACGCGATGGTGGTAAGCCGTGCGCCCAGAATGAAGGTCGCCGCAGCTCGCTCCCGGCCCTGTAGGAACTTCTGCAGCCCGTTGAAATGGTCAGTGTGGCCCTTCTGGTAGGTCAGATAGGCCAGGGTGTCCTTGACATCGCCCAGTACGCCCGAGCCCCACCGCTGGACAATGGCGGCCTTGGCTGGCCCCCGGCTGACCAGGCTGATGGCGTCGCGGTACGAGACCGCCCAAGCGACGTACGTGCTCATGTCGCGTGCCTGCATCCGGTAGATCGACAACAGCGGACGGATCAGCAACGGGTGACTATGCGCCTGACGCTCCTTGGTCAGCCCCATTCGGTCCACCATGTGGCGCCGGAACCCGTTGGCCGGATCGTCCACGTCCGGCAACTCCGCCTCCCGGTCGATGGCCTGCGTCAGCGTGATATGCGGGTGGTCCCCGAACAGGCTGACTCCGCCGATCTCGCGCGAGGTCTCGTTTCCAAGACGCGCCCACTCCCGGGACCGCTCGTTTACCATCCACTCGACAATGGTGCGCTCCCGAGGCGTCAGCAGGCCCACCACGGCCGCGACGTTGGCGGCGCTGGCGTCAATCCGCTCGTCGTAGTTCGCGCCTTCCCCCCGGATCGTACGGCTGGGGTCATTGCGGAACCGGGACGGCCGGAAGCCGTTTGCCAACAGCTTTTCGCGCGCGTCATCATCCAGCGTCATGCCGTAAACGGTCATCATCTCGCCGCGCGTCATCGTAATTTGCGCGCCGTTCGGGAAGTCTACCGTCTC
>CAYRFK010000371.1:0-3357 GCA_964423465.1 uncultured Verrucomicrobiota bacterium | reverse complement strand
GAAGGCGCGCTTCGACGCCTGGCGAAAGGAGATGGACGCATGCGAACCGCGCGGACCGTTCAGGGACTACTAGCCTCGTTGGCTCTACTGGCGCTGCCGCGGCCGGCCGGCGCCGCGGAGACCGCCGACTGGAGCGGCTCCGCATGGATCGGCGACGGCAAGCCCGTGCCCGCGCGCGACGAAGACTTCTACGGCGACGACCCGGCGCCGCAGTTCCGCCGGGCGTTCGTCGTCGAGCGCGGTTTGAAGTCGGCGCAGTTGCGCATCGTCGGCCTCGGCCTGTGCGAGGCGCAGGTCAATGGCCGTCCGCTGGCGGACAATGCCTTCGCACCGCTCTGGACGCCCTATGCCAACCGTGTGCTCTTCGATACGCACGATGTGACCGACCTCCTGCGGCGCGGCACGAACGTGCTCGCCGTGACGCTCGGAAACGGCTGGTACAACCCGCTGCCGCTGCGCATGTGGGGGCGCCGCAACCTGCGCGATGCGCTCGCAACCGGCCGGCCGTGCCTGCGGGCGAAGCTCGAACTGCGCTACGCCGACGGCGCCGTCCGCACCGTCGCGACCGACGCTTCGTGGAAGGTGACCGAGGGGCCGGTGCTGCGGAACAACCTCTACCTCGGCGAGATCTACGACGCGCGGCGGGAGACGCCGGGCTGGCCGACGGCCGGCTTCGACGACAGCGCGTGGCGGACCGCGTCGCCGGTCGCCGGCCCGGCGGGCGAGCTGCTGCCGCGCAACGCGCCGCCGATCGCGGTGCGCGAGGCCTGGCGCGCCGCGTCGGTCGCCGGCCCGAAGCCGGGGGTGTGGGTCGTCGATCTCGGCCTCAACTTCGCCGGCATCGCGCGGTTCCGGCTCGGCCGCGGCCCGGCGGGGCGGGCGGTGACGTTCCGCTACGGGGAACTGTTGAACCCGGACGGGACGGTCAACGGGCTGACCGCGGTCTGCGGCCAGATCAAGGCCGAGGGCCGCGGCGGGCCCGGCGCGCCCGCCGTGGCAGAGCAGCGCGACGCGTACGTGCGGCGCGGCGGCGGCGACGAGCGCTACGCGCCGCGCTTCGCGTGGCACGGCTTTCGCTACGTGCAGATCGAGGGCCTCGAGCACGCGCCGCGCCCGTCGGACGTCGAGGCCGTCGCGCTTGCCTCCGCGCTGCCGGACGCCGTCGCGTTCGAATGCTCCGACACGCGGCTGAACGAACTTCACCGCGTTTGCCGCCGCACTTTTCTGAGCAACGTCTTCGGCGTGCAGTCCGACTGCCCCGCGCGCGAGAAGTTCGGCTACGGCGGCGACATCGCCGCCACCGCGGAGGCGTTCCTGCTCAACTTCGACATGAGGGGCTTCTACGCGAAGACGCTGCAGGACTTCGCGGACGAGGCGGCGGGCGACGGCTGGTTCACCGAGACCGCGCCGTTCGTCGGCATCGCCGACCGCGGTTTCGGCGGACGTTCCGGGCCGATCGGGTGGACCGTGGCCGTGCCGATCCTGATGCGCGAACTGCACCGGTACGGCGGCGACCGCGGGGTCGTCGCGCGGCACTACGACGCGTGCGCCCGCTACGTTGCGCAGGTGCGGGCGAAGTGCCCGGATCTGGTCGTGCCGCACTGCATCGGCGACCACGAGGCGCTGGAGAAGGCGCCCGGGCCGCTGACGGCGACCGCGCACTTCCACCAGTGGGCGCGGCTGATGGCCGAGATGGCGGCGATCCTCGGCAAGGCGGAGGATGCGGGGGCTTACGCGCGCCTGGCCGACGACATTGCCGCCGCCTTCCGCGCGCGCTTCGTCACCGCCGGCAGGGTGGGGCAGGGGCGCCAGGGCGAGCAGGCGTTCGGCCTCTATCACCGGCTGGTCCCCGACGCGGACCGACCGGCGGCGCTGGAGATCCTGCGCAAGGACATCGAGGCGAAGGGCGGCGCGCTGAGCACCGGCATCTTCGGCACGAAGTACCTGCTCGAGGTGCTCAGCACGGAGGGCCTGGGCGATCTCGCGGGCGCCCTCGTCGCGCGCCGCGAGTTCCCCGGCTGGGGCCACATGCTCGACGGCGGTGCGACGACGCTGTGGGAGACGTGGAAGGCCTCGGACAACGTCTTCAGCCAGAACCACCCGATGTTCGGGTCCGTCGACGAATGGCTGATCAAGCACGTGCTCGGCATCGCGCCGGCGGACGACGCCGTCGGGTTCGACCGGATCGTCATCCGGCCGCAGCCGGTCGCCGGCGTCACGTGGGCACGCGGCCGGTACGACTCGCCGCGCGGACCGGTCGCCGTCGATTGGCGGGTCTCGAAGGGGCGGATGCGTCTCTCGGTCTCGATCCCGCCGGGCGCCCGCGCAAAGGTGTGGCTCGAAGGGGAGAAACGCTGGGTCGAGGCGGGTCCGGGGCGCCATGCGTGGTGAGGCCACGCCCGGGCGGCGGAACGGAAAGGAGCGACGCATGAAGTCGAGGACGAGCGCGGGGAGCCGCGGATGCGGCCGGTTGGCGGGCCTGCTGGCGGCGTTGCTTCCGATGGCGCCCGGCGCGGCGGAGACGCCGGCGGGGGACGCGGCGGCCGTGGCGCTGCCGCCGAAGGCGCAGATGCACGTCTACCTGCTCCTCGGCCAGTCGAACATGGCGGGGCGGGGGCTGCTGAACGAGACCAACCGTCTGCCTGCGGACCGCGTGCTCAAATTCACCGCCGACAACCGGTGGGCGTCGGCCGTCGAGCCGCTGCATTTCGACAAGCCCACCATGGTCGGCGCCGGTCTCGGCATGAGCTTTGCACGGGCGATGGCTGACGCGGACCCCTCGATCACGATCGGCCTCGTTCCCTGCGCCGTCGGCGGCACGCCGCTCGACCGATGGATGAAGGGGGCCGACCTGTACGAGGCCGCGCTGGTGCGGGCGCGGTTGGCGCTGAAGGACGGTACGCTCAAGGGCATCCTGTGGCACCAGGGCGAGGGCGATGCCGGCACCGAGGAGAAGGCTCGCAGCTACGCGGCGCGGCTCGCGCGCATGGTGACCGACCTGCGCGCCGACCTCGGCGCGGGCGATGTGCCGTTCGTCGCGGGCAAGCTCGGCGAGTTCGCCCCGAAGCCGTCGAAGACCGGCAAGCCGTCCCTGCGGCCCGTGGTCAACGAGCAGATCGCGACGATCGGCCGCCTTATCCCCCGCGCCGCCGCCGTGGAGTCCGCCTGTCTCGGCGACAAGGGCGATGGCACCCACTTCGACACGCCCGCGCTGCGCGAGTTCGGCCTGCGGTACGCGAAGGCGATGCGGGAGCTGAAGTAGGAGAAGGCGGTGGTGTCGGAATCCGCAGGAGGACTCGCGAGGGCTGGAGTCGGCACGAGGATCCAACGTTCGGCCCGCCCGGCGGTAGGGCCCTA
>CAYRFK010000370.1:0-3387 GCA_964423465.1 uncultured Verrucomicrobiota bacterium | reverse complement strand
GCCGGGAAGGACGACATCGGTGAGCAGGAGATGAACCGGGTCCTGCGCCTCCGCGGCCAGACGGATCGCCTGCTCCGGGGTCGAGGCTGTCAGCATGCGGTAGCCCAGACGCGAAAGCATCAGCCGCCCCATTTCAAGGATGCCGGCCTCGTCCTCGACGAGCAGGACCGTCTCGTTTCCGCCCGGCATGCTGGTGACGTCGCCCTCGCTGCCCGGCTTCTCCGCTTCGCCCGCGTGGCGCGGCAGGTAGATCCGGAACGTCGTGCCCATCCGGGGCTCGCTGTACACATTGATGAATCCGCCGGACTGCTTCACGACGCCGTACACCGTGGCAAGACCAAGCCCGGTACCGCGACCCATCTCCTTGGTGGTGAAAAACGGCTCAAAAACGTGCGACAGAGTCTCGGCATCCATGCCGCACCCGTCGTCCGTGACCGTCAGCAGGACGAAATCCCCCGGAACCGCCTCCGAGTGCGCGGCGCAGTACGCCGAATCGAGGCGGATGTTCAGGGTCTCGATCACGACCTTCCCCTCGCCGACGATCGCATCGCGGGCGTTGACCGCGAGATTGGCCAGCACCTGATCAACCTGGGCGGGGTCGATCCGGAGGTTCCAGAGGTGGGTGCCCGGCATCCAGGCCAGATCGATATCCTCGCCGATCAGCCGCCGGAGCATCTTGAGCGTGGATTCGACGACATCGTTGAGATTCACGACACGCGGGGAGATTGTCTGCCGCCGCGCGAAAGCCAGCAACTGTCGCGTGAGATCCGCGGCACGCCGGCCGGCCTTCTGCATTTCCTGCACATTCTCATGCACCGGCTCGCCGGGCGGCACGACGCGAAGCGTCATTTCGCCATAGCCGAGGATCGTCTGGAGCATGTTGTTGAAGTCGTGCGCGACCCCGCCCACGAGCCGGCCGATGGCCTCCATCTTGCGTGCCTGGCCAAGCTGGTCCTCCATCTCCAGTTCATGCGTGATGTCGCGCTTGACCGCCACGTAGTTGACGATGGCGCCGGATGCGTCCCGGACCGGCGAGATGGTCGAGTCTGCCGTATAGATCCGGCCGTTCTTGTGGCGGTTGATGAACCGGCCCGTCCACGTGCGCCCTGACGCAAGGGTTTCCCAAAGGCCCATGTAGAAAGCCTCGTCATGCTTCCCGCTCTTGAGAATGCGCGGGGACTGCCCCGTCACCTCGTCACGGGTGTATCCCGTGATCGCCTGGAAGGCGGGGTTGACGTATTGGATGATTCCCTTCGCATCCGTGACCATCACGCCCTCGGCCGCCTGCTCGATCGCCGACGCCAGCCGGTCGCGCTCGACTGCGGCGGATCTCCGTTCCGTGACGTCCTCGAAGATCACCGCGAAGAAGCCGGGCTTCGGCGAGTAGGCAACGACGCGGAAGTGCCGCTTGAGTGCCCCGTGGTACTCCTCGAAATCGACGGACTCCCCGGTCGTGGCCACCCGGCCGTAGATCTCAATCCACCTCGCCTCCGTGCCGGGAAGAACATCGAGAACGGTGCGGCCGACGATGTCGGCGGCCCGCAGGCCGGTCAGGGACTCGAAGGCCGGGTTGACGTCCAGAAAGCGGTAGTCGCACGGGCGACCCGCCCCGTCGAGGAGGATCTCGTGAAGCGCGAATCCGGCGGTCAGGTTCCAGAAGAGCAGACGGTACTTCTCCTCGCTGTCCCGCAGCGCCCGCTGCACCTCCCGCTCGGTGCCCTGGTCGCGGAAGACCATCACGACGCCGGAGATCGTGCCATCCGGATCCCGGACCGGGGCGCCGCTGTCGGCGATCGGGCGCTCGGTCCCGTCGCGGGCGATCAGCACCGTATGGTTCGCCAGTCCGACAACAACCCCCTCCCTCATCACGCGGACCACCGGGCTCTCGACCGTCATCCGGGTCTCCTCGTTGATGATACGGAAGACCTCCTCCACCGGCTTTCCTGATGCCTCCTCCTGGCGCCACCCGGTCAGCTCCTGCGCCACAGGGTTCAGGACGTCGACGCATCCACGCGCATCGGTCGAGATCACACCGTCACCGATGCTCATGAGCGTCGCGGAATGCCGCCCCTCGGCCCGGCGCAGTGCGACTTCGCTCCGGTAGAGATCTTGGTAGTGCGTACGCGCGCTTCGCAACCATCCGGCCAGGCCGACCGATCCCGCCAGCGCGATGGTCGCCAGAACCAGCAGCATGATGATCGTCGAGTTCATCCGCCAGACCGCCATGGCCTCGGCGGTGTCGATCTTCGCCACCATGAACCACGGCGAATCCGGGACGGCCTTCAACACGGAGAAGACGTCGACCCCGCGGTAGTCCAGACCGCGGACCACGCCGCGGCCGCCGAGGACCGCCATCACGGCAGGAACGTTTGTCTCCGTCAGCGAAATCCTCAGATTCAGCGCCGAGTTGGTTCGATGGCGCAGATCGTTCAGGAACAGCACGCTGTCGCCGTCGCGGCAGACCAGAAGCGTCTCGGCCGTCCTGCTTGGCATCGGCCACGACTGGATGAGCGGGAAGAGGAAGTCGGACGCATCGCACTGAAGCAGGACGGCCCCCACGACGTTCGATCCCTGCGCGTGGTCGATGAGCGGCGCCACGGCCGCAAGATGCGGCACCGTACCCGGTGCAGCCACGTGCAGATCGGTCAGCAGGGGGCGCCGATCCCGCGTGGCCAGCCGGATCGCTTCAAGGGCGTCGTCGTGAAGCACCGCCTCCTCCGGCCCCAGTCGGAGTCGCGCGCGGCCGTCGAGGTCGACAAGGACAACATCCTTGTACCCGTAGCTCCGCTGGAGGGATTCGAAACGACTCCGGATACGTTCGGTTCCCGCGGCATCCGGCCGCCGCATCCATTGCGAAACGCCTTCGATCAGGAACGGGCTGTCAAAAAGCACGGCTGCGTCTCCGAGCCGTTGCTGGCGCCACCGGGCGATCTCCGAGACCTTGAGCGAGGCGATCGCCTCCAGATCGGTCTCCACCTCGACGCGGAGGCTCTCCTTCTGGGCCCGGAAGTAGACCGTTCCGCCCACCAGCAGCAGGGCCGCCAGTGCAATGGAAATCAGGATCGGATTCCGCATCTCCCCGCGCGTGTCATCCATGGACGGACACCCTCCCGTTCGAACGGTCAACCGCCGATGGGATGCAGCATAAGCCGCGTACGCTTGCAGACAAGCCGATTCGAACATCGAACATCGAAGTCCGGAGAGTGATGAGTGATGAGCGATGAGTGAAAGAGCAGTTGGACAGGATAACAGGATGTACGGGATCGCGACGGCGTTCACTGCGGAAGCTGACGACTTCAACGGATGAGCGCGGCATGGGTCTGCCGCGACGTCATCCTGTTGATCCTGTGATCCTGTCCCGCCCGTCCGGACTGTTCCGGAGATGAA
>CAYRFK010000369.1:0-3496 GCA_964423465.1 uncultured Verrucomicrobiota bacterium | reverse complement strand
GCCTGGGGATATTTTACCATGGAGGGGACGAGGGGAGGGGAGGACGGGGGACGGGAGACGGGGGTAAAAACCTTTTGCCGCGGAGATTCAAGAAAAAACCATTTGGCCGCGGATTTTCGCGGAAGTACGCGGATAAAACCTGAAGATATTTTCTTTTTCCGCGCTCGTCCGCGGCGGGCAGGAATTTGGAGGAGCAAGTTATGCACTGCTGCGATCATTCCTTTCCTTTGAGATTGGACATCCACAGGGCATGGGAGAACAGGTGAGAGCCTCATTTATTTTCTTCTGGCAGTGAGACTCTACTCAGCCAACTGATTCGGTCAAAGTCTTCATCAAAACTTACCAGTTCCACGGCGCTAATTTCTTGACAGAATAGAGCCATCAGGGCATCATGAAAATTTAATATCCCCGAAGTGTCTCGAACCAATTCAACAATCTGAGGATACAGCCGCTTAACTTCCGCCGATACCCAGGTAATAGAATCGACCGGAACCAGTTGTATCAAGGCATCCAACAAAGCCGGAAACTGATCCGTTCGCTTTTGTTCCTCAGCCCGCCGCGCCAGGACGCTGATCGTCTCGTTGATCACGCAGTCAAGATAGATCACGCTCATTTGCCTGGTTTCCAAGGCTGCAACCACCTTTTTTGCGTTGCTATGCCATTTATCACGGCTGTCGATAAGCGCAACAAGCACATTTGTATCAACAACAACCTGGTTGTTCATTCGTACAATCGCTCGGATTCAATCAGAGCATCTCCGCCCCAGGCGATGATGCCGGTCAATAATCTCAATCTGGCGGCGGGAATTTCCTCGATTTTCGGCGTAGTGAGATTACGCGCAATGTTTCTATGCTGAAAATTCTGGCGAACAAAAGCAGCAAAATCCAGGATCTCGATCATTTTCTCCGCAGGCAATTCGTTCATTACTTCAATGATTTTTTCTTTTATTGCAGTTTTATTCGCTTCCATTGGACGCTCCTGGAATCGTTGTTTGACGGGGAAGAACAGGTGGTAGGTGATAGGAAACCGTAACCAGCACTTTGTTGAGTGCCTGGGGATATTTTACCATGGAGGGGACGAGGGGAGGGGAGGACGGGGGACGGGGAAGAGCCTACGCGATCAGGCGAAAATATTCATCCCTGGTAATTCCGGCGGTCTTGAGATTGTTGTGAATGATCGCGACAGAGACTTCATCGTAAGTGGGGATGACCACGGGTCGGAGAACGCCTGCTTTGACATAGGCGCGGTGGCTGCCCTGTTGGCGGGCAAAACGGAAACCTGCGGCCAGAAACACTTTCTCCAAAGTGCGCCAATGAACAGGCGTTATTTTGGGCATGATCAGACATTCGCTATCGCGGAATGTTTTTCGATTGCGATCCAGATAGGAGAAATCCAGGCGCCTTGCTGGTACTCGTAACCAGCCTCTGCAAGAATATCGCTTAAGCTACCCATTTCGGAAGCGGTAGCAAAAAACAAATCGACGGCCTCCTGTAATGCTTCGCGCGCCTGTTGGGGAGTTGTCCCTGAGCTGATGATATCCAGAGGCATGGCGTGGGCAATAAATTGGCCGCCTTCCTGCCAAATCTGAACGGTATAGTCAATATTCATTCTGACTCCTTTGCGCTTTGACGGGGAGACGAGGGGACGGGGGTAAGAAGTGCTACAAACTATGAGCGGGTTTTAGTTTTTTGCATTGGATCTTGAGCAGGGGGGTGACGGTTAACTTCCCGGTCCGCCGAACGAATATTGATCACCCGCTCGCGGTTTAAATCCAGCGCAATCACGGTTGCTCGTCCTACGGCGGTAATGCCGACGATCCGAAGACCATCTTCCGACCAAATAAAGTGTTGGCCCCATTCAGCTTCTCTCGGATTGAATATTGCCACTTCTTTCCCAGAAGCAGGATCCCAGGCGTTGACTCGGGCGGCTTTCCTGCGATTGCAGTGGAAACAGGACAGGGCAAGATTACCCAGATCATCTGACCCGGCCTTTGAAAGGGGAAGCACATGGTCTATAGTGAAGGGCACATACTGCCAGCGTTCCATGGTATGACAATATTCACACAACTCCGCCGCGCGCTGGCGCACCGAATTCCGAATTGCAGGCTTTATTTTCCGACCCGAAGCCCCTGCGTTTGCCACTATTTCTCTGTCTGGATGAGATTTCGAACGACGCGATTGACGAAACTCAGGTAGTCGTCCATCTCCTCATAACGGTCAAGTTCTTTTTCTTCAACGGCGTTCAATCCAGAAACTCGCTGCTTGAGAAGTAATTTTTCAATTCGGCCAGATGTCAAATGGGAAGCTTTAAAAACAAGCAACCCTTCTTCGATGTCGATACGCACAGCGTTTTCCAAGGGTAGAGAAGCAGCCAGGCTTTGTAGTCTGGGAAGAGGATACACAATCGATTCATTCATTTTTGTCACCTTCCAAGTATGTGGATCTTCTATGCATATTTTACCATGGAGGGGACGGGGGACGGGAGACGGGGGTAAAAACCTTTTGCCGCGGAGATTCAGGAAAAAACCATTTGGCCGCGGATTTTCGCGGAAGTACGCGGATAAAACCTGAAGATATTTTCTTTTTCCGCGCTCGTCCGCGGCGGGCAGGAATTAGGAGGAGCAAGTTATACGCTGCTGTCTATTTTCCAATTTCTTGCTCGATGATATCGAGTAAAGCGATGATGCCTAGCGACTGCCCCGGGATAACCCGTTTCTCGTCCCCCTCATGAATATGGTGTGGGAAATAGGGTCGGTCTCACAATATCTCGGGTTCAAGACTTTGCAAACGCTCGTGCAAGGCTTCGGCCATATCGTGTAATGCGCTCCACTCGAAATAGTCTGCATCGTCGCCTAATTTTCCTGCGTGAAAGAGCGTATAAAAATCCTTGGATTGCATTTGATACTTTTGCTCAAAGACTATCAGGCGGGCAACCAGGTCATCCAGCTCCTGGCGAGCATGTTCGCTTTCCAAGGCGATGATTTTCCCCACAGCCAGATCAACAACATCACTTTGATATCCTTGATGGTAGAGAAATTCTAGTTTTTTTAACTGGTCTAATGTGTTGGTTGGCAGGATCATTGGAAAATTCCTTTCCGTTGAAATTTGACATCCACAATCCAGTTCATGCTGAGCAGGACCGAGGAGACGGGGGACGGAGGACGGAGAGCGGGTGTCGCTTTCAATCGTCAGAGCCGAGATTAAGAATGACCCGCATAACATCTTCCAGCTTTGTTTCGAAGGATGGCTGCATATCCACTTGTAGACCTAGGTGCTTATGATGTGGAAAATTACGCAGACGGGTGTGATGCGGAGCGTTATCCCAGCCAATTTTCAGTTCATTCTCTGGGGTGAGCCAATAATAACTGTAGCGGATGAGCGTTTCCCCATGCCACTGTTCTATTACCCGCAAATTTGAGCCATCGTAAAAGTGCAAGATCAGGCGCAGCAGTTCTTCATCCAACTCGACGACAACAATGCGGGCGCATTGGGCGGCA
>CAYRFK010000368.1:0-3550 GCA_964423465.1 uncultured Verrucomicrobiota bacterium | reverse complement strand
GGCACCGTGAATCCGTTCGTGTCGGCCAGGAACAAGCTGCCGTTGCCGGAGTCGATCATGGGCTGGAAGTTGCCTGTGATCTCCTGATCGCGGCCCTGCACGTCGTAGCCGAAGCCCATCGTCCAGCTCGTCCACCAACCTGCCGCGGCCGCGCCGCCGCCGCCCGTATTGTTGCCCAAGCGCAGGTCGAACTGGTATGCGCCCGGGGCCAGCGTGATCGTACCCTTGGTCGGCGTATTCCACGAACCGTTGTTCAGGATGGTGTTGACCACGCCGCCCGTCGTGATACGCAGCATCACGCTGTCGTCGTAGGATTCCGCGAACGTGTAGGTGACGTTCGTCGTCCCGCCGACGACGAGGAATCCGCGATAGCCGGCCGTCGAGTAGGGAGCCTGCTGGCCGCCCGAGACGTTCTGCTCGAAGTTCGCCAGCGTCGTACCAAGCGTCACCGTGCCGAGCGGGTTCGTGTTCTGGTTGAAGTTGCCCGCCAGATCGGCCTCATTCAGGCCGGCCAGGCTGAGGTTCAGCGTGCCGCCGGAGAGGTTCACAGCCCCGGTACCAAGCGCGTTGAAGGTCTTCGCGACCAGCGTTCCGTTGCTGATCGTCGTCCCGCCAACGTAGGCGTTCGTCCCGGCCAAAACCGCCGTACCCGCGCCGATCTTGGTGATTCCACCGGCTCCGGCCGCGCGGCCGAGCATCTCCACCGTGTCGCCCGCGGCGCCATCGATCGTCAGTGTGCCGTTAAGGTTGACCGGGATGCGCTGGGAGACCTGGGTGTTGGTCTTCCAGGCGGACAGCGTTCCGCCCCAGACGTTGAACTGCTGCAACGCCGAGTTCGTCGCGGCCGACATGCCACCCGGGCCGAGCAGCAATGTACCGTTGACCATGTTCCACTGGGATGTCCGTACACGCGGGGTGTTATCGAACGGCGTCATGGCCAATTGGCCGACCTTGACCGTGCCGTTGCTCTGGTTGAAGTAGCTGCGGCCGTCCCACGCCAGCGTCAGGCGGTTGGAGACGACCAGCAGCCCGCCGGCCATGTTGTAGATATTGCTCCCGGGCCAGTGGGCGAACCGGACTTGGTTCAGGTTCGTCGTGCCGATGATGAACGTGCCGCCGTTCTGGTTGATGATGCTGTGGTTGTTGGGTGCATAAGTGGCCGCATTGAAGGCGCCGATGGTTCCGAGATCCAGCAGCGCGCCGGGCTCGATCGTCATCGTCGCGATCTGACTGGTATTGGAGGACCCGATCATGAACGTGCCGGCCATGTTCGTCATGTAGGTCGAGCTTCCGGAGGCAAAGACGACCGATCCGCTGTAGATGTTGAAGCTACCGCCGATCATGTTGCTCGCGCCCGAGAGCGTCAGCGTGTTGACGAAGTGCTTCTCGATAGAACCGAGGCCCTGAATGTTGCCCGAGAAGTTGTGGTCCGTGGTCGTGCGGAACCGCAACGTGCCATGGTTGTAGACCGGTGTGTCGGTCGGGATGGAAGCCGCCCCGCCCTCGCCAACCTGCAGCGTACCGCCGATCGCCGTCCGGCCTGTATAGCTGTGGTTGCCCAGCAGGATCAGCGTGCCGCCACCTTCCTTGTCGAGGCTCTTCAGCGTGGTCGCCGTCGCCAGCCGGGTTGTCGCGCTGTTGACAAAGAACACCGCGTCGCCGGCGATCAGCGATCCGCTGCCGCCGCTGTTGGTGATCATGAAGTTGTTGCCGCCGAGCTGCCGGTAGCCCTCGCCCACCAGGGTGAGGTCGTTGCCGGCCAGGTCGATGAACGTGTCGAACTGGTTGGACACGACGATCGTGTTGATCGACCGGTTCGCCGCCAACGCGTTCGCGCCGCCGTCACGCTCGAACGTGAACCGCAGATCCTGACCGGTCTGATCGGCCGCGGCGTTGAACTCGGCGATCTCGATCGGCGCGTAGATTCCGTTCGTCGTGCTGTACCGCGCGAACCCGGCGCCATTGACCGTCGCCCACGGGATGGTCTGGCCGTTGGTCAGGCCGCCGACCATGATGTGGGCACCGTAGCTGTTCGACGGATTCTGGCCGGGGAAGAACGTGCCGGAATTGCCGAAGTTGAAGTTCAGGATCCCCTGTTCCTGCGAGATCCCGGCGATGGACAGGGTCGAGGTGCTCCCGAAGGCGACCGGCATCTCGAGCGCGATGGTGAGGCCGCCGCGCTCCATACGGACGTTGCCGATGGACTCCGTCACGCCGATGCTGTTCGTCGTGGCGATGTTGATCGTGCCGCCCCACGCGGTGATGCCGGCCGCATCGTTGAGCCGGTTGCCGCGGTTGTCGCGGCTGTTGTCGAGGTGAAGCGTGCCGCCCTCCATGAGGACGCTGGACACCGCGGACATCGAGCCGTTGCTGATCAGCCGCAGCGTGCCGGCGCTCATCCGGAACTGGCCTGTGAAGTCGTTGGTGCCCGTCAGCCACACCTCGCCGCCGCCGAGCTTGCGCAGCCCGCCGGCCCCGGTGAACTGGCTGAAGAGTCCGTTGGCGCCGCCATCGACATTGGCCATGCCGTTGCTGAGCACGACGGGCTGGACGAAGAAGTTCTGGCTGTTGCCGACCTGGCCGCCCTGCAACCAGATCCCCGCGCCGTCGCGAAGCACGATGTTTTTGTCCACCCGCGCGTTCAGGGCGTTAAGCCAGAGACTCGCGTTGGTGTAGACGGTCAGCGTCTTCATCGGATCGCCCAGGCCGGTCGTCGTCGCCTCGAAACCGAGGATGCCCTGCCGGATCTCGATGTCGCCGAGGGCGGAGTCGACGGCGATATTGACGATGCGGATGCCGTTGGTGCCGACCTTGACCAGGTTGTAGGGATTTCCACCGGTGCGCAACCAGCTGTCCCAAACTTCGCCGCGGAGATCCCACTGGGAGACGCCGCCGATCGTCGTATCGCCGGTCAGCGTAAGCCGCCGGAGGGCATTGTTCTGTCCCGTGCCGCTCAGGTTGACGATCGCTCCGCCGTTGGTGTAGCCGGCGCCGACCGCGTACACATGCTCGTAGCCGGGGTTGTTGCCGTAGGTGTCCAGCGTTCCGCCCGCCGCGACGTAGGTGGCGCCGGCATCGGTGCCGAGCGCGGTTCCGGCGCGGGCCTGAACGATGCCGTTGCTGATCAGCACCGGCCCGGTGAAGTCGTGGCCGTTGTTGATGATGAGGGTGCCCTCGCCCGTCTTGAGAATCGTCGCCCCGCCGGTGATCTTGCCCGAGCCGGCGATGGCGAGCGTGTATGGGGCGGACACCGTGACGAGGCCCGGCGCGACAGGCTCGGCGATCGTGACCGTCCGGCGGGTCGAGTCGCCGCCGAAGGAGACCGAGTCGGCCTGCCAGAAGGCGTCGGGCGTCACGCCGTCGAGGAAGTTGTTGGTCGACCCCTTCGCGTTCCAGAAACCGGTCGAGCCGCCCTGCCACGCCAGGGTCTTCGCGCTTCCGGAGACGTTGAGGACGATCTGCTTCGGGTCGGCGTCGCTGATCGCGAAGCCGTAGCGGCTGTTCGTCATGATGCCGACGTTCAGCAGCAGGTTGGCCGCGGCGGTGCCGG
>CAYRFK010000367.1:0-3553 GCA_964423465.1 uncultured Verrucomicrobiota bacterium | reverse complement strand
CTACTGAGTCCAAACCGAGGACATTTCTAAAGAGCTTTGACACTTCGCTTCTCGCTCTTGCCTTCACGTAGGCTCTCTGGCAGCCTCTCCACCATGAAGGCACTGCTTCAGGCCGGTCCCAACGGGCGCGTGCCCGTACGCCTTGGCGCGGCGGAGACCCACACGCCGGTGCTCCAGATCAGTTTCATTCGCACCCTCGATCTGTTCCGCTCACTGTGGTCCATTGCACCGGCGCTCGGCGATCCGCTTCCCGCCCAGTCCGCGCCCGTCCCGCTGCGCCGGCTCTTTCGCCTCCTGACGCAGCAAGCCTCCGCTCCGCGCCGCTCTCGATCCTGTCCCCGGGCACTCCGTCAGCCCGTCTCAAAATGGCCGCGGCTTCTCAGGAATTCCACGACCAAAGGTGCATTTCAGTTCAGAATCCGCCGCCAACACCCATGAATGCACGAAGGCATTGGCCCCAGGCCATATGAGTGCGCCCCTACCAGACTCCGCAGCGATCGAAGTAGCCCTGAAGGCTTCGGAACTGCGCTATCGCCGGCTCTTTGAAGCCGCACAGGATGGCATTCTGATTCTCGACGCGAAGACCGGGATCGTCGTGGACGTGAATCCGTTCATGGTCAAGATGCTGGGTTGCTCGCACACAGTCTTTCTGGGCAAGAAGGTCTGGGAATTGGGTTTCTTCAAGGACCTCGTCGCCAACGAGGCCCACTTCATGGAATTGCAGCGGAAAGGCTATGTCCGCTACGAAAACGTGCCGCTGGAAGCCCGCGACGGATCGCGGCACGAGGTGGAGTTCATCAGCAACGTGTATCGGGTCAACCGCCGGAAGGTGATCCAGTGCAACATCCGCGACATCACCCAGCGCAAGCGGTCGGAGCAGACGCTGCGGGCGAGTGAGCAGCAGTATCGCTCCCTGTTCGAAGCCATCGATGCGGGTTTCTGTGTGATCGAAATGATCAACGGTCCAAGCGGCCGGGCGGTTGACTATCGCTTTGTGGAGGTCAATCCGGCCTTCGGGAAACACACGGGGCTCCAACAAGCGCAGGGCAAGGCGATCCGCCAGCTGGTTCCCGACCATGACGCACATTGGTCTGAGATCTTCGGGAAGGTGGCGCGAACGGGCGCAGCCATTCGCTTTCAGAGTCCATCGGCAGCGCTGCGGAGGCATTTCGATGTGTTTGCTTTCCGCATCGGCGGAGACGCCAGCCAGAGAGTCGGGGTTCTCTTCAACGATATCACCGCGCAAAAGGAGGCGGAGAAGAGGACGCGGGTTTTCCAGCAGGAAATCATCGCCGCGCGCGAGGAAGAGCGGAAGCAGGTGTCGTCTGTCCTGCACCATGATGTGGGTTCACTGGCGGTGGGGATTTCCGCCCAATTTGACGCGATCGAAGGCGATCTCCGTTCCGGGAAGTTCCGGGAAGTGCTCCGGCAGATGAAGAGCACCCGGAAACTGTTTAACGAAGCGGTGGTCCGGCTCAAGGAGGTGGCCGTCCAACTGCGGACGCCCGAACTCGATGTCCTCGGGCTGCGCCATGCCTTGCGCCAGTACTTCGCTCACGTCTCCGAGCAAGGGGGCCTCCGGATTCATTTCAGGGACGACCTGGGGCGCAGGCAACTGGCCGCAAACATCTCCACGACGCTGTTTCGCATTGCGCAGGAGGCGCTGACGAACGCCATCACCCACGGACACGCGACGCGAGTGGACGTTGACCTCGAGGCATCGAAAGCGGAAGTCCGACTGCGGCTGCATAACAACGGAAAGAAATTCAATCCGTCTGAGAGCAGCGTGCGGGCGCCCGCATGGCTGGGCCTGCGCGTGATGCGGGAAATGGCGACGGCCGCCGGAGGTACCTTCGCGATCATTTCCCAACGGGGCAAGGGAACTACGGCGTGGGTGAGCCTGCCGCTCAAGACCGCGGCCGCGGGGCCGCGCAACGCCACCGTGGGGGCCGGCAAGGGGGCACGAAGCAAGCCGACCCGTTCCGCCGGCCGAAAAGCGCCGCCCAGGATCCGCACATGAGCATCCGCGTGGTCATAGCCGACGATCATCCCGTGGTCCGGGACGGGCTGCGGTTGACGATAGAAAGAAGCGGCAAGGATATCGTGGTCGTCGGCGAGGCCGCCGACGGCATGGAAGTCCTAAAACTGGCCAGGACGAGGCCCGCCGATGTCTTCATCCTCGATATCACCATGCCCAAGATGAACGGGATTGAAACCGTCCGGGAACTGCGCAAGCGGTCCCCGGCCGCCAAGACCATCATGCTGAGCCTGCACGACACCAAGGCTATGGTCGAGGAATCGCTGGCGGCGGGCGCGCGGGGCTACTTGACCAAGGAGATGGCCACCCGCAACGTGGTCGATGCCGTGACCGAGGTCTCTGCCGGACGTTACTATCTCTGCCCAAGGGTTGCCCATTTTGTCGTTGAGGCGGGGGGGGCAAGGGCAAAGGCCCGCGGAAGCGCGGCGCGGCCCCGGTGGCGCTCACGGGGCAGGAAAGAAAGGTGCTGCAGCTCGTCGCCGAAGGCCACAGCACCAAGGGAATTGCTGCGCTGCTCGATTTGTCCGTCCACACCATCCACGCCCACCGGAACAACCTGATGGCCAAGTTGAACCTTCACAAACAGTCCGATCTCGCCCGCTACGCCATCAAGTCCGGCCTCGCCCAACTCTAGCCTCAAAATCCGCCAAAACTAGCCCTTTGGGGCTATGGCCCTCTGCCCCGTGTCGTGCGACCGTGGGGCAGATATGAACGACCAGAAGAACACACCGCCGAAACGGGCGGGCGTTTCCAGGAAGATTCCCCGGCAGGAGCGTGCGGCTCGCGCCAGCGTCTTTACGTATGCGCACGGCAAAGAGACCATTTCCACGATGCGGCCGAAGCCGGCAGCCGTTGCGAACCTAGCGGATTTGAAGGTGCGTGAACTGGTCCAGTGGCGCAAGGAACGCTTAGGTGACGGGGCAAGCAACGTCTATCTAGGGAACCACCAGAAGGTGATCCAGTGCAACTGACCCAGGGTAAACCCAATACCAACGTAACTCCTGCTCGCCCGGACCCTGACTCGGTTTCCCGCCGCTTTCGCGTCCTAGATGTGCTTCGCGGCACAACTCTGCCCAATCAGTGGGGTGCATTGGGCTTGCTGGCAGTCGGGTTCATCCTCACCGTACTCACCTCGCTGTACATCAAGGCGGGTGTGGAATCGGCCGCGCAACGCGAGTTCGACTTTGCCTGCAACGAGATCCGGCTCAAGATTGAGGCCCGGCTTGAGGCCGGCGCCCAGATCCTGCGCAGTGGCGCGGCACTATTTGACGCCTCGGAGACGGTCTCGCGCGGGGGATGGCGCACGTTTACTCAGCGCCTCCAAATCGAGCAGCATCTGCCCGGCATTCAGGGTATCGGCTTTGCGCTGTTGATTCCCCGCGCACAACTGGACCAGCACGTCCAGGCGATTCGTGGCGAGGGTTTCCCGGACTACGAAGTCAGGCCCGCCGGTGAACGGGAGTCCTATTCCGCCATCATCTACCTCGAACCTTTTTCGGATCGGAACCTGCGCGC
>CAYRFK010000366.1:0-3580 GCA_964423465.1 uncultured Verrucomicrobiota bacterium | reverse complement strand
GGTCACCACCGACGGCAAGAGTGGGATCCGAGAGCCGAGCACGTAGGTCAGCCCGTCGAGTACTTCGGAGAAGGCCCGCGGGGTACCGGACCGGGTGATCCACTACCAATACCGCGCCGACCGGGCCCGACGCACCAGCCGCGGGATCGATGAACAGATCGCCAAAGCCCAACGCGCCGTGGACGGAAAAGCCCCGGTCAAACGCAACCGCTACATCCAACTATCCGGTGCTACCAAGACAGTCAACCGAACCCTGGAAGCCAAGACCCGAGCCCTGGCCGGCTGGAAGGGCTACACCACCAACCTCGTCGGCCAGCCCGCCGCGTTCGTCATCGACGCCTACCACCGGCTGTGGCGCATCGAGAAGGCGTTCCGAATGTCCAAGCACGACCTGGCAGCTCGCCCGATCTATCACCGGACCCGGGAATCCATTGACGCGCACTTGACCATCGTGTTCGCCGCCATGGCCGTCAGTCACCACATCGAAAACCAAACCGGCTGGAGCATCAAGAAATTCGTCCGCACCGCACGCCGCTACCGCACCATCACCATCAGCGCCGGCAACCACACACTCACCGCCGCCGACCCCATCCCCGAAGACCTCGCCGCAACGCTCGCCAAGATCAGATCAAACACTGCACACTAATTTGATAAAACTCGGGAAACACACCCCACACCCAAAATCCCTACCCCTCAAAGATTTTCAGAGCCCAGCAACCCCGAACCCCACCCGCGCGAAAAATCGAGGCTAGCTTTCCAGGGGCGCTGCGCTCCTCCGTGGGGTTAGAAAATTTGGCTGTCCGTTCGGCTCGGATTGCTGGTTGCGCCCCGCGAATTGTGGGGTGATGCTGGAGGAGTGTTTCGGCCGACCCCGGTCCGTCTATGTTGCCGCTGAGCCCGCAGGCTAGCTTGGGGCGGAGGGCACAACCATGTCCGCGGGAACCGTGGAATGTTGCCTCGAGCACGAGTGTCAGAGTCCTGTTTCACCCCGCCCTCCCCGAAACACCCTCCACCACAACGGGATACGAGAGTTCATGAGGGAGTGATGGGTGATGGATGTTGTGCACCCGCGGTGCGCGGGAATCGACTGCTCGAAGAAGGATGCGAAAGTCTGCGTGCGGATCCAGGGCCAGGGCGCCCGCACGAAATCAGCCACGGTGAGCACCTGGGGCGCCACGACCAGCCAGATCCTGGCGCTGCGCGAACACCTGATCGCCGAGAAGGTCAGCTGCGTGGTGATCGAGTCGACCAGCGACTACTGGAAACCGTTCTACTACCTGCTCGACGACGACCTGGACGTGATCCTGGTCAATGCCGCCTCGGTGCGTAACCTGCCCGGTCGCAAGACCGACGTCTCCGATGCCGCCTGGCTGGCAGATCTGGGCGCGCACGGGCTGGTGAAGGCCTCCTTCGTTCCACCCGCCCCGATCCGCGCGTTGCGGGATCTGACGCGGGCCCGCACGGTGATCACCCGCGAACGCACCCGGGAAACCCAACGGCTGGAGAAGCTGCTCGAGGACGCCGGCATCAAACTGTCCTCGGTGGCCTCCGAGATCACCGGGGTTTCCGGGCGGGCGATGCTCGAAGCGCTCATCGCCGGCCAACGCGACCCCGCTGCACTGGCCGATCTGGCTCGCCGGCGGCTGCGCTCGAAGATCCCCGCGCTCACTGAAGCGCTGACCGGACGGTTCAGCGACCACCACGCGTTCATGGCCCGGTTGTTCCTGGACCGCATCGACGCCCACAGCGCCGACATCACCCGCCTCGACGAGCGTATTGAGGCGGCGATGGAACCCTTTCGTCCCGCCCGGGACCTGCTGATCAGCATTCCCGGGTTCTCCCGCATCGTCGCCGAGGTCTTCATCGCCGAAACCGGCGCCGACATGAGCGTGTTCCCCTCCGCCGGGCACCTGGCGTCCTGGGCCGGCCTGGCCCCGGGATCCAACGAGTCCGCCGGCCGGGTCAAATCCAGTAAGACCCGCCCCGGAAACCGCAACCTCAAAGGAGTCCTGGGCATCGCCGCGCTCTCAGCAGCCCGCTCGAAGAACACCTACTTCTCGGCCAAATACAAACGCATCGCCGCACGGCGCGGACCCATGCGCGCCATCGTCGCCGTCGAACACGCCATGGTCATCGCCGCCTGGAACCTGCTCACCAACGGCGACTTCTACCGCGACCCCGGCGCCGACTACTACACCGCACGCCAACCGGCCGCGACAAAAACACGCGCGGTCAACCAACTCCAGGCCCTCGGCTACCGCGTCACCCTCGAACCACTCGCCGACACCGCCTAACTCACCAACCCCACCGGTCACCCGTTGTGGTCACCTAATTTTCGTGTCAGTACCTGAGTTAGGACATTTGCCTTAGCTAGGACGCGGTGGACACCCTCAACCTTGCCGGGGGCTGTTACTCGGCCAACGACGCCGGTGGTGACATCCGGGGCGGCGCGTGGGGGCCGAGGCCACCAGTGAAATCGACATTTGGGGCGACGGCGAACAAACCGCAGCTTCATGTATGTCGACGATTGCGTCGAGGGGACTCTGCGCATCGCCCGAGGCTCCAGCAGGGAACCGGGTAGGCCCCGACCTGGTCAGCACGGCTTGCAGAGCGATCTGGTTGGCTTCCGAGATCATTCCGGCGTCGGCGACGACGGTGACATCGGCGAGCTGATGGGCTTTCTTGAACGCGGTGATGACCGGCAGCATGGTCGCGGTTTCGGCCTTGTTGCCCTCGAATGCCTCCACCATCAGCGGCATCCCCGAGGCGTCGGTGAGCAGACCGAGAGTGATCTGCGGCTCCAGTCGGCGTTCCTTGGAAAACCCCGGCTCGCGGAACCCGTCTCCGGCGTCGGTCTCGAAGTACAACGTGCTGACATCGAAGAGCACCAGGCTGGCCGGCCCGAGTTGCGCGTTCGCGGCGCACGCGGCCGAAAGCGCCTGCCGAAAAACGGGTTTGGCGAACAACGGGAGCCGGCGGTTGAGCGTGGGGTAGGACACCGCGGTGATACCGGCTTCATCGATCACCCGAAGCGAATCGGCCTTGCTGGTCGGCTCGATGATCCTGGCCAGCACCAACTGCCGGAACACCTCATCACCCTCGGCGGCCTTATCGAAACCCAGCACGTCATAGATGTCAGACAGCGCCGACCACAGGTGCTGGGCACGCGAGGAGGTGATCGGCAACGGCTCGGCGTGGCTGCAGGCGCCCAGCCCGAGATCAAGCTGGTCCTGGCCACCAGCAATACGTTGCGCCCCGGCCGCCTTCAGCGCCGCGACGCCGGCCTCGTCATGGGCCGAGCCCAGGTGCTCGATGTTGCGGGATCCGCGTCGGTTGGACCACACGATCTGCACCGCGGTCGCCCCGGAAGCGGTCTTCACCGTGCGGACGTGGGCCATCCGGGCAGCTTACGACCCAAAATCAGTGCCCAGATTTCCGCTTCCAACCCACCAAACCCACAGCTCAAAGCCCTAAGCGACCACCACCGCGGGAATACTGATAAAAGTCAGGTCTGAAAATCTTTGACCCGAGTTGGGTCATTTGCTTTAGTGCCTTGAGCTTTAGGCTTTCAGTGCATCCA
>CAYRFK010000365.1:0-3618 GCA_964423465.1 uncultured Verrucomicrobiota bacterium | reverse complement strand
CATGGCTGCGGCGGCGGTGGCTGCGCGCGGCGCCCGGGCGGCGGCTGCGCTGCGGCCGAACATCCTCTGGATCACCTGCGAGGACACCTCGCCGTGGTTCGGCTTCTGCGGCGACGCCTACGCGACCTCGCCGAACCTCGACCGGCTCGCGAAGCAGAGCGTCCATTACACGAAGGCCTTCGCCTCCGCGCCGGTCTGCTCGCCCGCCCGTTTCTGCCTCATCACCGGCTTTCATGCCAACGCGATGGGCGCGCACGGCCTTCGCTCGGAGCACCCCGTCCCCGACTGGGTCCACGGCCTGCCCGCGCGCCTCCGCGAGGCCGGCTACCACTGCACGAACAATGTGAAGACCGACTACAACTGCGCCGCCGAGGCCCGCTTCGTGGCGGAATCGTGGGATGAGTGCAGCGGGAAGGCCCACTGGCGGTCGCGGAAGCCGGGCCAGCCGTTCTTCGCCATCTTCAACCTGATGGAGACGCACCAGTCGTGGACGGGCGTGACCCCCGAGGCGGTCTACGAGAAGCAAATCGGGGCGATCCTGAAGCCGGGGGAGCGGCACGACACCGCAAAGGCGCCTGTGCCCCCGTACTATCCCGACACGCCGGTCGTGCGAAAGGGCATGGCGCGCGTGCATGACTGCATCATGGCGATGGACCGGCGTGCCGGCGTCATACTCGAACAGCTCGAGAACGATGGACTCGCGCAGGATACGATCGTCTGCTTCTTCCCCGACCACGGCCAGGGCATTCCGCGCGGCAAGCGCACGACCCATGACACCGGGCTGCGGGTTCCGCTCCTCGTCCGGTTCCCGGAGGCGTTCAAGGGCTGGGCGCCCTCGGGGCCCGGCACGCGCATCGACCGGCTTGTCAGCTTTGTCGACTTCCACGCCACCGTGCTCAGCCTCGCCGGCGTGCCGCAGCCCGACCGCACGCAGGCGCGGCCGTTCCTCGGCCCCGCCGCCGCCGCCCCGCGCGAGTATGTCTACGCCGCGCGCGACCGCGTCGACGAGGCGCTCGACGTGAGCCGGTCCGTGCGCGACGGCCGGTTTCACTACATCCGGAACTACATGCCGCACCTGTCGTGGAATGCCCCGGAGGGCTACTCCGACCAGTCGGAACTGCGGCAGGAGATCACGCGCGTCGCGAAGGCCGGCGGGATGAACGCGGCGCAGCTTGCGTATGCGGGGCCGTCGAAATCCGCCGAGGCGCTCTTCGACACCGAGGCCGACCCGTGGGAACTGCGGAATCTCGTGGACGATCCCGCGCATGCGGCAACGCTGAAGCGGATGCGCGCCGCGAATCTCGACTGGCTCGCACAGATCCGCGACACCGGCTTCTTCCCCGAATGGCGGATGGCGCAGCTGGCCGCGACCGGAGCGACGCCGTGGGATGCTGCGCGGGACGAGAAACTCTATCCGCTCGCGCGCATTCTCGAGACCGCCGAACTCGTCGGCCGGCCCGGCACCGCCGCGGAATCGGCGAAGCGCCTGGCCGATCCCGATCCGTCGGTCCGCTGGTGGGCGGCGGTCGGCCTGCGCGCCACGGGCGAAGCGGCGGCAAAGGAGCACGGCAGGGCTCTTCAAGCGGCGTTGAAGGATGAATGTCCGCCGGTCCGTATCGAGGCTGCGGCATGCCTTGCGGCGCTGGACGGCACCACGGCCGCGCTCCAGGTGCTGGAGGCCTCGCTCCGCAGCGCCGATCCGCACGAGGCTCTTGCCGCCGCGCGCACGCTTCAGCTGCTCGGTCCAAAGGCCCTCCCTGCGCTACCGGCCATGAAGGAGGTCCTCGCGGCTGCGAAGGGCACGGGAAACATGCCGATGTACATGCGCTTCTGCCTCCAGCCCGCCGTCGAGGCGCTGGAGGGGTAGACACCCTACAGACGGCCCTTTCAAGACGGGGGCGGGTTGGATAAGCTCCCCGCGACCGGGGTCGTCAACGCCCCGCCGAGGAGGACGAGCATGAGCACCAACAGGATTCTGCCGCTTCCGGTCCGCACGTGGGTTGCCGCCGGCCTGTGCACCGCGGGCCTCTGGGCGGGGGTCGCCCGCAGCCAGGACGCGGCCGCGCTGGTCCGGGATGCGGGCCAGTCCTACCGCACGGCAGAGCGCGCGTTCTTCGGGGGGAAGATCGCGGAATCGGGTGCGGCGCTTGCGGAGGCGCAGGCGCTTGCCGACAAGGCATCGGCCCTTGCGCCGCAGGACGCGCAGGCCGCGGCCCTGAAGACCAAGATCCAGCGCCTTGCGCAACAGATCGAGAAGAAGGCCGGTGCCGCGCCCGCCGCATCGGCCGCGCCGCAGCGCCCCGCCGCTCCGTCCACCTCGCCCTCCGGCTCCGGCACGGCGGCCGCGCTGCCGTCCGGCGCGGTCCAGTTGCTGCGTGAGATTCACCAGCGCCTGGACCGGGTCGACCGCACGCTCGACGACTCCCTCGCCACCCCCAACATGAAGGACCGCGACAAGACGGCCCGCTCGTATCTCGAGGAGGCGCAGGCCGCGATGGCCACATTCGAACAGCGCCACGGCTCGCGCATCGCGCCGGACAACCCGGACGTGAAGGCCGGCCGCGACCGGATCGCCAAGGCCGACTCGCAGATCAATGCGTTCGTCTCCCGCATGTCCGGCCAGGCCGCCTCGGCGGGTGCGGCGGCCGCCGCTGCCGAATCCGCCTCGGCGGGCTGGCTTGCCCGGCTGCGTCCCTACGTTATCCCGTCCCACCAGTCCGGCCATGACAAGACCCGCCACCTTGTCCCGAGCGCCAGCATGGACGAGGCCGAGATGAACGATCGCGTCCGCATCTTCGCCGAGGCCTCGCAGGCCCTGAAGGAATACCGCGCGGCCGGTGTCACCGCGAAGACGGAGGACCTTGCCGCGGTCGAGAAGGAACTCGACACCGCCCTCGCCGAGTTCCGCGACTCGATGAAGTCCTATGGCGCCCGGGGGCTCGACGAGATCCGCACCAGGCTCGACCACGCCGGGAAGTTCATCGGCGAGCAGCAGCAGAAGAACGCCGGGAACCAGGCGTTTCTCACGATGGACAAGGACACCCTCCCCGACATCCGCCGCGCCATTGGCCGCGTGACCGTGTTCCTTGCGGCGGACGACCCGCAGCCCGCGGACCTGCTCAAGCGGCTGGCCGGGCTCGAGCAGGATGACGCTGTGCTGCGGCAGAAGCGGGTGGCCGACACACGCGTCGCGCCCGGGAAGTACGCCGGCCCCGACAAGGCCGACATCGTCGCGCAGGCGGCCGACATCGTCGCAAAGGACCACTCAGATGCCCGCATCCTCCGCACGAGCGTGCTTTCGGCGGACTGGAAGGAAGAGTCGGCACTGGAGTTCACGGACACGACGCACAGCGCCATCCGTCACCGCGTGACCCGCAGCGTGACCGTCGAAGTTGCCGTGAAGAAGGCCGGCGGAGCCTTCCTCTACACGCTCGACATCAGCAAGGACCGGCGCACGGACGGCTCTTGGGGCGGCCTCTACGGCCACATCATGTTCACGCGGCCGATCCTCGAGGAAAACATCTCCAAGTAGCCGGCGGTCCGGGACACGGTCGTCGCGCCGGTCCCGCCTCCTATGGAAACGCGCGGGCGGCCGCGTCCTGAAACGCTTTGCGGACA
>CAYRFK010000364.1:0-3674 GCA_964423465.1 uncultured Verrucomicrobiota bacterium | reverse complement strand
TGCGCTAAACCGTCATCTGCACTGGAGCTTGTTTGTCGACTTTAAGAAACCCCTGATATCCACTTGAGCCTTCATTCGCTTCCCAGCGTAAAATAAAAAGTTGATCCCTAGTTCACGGCTGTTGCTGGCCAGATGCGCCCGCCATGCCGGGTAATGATCCGCTCCACAATGGTCAGCCCGATGCCGGTCCCTGAATATTCGCTGGCTCCATGCAGTCGTTGGAATGGCGCAAGGAGTTTATCGGCATAGGCCATGTCAAAGCCAGCGCCATTAGCGCGCACGAAAAAGACTCGCTCGCCAGCCTGTTCAAGCGCCCCAAGCTGGATATGGGCCAGTTCCCGCTTACTGGTGAATTTTAAGGCATTGCTCATAAATTTTCCAGGGCAATTTTGATTAAGTTTGCATCCGCCCGGACAATAAGAGCGAGGCGAATCTCGAATTCAACCTGACGATCAGGAGACTGAACAAGCAATTCATCAGCGATCTGTTGCGCGATTGCGCTGAGATCTACACGGCTAAGCTTCACCTCGCTACGAGTGATCCTTGAAAGGTAGAGCAGATCTTCGATCAACTGCCCCATGCGCTGCGAGGCTCCCCGAATGCGCGATAAATAGCGAAGTCCCTGCTCGGCTGGCAGCCGTGAGCGAAGAAGATTATCAAGCCACTCGTTTCACACCGATTGAAGAATTGCCATGGCAAGAAGAGACGTTGTTTGTCGGCTGGCTCAAAGACGTGCCATTTCCTCTGAGCATTGTGCGCTAGATTTTTTCGAATAAAGATGGCAGCATAGGAATCCTTTATCTTGCTTGCAGTGATACAACGGTGAAACGAGGCAAATTCTAGCGACCTATCAAAAACGATGGCCGGTGGAAGTCTTCCATAAATCGATCAAACAAAATGTTGCCTTGGGTAAGGCGCATGTTCGTCGGGTCGTCACACAAAATAACCACGTATTTGCCGTTTTGTACGCCTTTTTCAAATTGGAGTGCCTGTCAATTAAGCGACATCTCAATCATTTTGCATTGCGGGCACAGTTATACATCAAAGCTATTCGTGTGGCTTTCGATGAGCTGCAAGCTCTCAAGGCTGCGTAACATCAGTTAATTAGTTTTCTTCATCGCGCAGTGCAACTTCCGCCCGCTTGCGTTCTGTGATGTCGATGGTGTAACCAGCTAACAGGATTTTTTCGCCCTGAATGATCGGGAACTTGATCGTGTTATAGTGACGGTCATTGAAATCCTCATCCAGGGTCAGCGCCTCACCTTTTGAAACTACAGACCAATCATCAGCCGAAATCTTCGCAGCAAATTCCGCAAGATATAGTTCATCCATAGTTTTGCCCACCATATCCTGCCCTGCGATGCCGATCATCTCTTGAAAATTATCGCTGGCTAGCTGTATTCGGCTCTCGCTCGACGTAACCACCTTGATGTAGGTGTAATATGGCGAATTTCGCAAGAACAGCGTCAACAACTCCTGGATTTCACGCAGCGCCGTTTCGGCTTGTTTGTGCTCTGTGATGTCGCGGATTATAAGTTGAACCGCAGGTTTCCTTTCGAAGGTGGTCGGGCTGGCGTTTACTTCCACATCAACGGCGCTCCCATCCATGCGGATAAATTTTTCCGTGGCAACCGTTAATGGTTTTCTTTCTTTTTGGGCTGCGATCATACGTTGGATTACAAAATTCCGATAATCAGGGTGAACAAATTCGATGACCGGCTTTCCCCTAAGATCATCAACGCTGCTTGCGCGCATGAGTTGAGCGCAGGCCGCATTGGCAAAAACAATCTTCCCTTCGATATAGATCGAAATCGCTTCAGATAAACCTTGAACCAACCCGCGATATTTCTCCTCGCTCTCCTTCAGAGCCGCATCCGCCTGCTTGCGACTGATTGCCTGCCCCACCTGGCTGGCTATTGCTTCAAGGAAATTTATGTCGCGTTCCGAGTAACGATTCGGATAGTCGTAATCCTGTACCTCGATCACACCGATGATTCCAAACGAGGTTCGTATCGGCACACCCAACCAGAATGGTGAATTGGTCCCGATGAGTTTCACAGCGCCCTGGGCATCCAACTCGTCAAACCGCGCCTGGGTCAACAACAGTGGATGCCCGCTGCGAAAAACATAAGCACTGATGCTATTTTCCAGATTAGATGGAAGTGCAGGCGGATCGTACTTGTCCACCGAGTAGATTTCTTCAAACAAAGCAGTTTCGGCATCGTACTGAATCACAAAGAAATTTTCGGCGTAAATCACTTTGGCAATGGTTTGATGGATGAATCTTAGAAATTCCTTTAAGTCTTGAATTTCAACCAACCCCTGCATAATCTCCAGCAGCGCCTGACGCACATCCTCCTCGGTCTGGTGCGGGCGCTACTCATGGAGCAGCGATTGCATTTCACCAGGCGAAAGTGTCTCAATTCGTTCCGCTGACTGAGCCACGTTTTTCTTGACTATCTCCTCGGCCTCTTGGCGCAGTTCAGCTTTGGGTTGGTTGCTATTTTCCATACCAATATCCACAGAACCAGCTCAAAGCTCTTTTTCCAATACCACTCGCAAACGCGCAAACTGCAGCTCCAATTCGCCCACGCGCTCTCGGACGGCGGACAGGTCGCCAGACTTTCCGAGTTTTTCCAGATCATAGGCAATTGTCCGCAGCGCTTCGCCGCCAATATTGGCAGATGCGCCTTTGATGGTGTGCGCCTGGCGCTCAGCCCCATGAGCATCACCTGCCTGCAGGTAGCCTTTCAGCGCCTGGATTTGCAGCGGGATATCTTCCAGAAAACCTGCGATGACCAGGCTGGCCAGTTCATCATCGCCCATCAGGCGCTGCATCAGGGCAGCTTTATCGAAGACGGGTGATTCGACGGAGGACGATTTGCTTAGCAAATCGAGACCGGGGACGGACAGGTTCGGAGATGTTGGGTCTCCTCGGTCATCGGTCCCTGATCCCCGGTCCTCTTTGGGCAGCCAGCGTTCAAGCGCTTCAGCCAGCGCCTGCGAATCAACCGGCTTGGAAACATAGTCGTTCATGCCAACCTGCAAGCAGTGATCCCGGTCGCTTTGCATGGCATGAGCGGTCATGGCGATAATCGGAATGTTGTGATTGATCACGTTGGATTGGATATCACGGATACGCCGGGTGGCTTCCAGGCCATCCATCCCGGGCATCTGCACATCCATCAGCACCAGGTCGTAGGGAATGCTTTCCAGGGCTTTGATGGCTTCAAGACCATTCGCAACGGCATCGGCTTTTAAGCCAAATTTCTTGAGGATGCCCAACGCCACGTGCTGGTTGGTGATGTTGTCTTCCGCCAGCAAAATGTGTATCCCGGCAGTCACGTTTGCGCGCTGGACTTCACGCGCGGAGTGACGAGTCACGATTGGGCGCGAATCAGTCAGCGCGACGTTTCCGGCCAGCGCGATAGACAGGACACTGAAAAGATCCGCGTGACGCACGGGTTTGGTCAGATAGCCTGCAAAGCCAATCTGCGCAAAGCGTTTGGCATCCCCGCGTTCTCCCGGCGAAGACAACAAAACCAGGTGTGTGCCTGACAGGCGCTCGTCGTTTTTGATCGCCTGGCCAAGTGTCGCGCCGTCCATTCCAGGCATCTGCATATCCAAAATCGCGACCTGGAATGGGTCGCCTTCTTCGCGCGCGGCAGTGAGTG
>CAYRFK010000363.1:1482-3706 GCA_964423465.1 uncultured Verrucomicrobiota bacterium | reverse complement strand
GCAAAAATTTTGATGACCACGGCATTGACCGATATGCAGAAAAAAATTGAAGCGTTTGCAGGTCTTTGCGACGGGTATCTGAGCAAACCCATTCATAAGGCGCGTTTGCTGGAAGAATTACGAAAATTTAATCTTATTCCCTCCTAATACGGAAATGCCGATGAGAATTCTGATCGCCGAAGATGATCTGACCGCCCGCACGATTTTGACCGGTATTCTAAAAAAATGGGGCTATGATGTAGTCGAAGTCAAAGATGGGCAGGCTGCCTGGGATGTACTGCAGCAGGCGGACAGCCCGCGTCTGGTCATTCTGGATTGGATGATGCCTAAGATGAACGGGCCGGAAGTGATCAGGCGGACACGCGCCGCGATCCAAGAGCCGCCGCCATATATCATCCTGCTCACCAGTAAGGATGAAAAAGGCGATGTTCTTTCGGGCTTTGAATCTGGCGCAAATGACTACGTCAGAAAGCCGTTTGATAATGAAGAGCTTTTTGCCAGAGTTAAGGTCGGAGAGCGCACCGTGGAACTGCAAGCCCGTCTCTATGAGACCCAACAGACGCTGGCTCATCTTGCCACGCACGACCCTTTGACCGGAATCCTGAATCGGCGTGCCATTCTGGACCAGCTTGCCAGGGAATTAACCCGCGCCCGGCGGGGGGGATTGAGTGCCGGCAACGGACTCTGTGTCGGGTTTTTTGATATAGACCATTTTAAACAGATCAATGACCAGTACGGGCATCAGACCGGGGATGAAGTTTTAATTGGGATCTCCAGGATCATTGCCGGCCAGCTGCGGGCGTATGATTCCTTTGGACGCATGGGCGGGGATGAATTTCTGGTGGTGGCGCCAGGCCCCGAGGAGGAAATTTGCGCGCACCTGTTCGAAAGGCTGGTGGCCTCTGTTGCCGGCTATAAGCTCATCAAGGATGGGGTTCAGGTGTCTGTTACAGCAAGTATGGGAGTTTCCATTGCGGGTCCGGAGAGCGGTGAAGACCAGTTGTTGGACGGCGCTGATGCGGCCATGTACCGGTCAAAGCGGGATGGCGGCAACCGTGTGGTCTACCAAAAGTAGATGAGGAGAATTTAGTGGCATATTCAGAAAATAATTCCCCGCCCAAGCCGGGCGCTGTAGTGGTCAACGATGACACCACCCAGTTGAATGTGTTATGCGGCTTGCTGCAGAAGGCAGGTTTGGAACCTGTTCCCTTCAAAAGCGCCGAGACCGCGCTGGCTGCCATGGGGCGGGATGACCTGGCTCCGGTCCTGATCGTCACCAATCTGTATATGCCAGGGATCGACGGCTGGAAGTTTTGCCGTCTGCTGCGCTCTCCCGAGTTTGCACGTTTTAATAAGACGCCGATCCTGGTGGTATCTGCCACATTTTCCGGTGATGAACCTGCGCGGATCACAACTGACCTTGGCGCCAATGCATTTTTACGCATGCCGTTCATTGGGCAGCAGTTCGTTGAGCAGGTGCGGGCGCTGATCAAGGGTGAAACAACGGCGGTTGTCCTTAAAGTACTGGTGGTTGAAACTGGGGGGCTGGTTTCCAGTCGTCTGGTGAGGGCTTTGCAGGCGCATGGTTATTGGGTCGATGCGACCTCATCTTATCAGGAAGCGCTCGCCATGATCGCGCAAAACACGTATGATGTGGCGGTACTGGACTATCATCTGCCGGATGGAGCTGGGGATGGGTTGTTGAGACCCCTGCAGGAGAACTCTCCGGATTGTGTTTGCATTATGATGACCGCCGACCCGCAGCCGGAACTCGCGCTGACCTGGATGAAGTTGGGCGTGTCGGCCTACCTGCAGAAACCTTTTGAGCCCGGATATCTCATCGCACAATGCGAACGCACCCGCCGTGAACGCGCCTTGCTGCGAGTCCAGGACCTGCTGCATGAGCGCTCACGCCAGCTGCAGGAGAGTGAACTTTACCTGCGGGCAATTCTTCAAACCACACAAGATGGGTTTTGGGTGCTGAATGCAGATGGGAAATTTATTGACGCCAACCATGCATATTGTGAAATGACGGGATATACCCTGACTGAACTGACACAATTGGGTATCAATGATCTGGATGCCCTGGAAGACCCTGCCGAGACCGCCGCCCGAATTAAGCGTGTGATTGAATTCGGCGCGGAACAATTTGATACCCGTCATCGCAGAAAGGATGGCAGTGTCTTTGATGTTGAAGTATCGACAACCTATTGGAGGAAGGACG
>CAYRFK010000363.1:0-1472 GCA_964423465.1 uncultured Verrucomicrobiota bacterium | reverse complement strand
AAACAGGCGGAGGATGCGCTGCGGAAAAGCGAGGCAAGTCTCGCTGAGTCTCAACGAATTGCCCAGATAGGGAGTTGGGAATGGGATTTAATTCGAAATATCGTGGTTTGGTCGAAAGAAATGTACCGGGTTTACGACATCATCCCCGGCATATTTGACGGAAAGCCGGAAACTCTTTTAAAAATTATTCACCCTGATGATGTTGAGAAATTCACCAATAGCATGAGGATTAATATTTCAAGTGGTAAATCACCATCACTTGAATACCGGGTAATACATAAAGATGGATCGATCCACACCATATTTGCAATGGGGAATCGAAAGCTGGACGGGCAGGGGAAAGCGATCAAAATTATCGGCACGGCACAAGACATCACAGAACTCAAGCGGACCGAAGAACTGCTGCGTGAGAGTGAAGAAAAATATAAATTCCTGCATGAGAGCGCCGGTGTGGGGATCGGCTATTATTCTCCGGATGGAATAGTGATCTCATATAACTTGATGGCTGCAAGAAATATGGGGGGACACCCTGAAGATTTTACCGGCAAGTCCATTTACGAGTTATTCCCCGCCAGGGACGCTGATGTGTATATGGATAGGATCCGGAAAGCCGCCGCATCAAATGAAATGCACGAGTATGAAGATAAAGTTGAACTGCCAGGAAGTTTCAAGTGGTTCACAAGTGTTTTTACCCGTATTTTGAATTCTTCAAACCAGGTGATCGGCGTTCAAATTATTTCTTCAGATATATCAAAAAACAAACAGGTGGAAGAGGCACTGAAGAAAGAGCGCCGGCGTTTGGATAACATTATAAAAGGTACCAATTCAGGGACCTGGGAGTGGAATGTCGAGACTGGGGAAACCATTTTTAATGATCGTTGGGCAGAAATCATCGGGTACACCCTGGATGAGATATCCCCCGTTTCGATCGAGACCTGGGTCAAATATGCCCACCCGGACGATCTTAACGCCAGTAACGAACTGCTTGAAAAGGTTTTTCGCGGCGAGCTTGACTACTATGAATTTGAATCGCGGATGAAACATAAAGACGGAAACTGGGTGTGGGTCCTGGATCGGGGTAAAGTGACCTCCTGGACGGATGATGGGAAGCCCCGGTTGGTGATGGGAACACATCAGGACATCACCGAGCGCAAGCGGTCTGAAGAAAAACTGCGGGATAGCGAGGCGCAAAAACATGCCATCCTGAACGGGATCACAGCCAACATTATCCTGGTCGATAAGGAATTAGCAATACTCTGGGTGAACGAAGCTGCTGCAAAGTCTATGAATAGGCTGCCAGAGGATATGACCGGCAGGCCTTGTTTTTCATTTTGGGGTGATTCCGTAAGACCCTGCGAGAACTGCCCAACCCTGAAAGCATTTCAAACAGGGCAGTCGGCGCATATTATCGTACAGACCCCGGATGGCAGGATCTGGGACGAAAGGGGGGAACCGGTTCGTGATGCGGATGG
>CAYRFK010000362.1:0-3723 GCA_964423465.1 uncultured Verrucomicrobiota bacterium | reverse complement strand
AGTCCGGTCGCCCGCGTTTTTGCCAGCCTGATTTTACCAGCCTGATTTTACCATTGCATCCCTGTTCCGCCTTTGGGATGGTGAAGGCCTTAGGCGTTTTGCACAGAAGGTGAAGTCTTGCCATGGCCGAAAACACCACATCCACTGGCGGCTGGAACCAGATCTATAACAGCATCTTCGAGCAATCCATCATGGGAATCGCGCTTTGCGACCTCGATGGAACCATTCTGGAATGCAATCCCGCCTTCTGCCACATGCTTGGCTACACCCCGGATGAACTCCGCTGCAAAACCGTTGCACAGTTAACCCACCCGGAGGATTGGGCTCTCGAATCCAACCGCTTCCCCGGCCCGATCCTGACCTCGCCCGCCAGATCCAATTTCTCCTCCGAGAAACGCTATCTCCATAAGGACGGGCGGATCGTCTGGGCCAATATCCACGCCACCGCCATCCGCGGAACCCACAACAAACCCGTGTTCGGCTTTGCCATCGTCGAGGATATCACCGCCCGGAAACTCGCCGCGGACTCCCTGCAGACGAGCGAGGCAAAGTACCGATCCCTCTTCTCCGAAATGACCAGCGGCTTCGCCCTCCACGAAATCATCCTGGATGAGGCCGGCCACCCCTGCGACTACCGTTTCCTCGACGTCAATCCCGCCTTCGAGGCGCTGACCGGCCTGCACCACGACTCCATCCTCGGCAGAACCGTGCGGGAAGTGATCCCCGGCATCGAGCCCTCCTGGATCACCCGGTACGGCGCCGTCGCCCTGACCGGCACCCCCGCCTCCTTCGAAGACCACGCCGTTGCATTGCAGAAGCATTTCTCCGTGCACGCCTACTCCCCGAAACCTGGCCAATTCGCCGCCATCTTCACGGATGTCACCGAACTCTATCTGGCCCGGGAGCGGTTGGCCACAGAGAAGGAACGGCTAAGCGTCACCCTCCGCAGCATCGGCGACGGCGTCGTCGCCACGGACACGTCCGGCAACATCATCCTGGTCAACCGAATCATTGAATCCTGGCTCGCCCAGTCGCAACAGGACCTCATCGGGCACCCGCTTCCCGCGATGCTCCCCCTCGTGGAGGCGTCCGGCCTCCGCCCCTGCGCCCCGGCCATCGAAAAGGCCCTGCGCGACAAACAACCCTATGCCCCCCTTATCCCCTTGCGGCTCATGGCCTGCGACAACAGTGACCTGCGGGTGACCGTCACCGGCAACCCCATCTGCGACTCGTCCACCGCTTTCATCGGCATGGTCTTTGTACTGCGCAATGTCACGGAAACCCTCCGCATCCAGGAGGAGCGCATCCGAACCGAAAAACTTGAGTCCCTGGGCCACCTCGCCGCCGGCCTCGCCCACGATTTCAACAACCTCCTGACCACCCTTCTGGGGAATGTGTCGCTCGTCCGATCCCATCCGCAAACCGCACCGGAGATCCTGCCCATGCTGACCGATGCCGAAGAATCCGTCCAAAAGGCCGGTCTCCTGACCCAACAACTACTAACCTTTGCCGAGGGCGGTGCTCCCATCAAGGCGGAAATCGACGTCGGCACGCTGGTCAAAGAAGCCGCCGAATTTGCCCTGCACGGGACCACCTCCCGCCTGGACCTTCGCCTGCCTGGCTCACTATGGAAGAGTGCGGCTGACCCGCAGCAATTGGCCCAGGCCATCCGCAACCTGATTGTCAATGCCAATCAAGCCATGCCCGGCGGCGGAACCATCCACATTGCCGCCGAAAATCTGCTCCTTGAAGACGACAGCCCCGTTCCCTTGCCGCCCGGCCCCTACCTCAAGATCGCCATCACGGATTCAGGAGTCGGCATCCCGGAGCGCCACCTGACCAAAATCTTTGACCCCTATTTCACCACCAAGCAACACAGTAGCGGAATGGGACTGGCCACCACGCTCTCCATCATCAATAACCATGCCGGCCATATCACCGTTCACTCTCGCCTCGGGATCGGCACCACGTTCGATCTCTTCCTGCCTGCCATCACCACCGCTTCCTCTTCTCTGCCAACGGCAAGGATCCCCAAAAATACGGGAGGGTGTACCCGGGTCCTGATCATGGATGATGAGGAGGCCATCCGGAATCTTGCCACCCGGATCCTGACCCGCAACGGTTGCGGAATCACCGCCGTCTCCACCGGCGAGGAAGCCCTCGCCGCTTACGATTCGGCACGATCGTCCGATCATCCGTTCGATGTCGTCATCCTCGACCTGACCATCCGCGGCGGCATGGGCGGCAAGGACACCATACACCGGCTCCGGGAAATGGACCCCTCCGTGAAAGCCATCGTCTCCAGCGGTTATTCCAATGACCCCGTGCTGTCTAATTATCGTCAGCACGGTTTCCGCAGTATCGTCCCAAAACCCTATCAGGCCGAAACCCTGATCCGGGCAGTGACGGAACTGGCCCAACCCTCCCCCTGATCCGCCTCAGTTCCGGTTGTGCTCCTGCTCGACCTTCCGGATGGCATCACGCAGGCGCGCCGCCTCCTCGTACCGCTCGCTACTGATGGCCTGCTCCAGTTGCACCTTCAGCTGATCAACCCCGGATCCGGCCTGAGGCGGATGCTTGACCGACGGGGTCTTCTTCTCCGCCTCCCCGGTCTTTTCCTCGATCAGGATCCCGGCCTGGTCCATCACCTTGCCCATCACATAAATGGGCGCCGCCATCCGGATGGCCAAGGCCACGGCATCACTGGGGCGAGCATCCACCTCAGCCTCCACCGCATCATGCTCAAGCACCAGTACCGCGAAAAATGTCCCCTCCACAAGATCATTGATGACCACACGCTTGAGTCGGCACTCCGCGCAGTCCAGAACATTCTTGAAGAGATCATGCGTGAGCGGGCGGGGAATCTCGACATTATCCATGCGCACGGCGATCGATTGCGCTTCCGCACCGCCAATGAAAATAGGCAACGTCCGGGGATCATGCTCGCCTCGCAACAATACCACGAACCCCATGTTCGAAAGCGATAATCCTGTGACTTTGACGTGGATCATATCCGTTCTCCTGCCCCGAATTATACCACCCGCCGGAGATCAGGACAACTCCGGCAAACACCGCCCGGTAATTTGGTTCCGATGTCGCCGGGGCCCGTCCACCGGGTTTATCCCGGTGGAGCCGGCCAATACCTTCTTCACATGTTCGCGGCAACCGCTTCGGCGAACTCACTGCACTTGAGCAACTTCGCCCCGTCCATCTGCCGCTCAAAGTCGTACGTCACCGTCTTGTTGCCGATGGTGCGCTCCACCCCCGCAATAATCCGGTCCGCCGCCTCCGTCCAACCCATGTAGCGGAACATCATTTCGCCGGAAAGCATCAGTGAACCCGGATTAACCTTGTCCTGATCCGCATACTTCGGAGCCGTCCCGTGCGTGGCCTCGAAACAAGCCGCCCCGGTGTCGTAGTTGATGTTCGCCCCGGGCGCGATGCCAATGCCGCCCACACAAGCCGCCAGCGCATCGGAAATATAATCACCATTCAGGTTTAACGTGGCAATCACCGAGTACTCCGCCGGACGCAGCAGGATCTGCTGGAGAAACGCATCGGCAATGCAGTCCTTGATCACCAGTTCACGCTGCCCCGGCAGGCTGATCTTGTGCCAGGGACCCCCGTCGATCGGCACGGCGCCAAAAAGATTGCGGGCCGTCTCATACCCCCAGTCCCGGAACCCGCCTTCCGTGAACTTCATGATGTTCCCCTTGTGCACCA
>CAYRFK010000361.1:0-3724 GCA_964423465.1 uncultured Verrucomicrobiota bacterium | reverse complement strand
CGCGACTACTTGCCAAATATCAGAGGGATTTTTGCCAAGCGGATTACCAGATAGCTTGCCTTTGTTGGGTCCTTTGAAATGCCGTTTACCCGGATACTTTGACGGGACACGCACCGGATCAAGATTGAAAATATATTGATCGCTTTTGGTGAACCAGAGAATTGTTTCGTATCGTCCCGAAAAACGTTTCGATGCGTGCAAATCATGCTCAAAACGCCAAATAATTCTGTTCCGTAGGTGCAAACCAAGTTTCTTGAAAATGCCATAGTAAAAAACATCGAGTGGATATACTTCACCCTCTTCGACAAAATTACCAACTTGCCAGCAAATACTTCCATCATCACGCAAAATGCGGCAAAGTTGCGTAATAATTTTCGCTTGCGTTTCTAAATACTTTTCAATTGATACACGCAATTCGTACTCTTTGCCGAGATTGTACGGTGGCGATGTAATGATGAGTTGCACAGCATTGTCTGGTAGTGTGGTGAGAAAATTTTCGACTGTGCCCTGATACAAAACAATTTCCGTATCCGGGCTAAAGCGATTTTCGATTTGCTTATGCCTTGCAAAAAGCGGCAGATCTTTCATTGTTTAATTCCTATTATCTACGCCGCGCGTTTGCCCTGATACGCTTTCATCGCTTCTTGCTTGACGACGAGCCGCCACCACCAACGCAACAATGCGAGCAGAGTACGGGCCACGCGTGGAAAGTTGAAAAACTGGGATACACCGTATTGCCGATAAAAATGGCGCACCGGCACCTCGACAAAACGATAACCGGCGTCCTGCACTTTTTTCACCAGCTCGAACGTGATCGCGCCGGTCGTGGATTCGAGTTGCACCACATCGAAAATCTCGCGACGCATCAAACGAAAATCGCAATCCACGTCACGAATTTTCAAACCGAACATCGCTTTGACGAAATACTGGTACGCCATGCCGATCCAAATGCGATGCAAGGGATCGCGCCGTTTGATTTTCCAGCCATTGATAAAATCCACGTCGTCGGAAATTTTTTCGGCGAGCACTTTTAATTCGCGCACATCGTACTGCGCGTCGCCATCCGTGTAACACACCCACTCTTTCGTCGCTTTGGCAAAGCCCGCACGCACCGCCCCGCCATAGCCCAGCGCTTCGGGATGATTTTCGTAACGCAATTCATTTGGATAGAGCCGCGACAACTCTTCGACGATCAAATCCGAATCGTCCTTGGAGCCGTTGTTGATGACGATGACTTCATAATCGTCCGAGATTTCGCGCAGAGTTTGAATCGCGCGCATGACCATTACGCCCATCGTGCCGGCGTCATTGTAACACGGAAAGAAAACGCTAATGCTTGGTTTCATGGTGATTCAAAGAAATGGATGTGCCCGTCCATTCGGCGGGTGAATCGAGTCCGAGCAAATGCGCGATGGTGGGCGCAACATCGGTGATGTGCAACGAGGGTTGAATACGATGTGCCGATGGAATACTCGGACCACTAATGATGAACGGAATCGTCATGTCTTCGTCGCTGTCGGTGCCGTGCATCTGCGCGTGTCCGCCGTGATCGCTCGTGACAATGAGGGTCGCGTCGGCTGGCAACGCGTTCACAATCATTGCGATGCAACGATCCGCATTGGCAATCGCGTTCAGGTATGGTTGCGACATCCAACCATGATCATGTCCGGCTTGATCGGTGTGACCGAAATAAATAAATGTGAGCGACGGTTGATTATGCGTGAGCCATGCCGAAGCCAGATGGGCAATCATCGTATCGCCATTCGGCGAGTGCGTGTCCTTGATGAAAAAGGACGCATCGAGCGACCCAGGACGCGAGACATCGCGCAATTGTTCCCAGTTGTAAAATGCCGCCGTCTTGCCGCCCGTTTGATGCACCAGATCAATCAAACCGGGGATGGGACGCGCGGGCGGCGTCCAGGTGTTGGTCGTGTTGCCGTGTCGTTCCGGCATCACACCCAGAAACAACGATGCATGCACTGGCAGAGTGATCGAAGGCATCACCGTGCGCGCGGTCATGGTATGCGCGCCGGAAGCGATGAGCCGATCCATCGTCGGCGTGTCGGCGTGTTGCAACGCATCGGGACGCATTCCATCTATTAAAACGAGTACCACACTCGGCATGTTATTGTCCTATCGTGATGGTTGTGTTGAGAATCAGATGATCGCTCGTCGGCACACCGTTTGCATCGAGAACCTGCAAGCGCGAAAAATCTTGCGCGTCGTACCAGCCAATTTCGATACGATACGCACCAGGCGCGAGGTTGGAAAATGGTAATTCGTAATTGTCCGCGATGTACTCGCCGGTGACCCAGCCCGTTGTTGGGCGCGCCCCGTTCATCGGTTGCGCATCTTTTTGCGCGACAACCTTGCTCTCCTTGTCGAGCAGATGCACAAACACCGTGTACGGCTTGTCCATTTTTTCGCGCGCGTTCCAGAACAAGGTTAGCTTGAGCGTATCGCCCGATTTGAGATTCGTAATTGGTAATTGGTAACCAGTGAGCGCAATCAAGTTACCAAAATTCGCGTCTTGCGAAAATTGCGCATTCGGTTTGACGAACACCCGATCCGTTTTCTCAACCGTGAACGCGGCGAGGTCGAGTGAACTGGTGTCACTCAACACCACACGCAGTGGCGTCGCGCCCGACTGCGCGTTCGCCGGAATCGTAACGAGATATTGTCCGCGCACGATTTCGCCAGCACGCCAATTCAAAGTTGGAAATTGGAGATTGGCGATTGGCAAAACATCGCTCGTCGTGTTGCCGAATTGAATTTGAAAAGTGTAATCGCGATTCGGTTTGGAATCCGCACGCCAAAACAGCGTGAGCGGAATTGATTCGCCGGCACTCGCCTTGTCGCGTCCGAGTTGATAGCCCAACAACGTGAATGGTCCGAGCGGCTGACTGATTGTACTCTGAATGTTCAACGATGCAAACGTCGCCGGTTGAGTTGCCGGCAAAACCGGAATTGGACCAATGCGAATTGTTCTGCCCATCGGCGCGCCGTTCGGCGCAAGCACATCGAGACCGGAAGGATTGTTGGCAGTGTAAAACGTCACCTCGACAAAATAATTATCCGGCGGCGTTCCAGGCAACAAAGGCACGGTGTACGCGCCAAAAAGATTTTCGTCTTTTTTCCAACGCATCGTCGGATAATTGTAACCGGCGGGACGCCGATCTTGCTTACCCCACACATTGCCGGCGGCATCACGCACACGCAATGCGACGAGGTAATCCTCTTCGAACGTGTCGAGTGATTGCCAGTACAAACTGAACGACGCGCCGACATCGGCAGGCGTGGGCGTGCGCGCATCGAACCCCAATAATTTTACCTTGTCTTTAAAATTTGCTTCGCGCTTGGTTCCCGGTTGCGGCTCGTTCGAAAATGTTGTGTTCGCATCGAGCGTCCAATGGCGCAGACGCACGTGCCAAAAATTCGCGTCCGCCATTTTTTGCTCAGTGCCGTGCGCGGTCAACATCATCGGCACCACACCGTTCGGGTCAACGACTTCGTCTTGCCACGCAACCAGCCATACGCCGCGCTTGCCGGCAAGTGCGGCGTTCAAATCGCGCGCGACATCGAAACCCAGGACACGCTCGGCGTTGAGCGTTGGCTCATCTGGCAAGCGAACCTGGGTCGCATCCCCGTCAAAATAATAGTTGAACGCCGGGAACAGATGACCGCTCGTCAAAATGATCGCTTCGTTCGGCGCAAGATTTTTTTC
>CAYRFK010000360.1:0-3725 GCA_964423465.1 uncultured Verrucomicrobiota bacterium | reverse complement strand
AGCTCGAAAAGCTGACCGGCGAAAAGGTGACCGACCTGCACAAGCATTTCATCGATCGGCTCGAGATTCCGGCGCCCTCCGGAAAGGGGACGCTCAAGCGCATCCCCGAGGTGCTGGACTGCTGGTTCGAGAGCGGCTCCATGCCCTACGCGCAGGCCCATTATCCGTTCGAGAACCGCGAGCGCTTCGAGACCCACTTCCCGGCCGACTTCATCGCCGAGGGGCTCGACCAGACGCGCGGGTGGTTCTACACGCTGATGGTGCTGTCCGCCTCGCTGTTCGACAAGCCGGCCTTCCGGAACGTCGTGGTCAACGGGCTCGTCCTCGCGGAGGACGGGCGCAAGATGAGCAAGCGGCTCAAGAACTACCCCGACCCCGTCCACGTGATCAACACGTACGGGGCCGACGCACTCCGGCTCTATCTCATCAACTCGCCGGTTGTCCGCGCAGAGGACCTCCGCTTCTCGGAAGAAGGGCTCAGGCAGACAATGCGCCACCTGCTGATCCCGCTCTGGAACGCCTACACGTTCTTCGTGACCTACGCCACGATCGACGGCTGGAAGCCCGGCCCCGCCCGGCTGGCCAGCCCGCACCTGCTGGACCGCTGGATCGTCAGCTCGCTCGAAGGCCTCGCGCAGGACGTGGTCGCCGCGATGGATCGCTACGACCTCCAGCGCGCCATCCGGCCGTTCGTGCGCTTCATCGAGGATCTGACGAACTGGTACATCCGCCGCAGCCGGCGGCGCTTCTGGAAGTCGCAGGACGACGCCGACAAGGCGCATGCCTACCAGACGCTCTACTACGTCCTCGTGCAGCTGTCGAAAATCGCGGCGCCATTCCTGCCGTTCGTCAGCGAGAGCATGTACCGGAACCTGCGGACGCCCGACATGCCGGAGTCCGTGCACCTCTGCGACTACCCGACCGGCGACGGCGTCAACCGGGATGCGGCGCTCGAGGAGCAGATGGCCGCCGTGCTGACAGTCGTCGGTCTGGGCCGACTGCTACGCGCGGAGCACGACCTGAAGGTCCGCCAGCCGCTGTCGCTGATGCACGTCGTCACCCGCAACCAGGCGCTGCTGGCGAACGTCCGGCGGCTCGAGGACCTGATCGCCGACGAGCTGAACGTCAAGCGGGTCGACTTCCGCGACAACGAGCGCGGCTTGGCCACGCTGAAGATGAAGGCGGACTTCCGCCAGCTCGGCCCCCGGTTCGGCAAGGACGTGAAGCGCGTGGTGGCCGCCATCTCGGCCATGAAACCCGAGGACCAAGAACGGCTGGCGGCCGGGCAGACGGTGTCCCTCGATATCGGCGGCCAGACCGTGGAGATCGGGCCGACGGACGTCACCATCGAACACGTCCCCGGCGAGGGCGTAGTCGTCGCTGCCGAAGGCGGAATCGTGGTCGCCATCGAGACCGCCCTCACCCCGGAGCTTCGGCGCGAAGGGCTCGCGCGCGAGTTCGTGAACAAGGTTCAGAGCATGCGGAAGAGCGCCGACCTCGAGGTCACCCAGCGCATCCGCCTGCGCTGGGCGGGCGACGCGGACCTGCGCCAGGCGATCGCCGAGCATGCCGACTACGTGCGGGCGGAGACGCTGGCCCTGGGCATCGAGGATGCCCCCGCCGCGCCGGACGGAGCCGCCGAGTGGGACTTGAACGGCCACGCGTGCGCCATCCGGCTCGACCCGGCGTAGGAGCGGAGGGAGGAAGGGCGTCAACCTTCCTCCCGCCCTCCCTCCGTGTCCTCCTCGTCCATCTGCATGGCATGCAGTCCCTTCGCCAACCGCGCCGCGTCGGCCCCTTCCGGAGAGACGCCCCATGCGGCAGCTCGGCTTCTCGCAATATTGCCCGGGTAGGGTTTCACCCCATGGGAGCAGCGGCTCGCCCGGAGTACTATCCGGATAGACGTGAGCCAGATGGCGAAGGGAGGGGTGCGACGATGGCGATACCGTCCAAGTCGAGGATTCTGGTCGTCGATGATGAGGACGCCCTGCGCCGCGTGATGCAGGCACGCCTCATCGCCATGGGATACGAAGTCATCCTGGCGCGGGACGGGGACGAGGGATTCGCCAGAGCCGTCCGCGACAAACCCGACCTGGTGCTCCTCGACGTGATGATGCCGAAGTTGGACGGATTCGAAGTGGCACGTCAGCTCAAGGAGTCCCCGCAGACAGGCCAGATCCCGATCGTCATGGTAACGGGGCTGGGAGATCCTGATGACCGCGTGCGCGCGCTCGAAGCCGGCGCTGACGACTTTCTCACCAAGCCCGTGGATCCGTCTGAACTCAAGGCGCGCGTCAAATCGCTCCTCAAGGTCAAGGCCTTCAACGACCACATGCGCCATTACGAGGAGGAACTCGAAGCCGAAGTCGCCAGGAAGACAGAGGACCTTACGGCGGCGCTGCGGAAGATCGAGACGGCGACACTGGACACCATCTATCGCCTCTCGCGTGCGGCGGAGTGCAAGGACCAGGACACCGGCGTGCACGTTCAGAGGGTGGGACACTACGCGGCCTTGATGGCCCAGCGCACGGGACAGGCCACGGGTTTCGTGGATATGATCATGTACGCGGCGCCCATGCACGACGTCGGCAAGATCGGGATCCCGGACCGCATCCTGCTCAAGCCCGGCAAGCTGGATCCCGACGAGTGGTGCGTCATGAAGGCACACACGGAGATCGGCGCGGCCATTCTGGGCGAATCGGACACCGAAATCCTGCGCATGGCGGAGTCGGTGGCCCTGTCGCACCACGAGAAGTGGGATGGCAGCGGATACCCTCTGGGCCTGAAGGGAGCAGGCATTCCCTTGCCGGGACGGTTGACCGCCATCGCGGATGTATTCGACGCCTTGTGCTCCCGACGTCCCTACAAGGAACCGCTATCCGTTGACCAGTCGGTCGATATCATCCGGAAAGGCCGGGAACTGCACTTCGACCCTGAGGTTGTTGACGCCTTCCTGGCCTCGCAGGCTGACATCCTGGCCATCAAGGCGCGACTCGTAGACGAAGCGGGAAGCCACCGGGTCAGCCTGGCGGCGAGGGGACTGTCACCCGGCCAATAGATCCCGCCAAGGTGAGTTGTCGACCACGATTCGGGCTTCTCGTCGCCCTCAAGGAAGCCGCCGGTAGGACTGGCGTACCTGGCAGGAGTTGAACCTGCAACCCTCAGATCCGTAGTCTGCCGTGCATCCAAATAGGTGGCAGTTTCCTAATGTTTTTCGGCCTTCGAGCACGACGAAACAGTCTAAAACAGGGATGAACGTAGCAAAGTCGTAGCAAATTGGATCCTAACCCGTTGGTGATTACCCACTGATCGAGGCGCCCTCATGGACACGCGCGCATCAGTCGGTGCAGCCGATGCCGCCGACCTGACGCGACTACGCAAGTTGGATGCCAGGATATGAGTCAACTCACGCATGGGTGTGCGGTGGACCAGCGCCAGAACCAACACGACTGCATCCCTCTCGCGTCGGGGCACAGGCGAGATGCGCAGGTACTGCTGGTGACTCCACCCGTCGCGTCCGGCCTGCTCGGCGGCGGCATCAAGATACGCGCCATCTAGCCCAGGTGGAGCGAACGCAGTAGAACCGGCAGACTAGATGGGGTCATGATGGCACCTCCGCCGACAGGTCGTCGTACGCATCGAGTTCGACTGTCAAGGGCCGGAGATCCGGCGTAGCGACCGGCTGGGCCGCTGGCCAGAACTCCTAAATAAACGCCCACCGGGGC
>CAYRFK010000359.1:0-3736 GCA_964423465.1 uncultured Verrucomicrobiota bacterium | reverse complement strand
ATTGAAGCGGAGGAATTCGATGTCGCAATGGAACAGCTAAGGCAGGAATTTCTCGTAAAATGAAGATCAAGCAACTAACGGTTGCTAGTCTCGAACTACAGGAAGCCATGGCGTGGTATCGCAAGCGTAGTCCGCGTGCGGCGGAAAATCTTTGGTTGAGCGTTCAGAATGGCCCGTCGTTCAATCCTTCTTTTCCCATGCGCAGCGCCATTGATTGCACTTCAAGCAAGAGGGCGTCTAACATGCGCGCGCTACTGGATGTAAATGCACTGATTGCGCTGATCGACTGACAAAAAACGTAGGGCGGACAAGCGGCCTCATTTTTCTGCTCCTTTAAAGGGTAGCGTCCCCTTTTAGCGGGTGGCCGCAAAAGCAGCGGAAGCAATCCGAACCATGCTCGGGTGCAGGATACCCAATTTGGGTATCTGACCGTAGGGCGTATGGGGCGGTACCGAAAAATAGTCGTCGTTGTAAGGCAGGTCGAGCGTCTTGCTCAAGTCAAACTTGGTATCGTAACTTAGGCCGGCGCTAGCATAAGCGACAGGATGCTCACCCTTTGTGATCCGGAATTCGCCGCTGTAGAGCCGATCGGTTTTTTGACTGGTTCCATAGGCCACGCTCACAAAGAACCTGCCTTCATCGTCTTGCTTGGTCGAAGTGATAAGGCCCGGGCGTGGTTTGGGCTTGGGCTGGATGTTGTCAGGAAAGTGGCACCAGGCGATATCACCCGCCGTTGGCTCTGGCCACCACCTCATCAGGCGCCCTCCATTTCAAAAAGACTGCTGCGCACAGTGCCACCTTTGGCCCTAGGTGCAGATTTCTTGATTTGGCTGAGTTGAGCTTTGGTAATCGCCCCTTCATCAGCCTCGTATTGGGGCAACACTTTGGTGGCCAACTCATGCAAGGCTAAGTGAATGACTTGAGTTTCATCCACGCCCAGCACTTCGGCCAAACGCTTCGCGGTGTTTCGTGTCACGCCTGTCGCGCTATCCTGTGAGCGGTAACGAAAGGCGATTTGAGCGGTGGCGGTCGTCATGCTGATTGCTCCTTAAAAGATATCTAAAAGATATCTAACAAGCCCGTATTTGTCAACCGTTGAGGCATTTTCTTAGCGAGTTCAGCTTGCAACAGGCGGCCCGAAACCGAAACATCGAATCAACAGCGCCGTCATACCGGCATGGGGTAAGCCGGTACTCTCCCCGCCGACCCGCATTTTCACCAGCACACGCGGAATGTATGCCTGGATTACGTGGATTACGGTGACGGTTTACTAGTTAGCGTAAGAACAAATTTGCCCTGTCGATCTGCGCGAGCTCTATTGATGTTTGATGCAATATCATCTAGCTTCAACGCAATTTAATTGACGAGGAATTCCTGCCATGCGAACTACTTTAGATATTTCAGACGATGTGTTTTTCGCGGCCAAAGAGGTCGCTCGGCGCGAAAAGAAAACGCTGGGGCAGATTGCCAGCGAGATGATGCGTCGTGGCCTCAGCGCCCGCCCACTGATGACCGATGCCGCAAATTTTGACGGAATATCCGCCGAGGACGATATCGACAACCGCTTGCAGGCGCTAGGGGTTCGCACGCTGCCAGCGCGCGGCGGCATCGTCACCAATGAACTAATCGACCGACTGCGTGAACAAGAGGGCGTCTGACATGCGCGCGCTGCTGGATGTAAATGTACTGATTGCGCTGATCGACCCGGATCATGTTTCACACACAGCGGCAGCCGCTTGGTGGCTCAAGCATCGCGAAACAGGTTGGGCGAGTTGCCCGCTGACGCAAAATGGCTGTATCCGCATCATCAGCCAGCCGAACTATCCCAACGCGCAAGCCGTTGGCACAGTGATAGACCTAGTTGCTGATCTTTGCGCCGACCCCTTCCATGAGTTTTGGCCCGACGATGCCAGCCTGCTCGATCCGCGCCGCTTCAATCGTGCGCATGTTCATGGTCACCGGCAAATTACCGACCTGTATCTGCTGGGTCTAGCCGTTGGACATGACGGGCGGCTTGTCACTTTCGACGAGAAAATCTCCTTAAGTGCGGTACATGGCGCAAAAAAACAGCATTTACTGGTGTTCTAAACCAGCCAGCCAGGGAAAAGCAGCGCGCAGGGCAGCCTCGCCTACCGCATCACCAAGCGCCTCGACGTCGGCGTAATCGCCAAGTTCCATGACCCGCGTGATGATCCTGCGCGGCTGCAAAGCGGCTTCGCGCAGAGACTGCCACCAGACATAGCGAGCGGCGAGGCGTTCGAAGAGGGGGAGCGCCTCGCAAGATCGCGCGTCAAAATCAACATCACCCGAAATATCCAATGTCGTCCTCATGGCGACCACCTTGCTGTCTCGCTGATACTTGATGAAACGACATCAAAGTAACGCCCAATCCGCAAAAGTTGCCGCCTGACCGCGATAAACGCCATCAGCATCCAGCAGATTCCACACCGTCGCCCGCTCAATCCAAAAGCGACGGCCGCTGCTGGAAACCCGCATACCGGCGTAATCATCAATAAAACCAAAACGACTCACCCGCTCCAACAACGCCGCCCGCGCCTCACGCGCCAACGGCTCCGCCGAAAACCGCGACGGCAACTGTGTGAAAGCGGCAAAATCCAACTCAAACAACGCCAGCGCCATGCGATTCGCATAACAAAAAATTGGATCAGCCTGCGTGCCATGCGCCACCACCACCCGCGGTGCCGACCACAACGCATTGTGCAAAGCCGCGTTTGACAGGGGCTCGCTTGGCTTGGGCTCGTTTGACATGGGCTCCGTCAACAAAGGCCGACCCACCACCCGCCCATGGCTATCCACAATCAAACGCGCCCAATACAGCAAATCGGGCGTCATTACCGGCGAAAAAGGCTGCACAACCTGCTCACAGTTCATGTCTTTGTTTATCATGGCGATTAATCGGCTGTTCAGCAGCCGGCCGATTGGCAAAAGGCCACTTTACACCACGCTTCTCAAACTCCAATTTCAGCTAGACTTACGGCATGAATTTTCCGTCAAATTGCCTCCCTCGATGCCCAATAAAACCCGGTTTAACCGGGCAAGCGGGCTTCACCTTGGTCGAATTAATCATGACCATCCTGCTGATTGGCATCCTCTCTGCCACCGCCATTCCACGCATGAACCTAATTAATGGATTTGACGAAGCTGGCTATCGCGATCAAGTCATTGCCGCTTTGCAATTTGCCCGCAAAGCCGCCGTAGCGCAAAGAAGAAATGTTCAAGTCACCCTTGCGGATAACTCATTAAGTTTCGATGTTGCCAGTGGCGCAGGTGAAAATCATACTTCACTACGTAGAAACACCTCCCTAACTGGGAGGCCCTAACTGGGCCTCCCAGTTTGATTTTTTCACTTGGACAAACTCAACTTCACGTTACTGAAAAGTTTACGACATAGGAAATTGATGGACAAATTTAGGCCAAACAACAGGATTTGAACTAATTAATCCCATTATATCGATCAATGTACTTTATCGGGTGATGTCATGAATTACTGCTTCACGAGCCTGACGAAATTGAAGGCTGTCCTCTATTTTTCTTGCGCACGCGTTAGCTATTTTGAAACCGTTGATCACCGACCAAACCAAAAATTGAATGAAAGGAATACACCATGAATTTTTTCTCATTAAGTAGAAAACCTTGGTCTATCCCCTATTTGTTCTTGCTGGTGACATTCTTGTTTTACCTTGTGCCAGCGCACGCCGCCATCACCTATTTTGCC
>CAYRFK010000358.1:0-3751 GCA_964423465.1 uncultured Verrucomicrobiota bacterium | reverse complement strand
GGACACGGGCATGAGGGCATCGCCACCCAGTTTCATCGCTCTCATGTTGCTGGCCATTCATGCCCGGGCTCCCGCCAAGCCGGTCGGCGAGCCGTTCCTGATCCGGAACGAAAGTCCGATCAGCCGCCTGTACGGATTGCCGGCGGGCGAGGATGCCTCCGCCGTCGCTCCCACCGGCTTTCAAGCGCGCGTGGCGCTCGATATCGCCAACAACTCCTTTGAAGGCGTCCGGGGTGCGGACCGTCTCGTTCTGGATGGCGAGACTTGGTGCACGCGGGTTCTGTTGCAGCACGGCTGGAGAAACGGATGGCGCGTGGTGCTGCAACTGCCTTTCGTGTCCCAGCAAGGCGGCGCGACGGATGGATTCATCGAAGGATATCACCATGCCACGGGGTTGCCGCCCGGTAATCGCGAGCGGTGGCCGGCCGACCGCCTCGAGTATAGCTATCACCGGGGGCGCGAGACGTCCTTCAGCCTCACCGATTCAACCGCGGGATGGGGCGACCTGCGACTGTCCGCCCTTGCACCGCTCTGGCGCGACCGGGCTGAGTCGAGGACGCTGTCTGCCGTGGCAGGCGTTGAACTGCCCACAGGGGATCCCGATCGCCTGCTCGGCAGCGGAAGCACCGATTTCTCCCTCGGGCTGGCGGCGTGCGATGTGGCAAGTCTGTCGGGATGGAACATCGAGCTTCACGGATCGGCCGGTGCGCTCGTGTTGTCGACGGGGGATATCCTGAAGGACCAGCAGCGTCATTTCGCAGGTTATGGTGGTCTCTCGCTGGGCTGGCGCCTTGCCGCCTGGATACAGCCGCGCCTGCAGTTCGACTGGCACAGCCCGTTCTTTTCGGACATGGAGATGACCCCGCTGGACGGGTGGGCCGCGGTTCTCGTCAGCGGGGCGACGATCTTTCTGCCATGGAAGGTCGCGCTCGATATCGCCGTGGCCGAGGATGTCGCCGTGCATACGGCGCCCGATGTTGTGTTTCATGTTGCCATCCGGATGAGCCTATGAATCTGCTTCCTGAAGGAGTCGGTCGCCGGGGATGCGCCGGCCTTGTCTCCATGCTGGCCGGCCTCTGGCCCGCCCTCGCCTTGGCCGCGCCCGGGGCGTCGACGCCAGCCGCCCCGGCGGATACCGTGCAATACCTGTCGGAGTTCAGCGGGTCCGGGCGCCTCTTGTTCTTCACCAACCAGCGGGACGAATTCCAACGGGAGCGCTTCGTCACCGAGGGCGCCATGACCTTGGACTTCAGTTTCGTTTCGATTGCGGAGAAACTGTCGCTCCGATCCCGGTTCACCCTGCTGGCCGACATGGGATCATCCGTCGCCGACAATCTCCCCTTCTCGCCAAAGGAAACGGCCTACGATCTCACTCCCTACGTGGAGTATCAGCGGGAGGCCCTCCTCTGCCGCTTCGGCTGGAACCACACATGCCAGCACTTGATCTATAAGGACGACAAATCACCCTGGTATGCCGACGAAGACCGTCCCATCACTCCGGATGTGTATTACAACCGGCTCTTCCTTGGTGTCGGGAGCCGCGCCATCCGACCCGAGATCATGCGGAAGACCTTCTTCCGGGAAGGCCCCGATGCCGCACTGCCCCATGTCCTCTGGTATCTGGAGGCCGGGGCGTACATTCGCTCGCTGCCCGGCATGGACGACGAATCCCTCACCGGCGGCAACGACTGGACCGCCGACCTGGCCGCCGAGGTCCATGTCCGGCTCCTTGCCGCCGATCGCTGGGTCCTGTTCGCCAAGAGCCGGACGCAAGTGCTGCTGGACGTCGACGACGATGCGTATTCAAGGGAGTTGGTGCAACTGGAGGCCGCATTCGACGCCAAGGGCTACGGGCTCTCCCTGCTCCTCGGCATGCATGTCCTCGACGAGCATCCGCGCGACAGCAAGGAAGGCGTCCTCGAGATCGGAATCGCAACCTTCTTCTGATCGCCTGTTCCCGGTCGACTCGGGCGTGACCGTACGGTCCGAGACGAGGACGAAGTCCACCTCGCGATACGGGTCGCGCCGGTGTTGGACGGCACCCGCCTGACGCAAAGGCGCCCGGTCAGTCGCGATAGGTCACGAGACGGCCGCGGGGGCCGCGCAGGACGGCGCCGGCGCGGGTCCAGCGGACCACGGCGGTCGGCAGCAGCGGGATCTTGCCGGCTGTGCCGGGTGTATCGACCACGAAGGTCGGCACGGCGAGGCCGGTCAGGCGGGCGCGCAATTCATCCACGATCGCCAGCGCCCGCCGCAGCGGGACGCGGAAGTGGGAGGTGCCGCGGACGGGGTCGCATTGCAGCAGGTAGTACGGGCGCACGCGCATCCGGACCAGGCCGCGAAACAGGCGTTCAAAAACGTCGACCGAGTCGTTGACCCCCCGGAGGAGGACCGCCTGGTTCCCGATCGGAATGCCCGCATCGGCCAGACGGGCGCAGGCGCGCGCCGACTCGGGCGTGAGCTCGGCCGGGTGATTGAAGTGAGTGTTGACCCAGACCGGGTGATGCCGCCGCAGCATCGCGCAGAGATCGCGCGTGACACGCTGCGGAAGGACGACGGGCACGCGCGTTCCGATTCGCAGGATCTCGACCGAAGGCACGGTGCGCAGGGCGGCAAGGATCTCGTCCAGACGGGCCGTCGACATCACCAACGGGTCGCCGCCGGTGACCAGCACCTCGCGCACCTCCGGGTGGCGGCGCAGCCACGCCAGAACGGGGGCGAGTTTCAAGTTCCACGTTTCAAGTTTCAAGTTGGCGCCGGAACCCGAAGCGCCCGCCAAGGCCCGTCCCCCATCGGCCGTTGGCTGTTGGCTGTTGGCGGTTGGTTGTTGGTTGTTGATTCCGCCGCCCGCACTTCGATGTTCGATGTTCGATGTTCGGTGTTCGATGTTCGCCCTGCGCAGCTCATTCCTCCTCGTGCAGTGGCGGCAGAGCACGGCGCAGTCGCGCGTGGCGATGAGGGCGGCGCGGTCGCGGTAGCGGCGGATGAGGCCCGGGACGGGCATGTGTCCCGCCTCGCCGAACGGATCAGGGTCGAGATCGCCGCCCGACACCTCGGCGGGATCGGCAACGCAGAGGCGGTAGACCGGGTCGGCTTGGGATGGACGGCGGATCAGCGACGCATAGTACGGGGTGACCGCCATCGGCCAGTCGCGAAGCGCAGCCGCAGTCCGGCCGTCCGGACGCGGCGCGCGACCCTTCAGAAACGCCGCCAATGCCTCCGGGCTGCGGAGGCGGCGGCGCAACTGCGTGCGCCAGGCGGCGGATTCCGGCTTCATCATGCGCGAGATGATGCCTGAGAAGGCGGCCGGTGTCAGGCGCGACAACAACAGCCAACAGCCAACATCCACTCTCCAGCATCCAACCAATGGAGGGCCGAGCTATGCGAGGCCGGGAACAACATCCCGGGGCGCCGCGTCCGGGCTCGCAGTAGCTCGCCCCTCCATCAACTGCGCATGGTGGGGCGGGCTGCCTCAACGTCCAACAGCCAACCTCCAACACCCAACATTCAATGGCGGGCAAGCTCGCAGTAGCTCGCCCCTCCAAGAACCGGCATCCAGCGGCTTTGATCCTGCGGACCGTCCCAATTCGCTTGCCCCCATTCGCTTGAAACCCTCCGGACCGCCACTCGACACTTGCCACTCGACACTGTCTTCTCTCGTCCCCCCGCCCCTCACATGTTCGCTGTCAGTCGTCCACGACCACCCTGAATCCGACGTTGTACACCGGCTGATACGGCCGGTAGGCACGGC
>CAYRFK010000357.1:0-3762 GCA_964423465.1 uncultured Verrucomicrobiota bacterium | reverse complement strand
GTGGCCGAGCAATTCGGTCACCAATAAGCCATTGCCCATTTTTCTCAGCAAGGCAGCGAAGTCTTCGCCGGTTGAGGGCACGATCAGATTGTGATTGCCGCCGGCATTGCCGGTGCTTTGCATGCCCAGTTTGCGTGCGCTGTAACTGCCGAGAAAATAGCCTTGCACCACGCCGTCCTTCACTACATCGCGGTCTTGCGTGGCGACGCCTTCCGAATCGAACGCTGATGAAGCCAGTCCGCGCGCGATGAACGGCCGCTCCTGCAGCTGGAAGAAATCGGGGAAAACCTGGCTGCCGAGGCTATCCAGCAAAAAAGAGGATTTACGATACAAATGGCCGCCGGATATGGCCGAAACAAAACTGGCGATGAAGCCGGTGGCAATCGGCGCTTCAAACAACACCGGGCATTGCCGCGTGCTCAGTTTGCGGCCATTCAAGCGGCGCACGGTGCGTTCACCCGCCCGCTGGCCGACCATGTCGGCACCATCCATATCGGCGGCGGCGCGCGCGGTGGTGTACCAATAATCGCGCTGCATGGCGTCATTTTCTTCGGCGATGACCGCACACGACAAACTTTGCCGACTAGTCGGATAACCGCCCGAAAAGCCCTGTGAGTTGGCATAAATGAATTGCGACACCTGACTCGATACCGAGCCACCTTCAGAATTGGTGATGCGTGCGTCAACGGCCATGGCGCTGGCTTCGCAGGTGCGCGCTAATTCGGCGGCGGTTGCCACATCAATCGCCCACGGGTGATACAGCTCAAGCGCAGGCACGCGCTGCGCCAACATGTCGGCACGCGCTAACAGATGCGGCTCGGCGAGACCGGCACATTCGTCTTCTGCGGTAAAACGCGCAATGCTGATCGCTTTTTCAACGGTGCGCGCCAAGGCATCGGCCGAAAAGTCAGAGGTGGAAGCATGGCCGCGTCGCTGCCCTAAATACACGCTGACGCCGATGCCTTTGTCACGATTGTGTTCAATTGTTTCGATTTCACCGTGACGAACCGATAGAGAAAGCCCACTGCCCTCGGAGACTTCTGCTTCGGCGGCGCTGGCACCGCCCGCCTTGGCCAAGGCCAAAACCTGCGCGGCAAGTGATTGCAGCGTGTCATGCGAAAAGCTGAATGGGGCGGGGGAGGCGCTTTGGTTGGATGAATTATTGGAATGCACTTTCGTTTCAGTTTTAGACACGGCAAGACCTGAGGAAATCGACAAAGTCGTTATGATAGCAACCGATAGCAACCGAATCCCTCGGGATTTGATAAAACCCTGACAAAACCCACGCAATCTCACCGTTTATCTCATGCAATTTCACTATTACCAGAACTACGATGCCAACGACGAAGGCAACGATAAGATTAACGACAAGACTAACAACAAAGCCAACGACAGCGACGAAAACATCGTCAGCAAAAGCCAGCGCAAGCGCGAAAGCACCGCCTTGCAAGACCTCGGTAAAGAACTGTTTGAACTGTCACGCGAGCAATTAAAAAAGATGGATCTGCCGGAATCTCTGCTGGCGGCGCTGCTGGAAGCCAAGCGGCTAAGCAACCATGAGGCGTTGCGCCGCCAAATGCAATACATCGGCAAAGTCATGCGCAATGTGGAAAGCGAGCCGATTGAACAGCAACTGGCCATCTTGCGCGGTGAATCCAACGTCGCCAAGGCGCAATTTCATGCGCTGGAAAGTTGGCGCACGCGTTTGCTCGAAGACGATGGCGCGTTAAACGAATGGCTGATACAGCATCCGGATACTGACGTGCAACCGATGCGCCAACTCATCCGCAACGCGCGCAAAGAAGCGGCCGAGATGAAGCCGCCAAAATCAAGCCGGGCTTTGTTCAAACTGATCCGCGAACACATGGAACATGCTTAGTCATGTCGCATCATCGTCTCAGCGCCGACATCATGACGCCACACACGACTAGCAGCCAATGGCGCGCCGCCTGGTCGTTATTTCCTTATGTTTGGCAATATAAAAACCGCGTTCTGCTCGCCTTTGGCCTGTTGTTCTGCGCCAAAATCGCCAACGTCTCGGTGCCGTTGGTCTTAAAGGAAATTGTTGATCATCTGCAGCAGCCGAATGTGCTCAGTCTGGCGGTGCCGTTGATTTTCATTGTGTTGTACGGCTTGCTGCGCTTTGGCAATACCGCCTTTACCGAACTGCGCGATGCCTTGTTTGCGCGTGTTTTGCAACGCGCCATGCGCGGCGTTATTCATGATGTTTTCCAGCATTTACATGCACAATCGCTGCGTTTTCATCTCGATCGCCGCACCGGCGGCTTGGCGGTGGACATTGAACGCGGTGCGCGTTCGATTCGCTTTCTGATCAACTTTACCCTGTTCAATATCGGCCCGACGCTACTGGAAATTTTGATGGTAGCCGGCGTGCTATTCGTCAAATACGACCCCTGGTTCGGTGCTATCACCTTGCTGACGTTGGCGGTTTACATCGTGTTCACCGTCTCAATCACCAACTGGCGCATGAAATATCGCCGCGCCATGAATGAAACCGATGCCGCCGCCAATACGCGCGCGGTCGATAGCCTGCTCAATTACGAAACGGTGAAGTATTTCAACAATGAAAAATACGAAGCCGACCGCTTGCGCGCCGATTTGCGCCGCGCCGAAGATGCCTCCGTGCAAAGTGAAATCTCCCTGGCCTGGTTGAATGCTGGCCAATCTTTCATCATCGCGGTGGGCGTTACCGCCATGATGTTGCTGGCCGCGCAGGGAGTCGCCAACAAAACAATGACGCTGGGCGACTTGGTGCTGGTCAATGCTTATTTGATTCAATTATTCATTCCGCTCAATTTCCTCGGCACCGTGTATCGAGAAATTCGCAATGCGCTCACCGACATGGAGCGCTTGTTTGGCCTGCTCAATACGCCGCCGGAAATTACCGATGCGCCCGCGGCCACGCCACTGCGCGTCAAGCAGGGCGAAGTCCGTTTCGAATGCGTCAGCTTCGCGTATGACCCGCGACGGCCGATTTTGCATGCAGTCAGCTTTACCATTCCGGCTGGACGGAAATTGGCGGTGGTGGGGGCCAGTGGTGCCGGCAAATCAACCTTATCGCGCTTGTTGTTTCGCTTTTTCGACGTGACGCCGGCGGGAGGAGAGGTGAGTGGTGAAGTTGGCTGCGAGGTGGGCTCCGGGGCGGGCTGCGAGGTGGGCTGCATTCGTATCGACGGCCAGGATATTCGGCAAGTAACGCAAGCTAGCTTGCGTAAATGTATCGGCATCGTGCCGCAAGATACCGTGCTGTTTAACGATACGCTGTATCACAACATCGCATACGGCCGCCCCGATGCCAGCCGCGAAGAGGTGCTGGAAGCGGCGCGTGCGGCGCATCTCGATCAATTCATTGAAGCCTTGCCAGATGGTTACGATTCTATGGTCGGCGAACGCGGTTTGAAGCTCTCTGGCGGCGAGAAACAGCGCGTAGCCATTGCGCGCGCCATCCTGAAAAATCCGCCGATTTTGGTGTTTGATGAAGCCACGTCCTCGTTGGACAGTGCCACCGAACAAGCCATTCAGCACGAGTTGACGCGCATTTCGGAAAACCGTACCACGCTGGTCATCGCGCATCGGCTTTCTACCGTGGTTGATGCCGACGAAATTTTGGTGCTGGAAAATGGCGGGATTGCTGAACGCGGCAATCATGCCGCCTTGCTAGCGCTGAATGGACGTTATGCGGCAATGTGGCAATTGCAAATGCGACAGCAGCATGAGATTGAGTAGATTGAATGAGTAGTT
>CAYRFK010000356.1:0-3768 GCA_964423465.1 uncultured Verrucomicrobiota bacterium | reverse complement strand
CTCACCAGCACAACGTGCGCTCTATATGTTGGTATACGAAGCACAGCTCGCAGGTTTTGCAGCCGTTAAACCAGGTGCGATCTTCTCTGATGTGAATAAGGCGTGCCAAGAGGTGCTGGCAAAGGGGCTAGCCGACATGGGAGTTCTTACAGTTAGCGCAGAAGAATCAATGAAGCCAGAAGTTGGCTTGCATCGCCGATGGACTTTGCATGGGGTGAGCCATCACCTAGGTCTTGATGTCCATGATTGCGCAAAGGCACGTAAAGAGAATTACACAGATGCGCCTCTTCGCGAGGGCATGATTATCACGGTAGAGCCAGGACTTTATATCCAGCCAGATGATGAACTCTTCACCCCTGAGTACCGCGGTATTGGTATACGCATCGAAGACGATGTGGTTGTTACGGCAAATGGATGTCTCAATCTTTCAGAACGCATCCCGCGCCACCCTGATGCGATTGAAGAGTGGATCAAAACACTTCAGCAGTCGCGATAAGATTGGATAATGAGCGAATCATTAATCCGCGCGCGTGGACTGACCAAAAAGTTCGATGATTTCACCGCTGTTAACGGCATCGATTTTGATGTTCTCAAGGGCGAATCCTTCGGACTTTTAGGGCCAAACGGTGCGGGCAAATCAACTGCGATGCGCATGATTGGTGCAACATCTCAACGCACTTCAGGTGAGCTCACGATTTTAGGAAAAGACCCTGAACAATTTGGTCCACAGATTCGCGCTCACCTTGGCGTTGTGCCGCAACAAGATAATTTAGATACTCAATTAAGCGTTACTGAAAATCTTTATATTTACGGACGTTACTTTGGTCTGAGTCGCAAATTTCTCAAAGGAAAGATCGAAGAACTTTTGGCATTTGCCCAACTTGAAGAGAAGCGAAGTGCAAAGGTTGAATCCTTAAGCGGTGGAATGAAGCGCCGCCTCACAATTGCGCGCGCGCTCGTCAGCGAACCTGAAATTCTTATGCTCGATGAGCCAACAACTGGTCTTGATCCTCAGGCACGTCATATCTTGTGGGATCGCCTCTTTAGATTAAAAGAAGATGGTGTGACGCTCCTAATTACTACTCACTTTATGGATGAGGCTGAACAACTCTGCGATCGCCTTGTTGTAATGGATAAGGGTTCGATTATGGCTGAGGGAAGTCCTGCTCAGTTGATTAAAGATTATTCAACGAAGGAAGTTCTAGAAGTTCGCTTTGGTTCAGAGCGCAATGCAGGGATGGCTAATGATTTAGGGCAGCTATGTGATCGCATTGAAGAGTTGCCAGATCGCATCTTGATGTACACAGAAGATGGTGAAGAGCTTCTCGAACGAGTGTATAAGAAGGGTTTCCACCCAAAGACATCGCTTGTGCGCCGTAGTTCACTAGAAGATGTTTTCTTGCGCCTTACCGGAAGAACTTTGGTCGATTAATGAGTTCTTTCCAAGCGCGACAAGGCTCACTTAAGGTTGTTGATGCTGCCAAGGTTGCAGCGCGAGGTGCACTCTTTGTTACCGAGGCACGCCTGCGCTCAATGTTGAAATGGGTCTGGTTGATCATCTCCATTGCGATCGCTAACCCGGTTCTCTATCTTATTTCGATTGGCTTAGGTCTTGGCACATACATTGATCAAAATGCAGGTAGCGCAGGTATCGATGGGGTTTCATATTTAACATTCCTAGCGCCGGCGCTCCTTGCGACTGCTGCGATTCAAGGGGCTATGGATGAGAGCGTATATCCCACTCTTGAGGGCTTTAAATGGAATAAAACATTCTTTTCGATGAACGCAACACCGTTGAGCGGAAATCACATTGCAATGGGTGTTTTCTTCAATAGTTTGATTCGCACAGTATTTACTGCAGTTCTCTATTGGCTTGTCATGCTGGCATTCGGAGTTCTTGAATCGCCACGTGCGTATCTTGCAATCTTTACCGCCGTTATGGCTGGTGCCGCCTTTGGTGCGCTGATGCAGGCGCTGGCAGGGCTACTTGAAAATGAGAATATGTTCTTTACTATTGTGGAGCGATTTATCATTATGCCGCTCTTCTTATTCTCAGGAACGTTCTATCCACTTTCAAGTATGCCGATATTTCTACAGTGGATTGGTTGGATTTCACCTTTGTGGCACGCCACTGAATTAGGGCGCTGGCTAACGTACGGCTCTGAAATCTCTACTTCGATGTTATTTGTTCACTTTATTTTCTTAAATTCAATTCTTGCAGTTGGATTATTTGCCTCACGCCGAATCTTCACGAGAAGGTTGGGTAAGTAATGATTCTTTCAACTGCCGTAGCAATCGCTGAAGCCCGCATGGGTAAACCTGGGGAAAAGTACTATTCAGGTCGCTCACGCGCGATTATGGAACGTGCCTATATCGCCTTTAAATCATCGACGTGGATGATTGTTATTTCAGGTTTTGTTGAGCCTGTTCTCTTCTTGCTCTCATTTGGTTATGGACTCAAAGATCTCGTCGGAGACATCACCGTTGCCGGACAACCTGTTGGTTATGTCGCTTTTATCGCACCTGCACTTCTTGCGACAAGTGCGATGAATGGCGCGATCTATGACTCAACTATGAATGTTTATTTTAAACTTAAACACGATCGCCTCTACCACGGCATGCTTGCAACATCACTTGGACCGATGGATGTAGCGCTCGGTGAAATCAGCTGGGCACTTCTACGTGGCCTCTCATACTCGATTGGTTTCATGGCAATTGTTGCTCCCCTTGGGCTCATCCCAAGTATGTGGGGCATCTTGGCTATTCCTGCAGCGGTTCTGATCGCTTTTGGTTTCGCTTCCTTTGGTATGGCCGTTACTTCATATATGAAGTCATACCAGCAACTTGAAGTAGTCAATGTTGTCTTATTACCGATGTTCTTATTCTCTGGCTCTTTCTATCCTCTAGATGTATTTCCAGAGTGGCTTCAGACCATCATTAGATTATTCCCACTCGCACATGCCATTGATCTTGTTCGTGGTTTGACCTTAGGAAATATCTCATGGGCTTTGGCTGGACATGCGATGTACTTTGTAGTGATGATTGTTATTGGGCTCTTCTTTACGACAAGGCGACTTAACGCTCTCTTTATGCGCTAAGAAACTAGTTGCATTCCAAGCCAAGCGGCAGCGAGTCCAAAAACTAGCGATGCTGTTAGGTTGATAGCGACCTCTTTATACTTCTTGAGCTCATAACCTAGGTAAAGATCGAGAATAAATGTTGACCAGGTTGTAAAAGCTCCGGCAAAACCGAGAGCAAGAAAATCGTGCCAGTGGGTTTTGTTTGCAAAGGTGAGGCCAACGAGAAAAGATCCAAGTACATTTACAAGAAATGTTCCTATGGGCTTGCTGGTAAACCTGCGACAGTATTGATCGAATAAAAAGCGCGCCGGAGCTCCGAGGCTAGCGCCGAGCACGACATATAGCGCGGTCATGGCTTTACCTTTATTGTTGCTCGACCGTAAGCAATTGCAATAACAATCGTAATCAGCGATGCAACGGTGGTGAGCACGAGATAGCCAAAGCCTTTTGCATTCTCACCGACTACTTCGATTGTGATTGCAGAAAATGTTGTCATGCCTCCACAGAATCCAGGGAGCAAAAACCACCGTACATTCTGCGTTCCACGTCGCTCCATCAAAATCAGAAGGTAACCAGCAAGTGCGACCCCGATCAGGTTGGCATTTAGAGTAGCCGCTGCGGAATCTGATGTGACAAAGGTAAGCGCGTATCGAGTAAGAGAACCAAGCGCGCCACCTATGGCGACGAG
>CAYRFK010000355.1:0-3831 GCA_964423465.1 uncultured Verrucomicrobiota bacterium | reverse complement strand
GAATCACCGCCACGCGTCGAGGGGGGCGAGGGGGCGGAGGTCGTCGGCGGGGCCGTCGGGCCAGACGGGGGAGAAGAGGACGGCGATGCGTGTCTCGCCCGCCGCGCCGGGCACGCGAACCACGAGCCGCTTGCAGCCGCGGTTGGTCTTCTCCGGCTTCGGGCGTTCGGCCGATTCGACGATGAAGGCGGCGTTCGCCGGTTCGGCGAGGCGGGCGATCATCTCTTTGCCGTCCTTTCGCAGCACCGCCTTGCGCGGCTCCGCGAGGCGGATCTCGGCGTAGGTCGTCACGCCCCACGCGATCTCCGCCGGGGCCTTGAGGCGGAACTCGTCCTGCACAAGCACGGCGCGACGGTTCCGCGTCAGCGCCACGCCGCGCAGGACGCGGTCGGCCTGCGCCGCGTAGGCCCCCGTCACGTCGATCAGCGCCTGGCCGCCGGTCTCGCCGGAGTGGTACCCGGCCATCTCCGCCCGGCCCTTGGGGTCCTGGTCCTTCCCGCCGACCAGCGGGATGCAGTGGCTGAAGCCGTTGAGCCGGTAGTAGGACCAGCGCTGTTTCCCGAAATAGCCGGGCAGGTCGTAGTCGTCGCCGCCGAGGTCGGTGATCCAGCGCACGCCGAGGGCGTCGAGGACGAACTGGCCGAGGTCGAGGTGGGCGTGGTTGACGGTGTTGTGCCCGGCCTTCACGGCGACCCAGAGGGCGTTGGGATCGTTCCAGGCGCTGCGGAAGACCGCGACCGGCACATCGCCGCGGAGCAGCGTGTCGAGAGGCCGGGTCGCAAGCACATCCGCGCGCGCCGGGGCGTACCACACGACGTGCCAGGGCGATGCCTTTCCGGACGCGAGCGAGGCATGTTCGTCCGCCGCGAAGGACTCGTCGCGGAACTTCCGCGCAAGCCAGAACATGCAGGCCATCGGCCGGCGCTTCGAGTTCTCCCCGCAGTCTGCGTAGTTGAAGAAGAGTCCGGTCGGTCCGGCGAGGGTCATGGGCATCTGTCCGGCCTTGGAGAGACCCGCCACGCGGCCCAGACCGAAATCGGTGCCGAGGGCGGTGTCGAGCGCGTCGAGACCGAACGCGGTGTAGTCGGTCGCGTAGTTCCAGTAGCCCGGCCCCTCGCCCCAGTTGCCGTCGGGCGCATAGGAGGCGAGCGCGCGCGGGAGGGATCGCACGGCGTGCGGAAGGATCACGCGCAACGGTTCGGGTCTTGCGTCGCCGATCGCCAGCGCCCCGGCCAGCATGCCGCCGTTGCAGACCTGGTTCCAGTTGTGGTCGCACTTTGCCCACCAGCCGCCGCCCTCGTAGACCTTGATGCCGGGTTCGAGGCCGAGGCGGATGACGGCGCCCTCGATGGTGCGTCGCGTGTCGGCATCGAGCGCGTCGAAGGTCCAGTCGTAGCCGACGGCCATCGCGCAGGTCATCTCGGCGGTGTCGAGGAAGTGCGAGGGGTTCCAGTCGGGGAACGCGCAGGCCTTGAGCATGAAAGTCCGCGCCGCGTCGGCGTACGCGCGGTCGCCGGTCCACCGGTAGCCGAAGGCGAGGGCGCCGATGTGGTGGTGATAGTCGCGGCTGACCGTCAGCAGGCGCGGGCCGATCAGCTTGTGGTCGCGCGGCGTGGCGGACTTCGACTTCGCGGCGGCGGACAGGGCGTCGTCGACGTAGCGTTTGAGCCGGGAGTCGGCAGCCGTCAACGCCTTGAGTTCGGCGAGGCGGTCGTCGGGCAGCCACAACCGCGGGTGCCCGGTGCGCAGCATGGATGCCGGGTCGCGTGCCGTTCCGTCGGTCGCCGGATCGGCCGCATGCGAAGCCATGGCGAGCCCGGCCGCCACCGTCAGGAGTCCGATCCGCACCGTCGTTGCCAGCGTCTTCATCATGGGCGGGGAGTGTCGGAAAGAGCCCGGCCGCTGTCGAGCCGGACGTTCGGGGACCGTGCGCGGGGTTTTGACCGGACGTGCAGGACCGAATACCATGGGCATGTCAGGGTGCCGGCCCCATGCCGGCCCCGGGAGAACGGAACGATGCCCATCTACGAATATGCCTGTGCGGCGTGCGGGAAGGTGTCGAGCTTCCTCGTGCGCAACGTTGCGGAACACAAGAAGCCCGTATGCCCCCATTGCGGTCGCAAGCGGATGTCGCGTGCCATCTCCCGCGTGGCGGTGGTGGGCGGAAAGAAGGGGGCCAAGGCGGACCGTGCCCCTGCGGCGGATGCCGATCGCGGACCCTCCGGGGGCGGCATGGGCGGCCCCCCGCCGGGCGGGCCCGATGACGGCGGGCCGATGCCCGACATGGCGGAGATGGAATCGATGCTGGGCGGCGTCGATGAGAACGATCCGCGTTCGATCGGCCGTGCGATGCGGAAGATGGCCGAGACTTCCGGGGAGCCGATCGACGGGGAGATGGAGGAGGTCGTGCGCCGGCTCGAGTCCGGCGAGGATCCCGAGAAGATCGAGGAGAAGATGGGCGATGCGCTTGGCGGCCCCGGGGGCCCCGGTGGCGGCGGGGGCGACGATCTGTACGACGGATGAAGCCGTGGCGCCCGGGGCCGATCCCGGCTAGACTCCCGTCGCATGGACGAAGGCCATCCATCGTACGGCGCGGCCGCGATGCTCGAGCTGATCCGGCCGCGGCAGTGGACGAAGAACCTCGCTGTCTTCGCGCCGCTGGTCTTTGCGCGCCACCTCTTCATTCTCCCCGATCTCCTCAGGGTGGCCGTTGCCTTCTGCGCCTTCTGCCTGATCTCGGGCGCAGCCTACATCCTCAACGACATCCTCGACCGGAACCAGGACCGCCTCCATCCCGCGAAGCGTTTCCGCCCCATCGCCTCGGGCCGTGTGGCGCCGCGCCGTGCGGCCGGGTTCGCCGTCGTGCTGGCGGGAATCGCGCTGGCTGCCGGCGCCGCCGCGGGGGGTGGCCTCGCGTCGGCAGTGGCGGGCTATCTCCTGCTGCAGGTCGCCTACTCGGCGTGGCTCAAGCATGTGCCCGGCGTAGATGTGCTGGCCCTGGCCGCGGGGTTCCTCGTCCGCGTTGCCGCGGGCGGATGGGTGATCGGCGTCGAGATCTCGCCCTGGATTCTCGCCTGCACGTTGAACCTGGCCGTTTTCCTGGGCCTGGCCAAGCGGCGTCACGAACTGTTCCTGCTTGCCGGGGAGGCGGGAGGGCATCGCGCGTCGCTGGCCCATTACACGCCGCGCATGCTCGACCGGCTGCTGCTGTTCACGGCCGTCACCACGGTGACCGCCTACGGGCTCTACACGGTCGCGGAACAGACGGTGCGGAAGTTCGGCTCGATGCACCTGGCATGGACGATTCCCTTCGTCGCCGCGGGCGTCGGACGCTACCTGCACCTCATCCACCGCCGGCACCTCGGCGGCAGCCCCGAGTGGGTCCTGCTGACGGACGGCCCCCTGATCGCCATCGTACTGCTGTGGTTCGCCGCCGCCGCCGCCATCGTCTATCTATAGCATCATGAGCCTTGAGATTCATTGTCCGGTCTGCGGGAAGGACTCCCTTCTCGTGCGCACGCCGCGCTACGAGGGCTTCAAGCGCACGGGCGAGGACCTGTCCTGCGCGGCCTGCGGGCATGCGTTCGCCTCCGAGGCGGAGGTTCCGTTCCGCGAGGAGAGGAAGATCGCCGTCTTCACCGACGCCGACCGGTCCGCCGTCGTCGATGTGTTCAAGGACGACCCGCGCGGGCGGCTCTGCCGCTACTGCCTCCACTACGTCGTGAACCCGTTCCGCCAGTGGTGCGGGCTTCACCGGAGGGAAGTCGAAGCGACGCACACCTGCGACCGCTTCGAGACGAAGCCGCCGCCGAAGGATCCTCTCGCCGACGC
>CAYRFK010000354.1:0-4007 GCA_964423465.1 uncultured Verrucomicrobiota bacterium | reverse complement strand
CGCTACCGCCACGAGCAGAACCTTGAACCAATTCATTTTCATCTACCACCCTCCACCACACACGTCGCCCGCACGAACTCTAAACCTACGACTGATCTTGCCTCGATCAACACCAGTGACCTCTTTGGCCAGTTTGTCGCCGAAACATAAGCATGCGTCATGCCATAATTGCAACGCAGCCGCATGTAACTCGCAAGTTATTCCACTGAAATAACTTACGTATTTATCAAGAATGGCGGCAAAGTCGCTGATGCTTTGGGCGAGGCTATTAGGTAACTGGCGGCGGCAAAAAGGTAAGGGTTTAGGCCGGCTTCAGGCGCAGGTCCTTTACCTTGCGATGGACAGTCTTGGGCGTGATGCCCAGCACGCGGGCGGCGGCCGAAATATTGCCTCCGCAGGACTCCAGAGTCTCGGCCACGGCCTGGGCTTCGATGTCGGCCAGCGCGCGCCCGGCAAGCCCTGTAGCGTGCGTTCGGACCGGCGTCGCCGAGGCCGGGCTGAATTCCAGATCGCAGGCCCGGATGAGCGGTCGCTCGGCGAAAGCCAGCGCCCGTTCGAGCACGTTCTGGAGTTCCCGGACGTTTCCAGGCCATGAATGCCGCGAAAGGACTTCCGATGCATCGGCGGACAGGGCCGCGGGCTCGCCGGATGCATGGCGGGCCTCGGCGAGAAAGCCGGCCGAAAGCGCCGGGATGTCCTCGATGCGATCGCGCAGGGGCGGCATGTGCAACCGAAGCACCGCGACCCGGTAGTAGAGGTCCTCGCGGAACTCCTTCCTCCGGCACATCGCCTCCAGATCCTGGTTGGTCGCCGCGATCAGGCGCGCCTCGACGCTCCGGGTCTCATTCCCGCCAATGCGCTCGAACTCTCGTTCCTGCAGGGCGCGAAGGACCTTCGGCTGCATGCTGAGGGGCAGGTCGGCGATCTCGTCGAGGAAGAGCGTGCCATCCCCGACGATCTCCAGCCGCCCCGGCCGCTCGCGAAGCGCCCCGGTGTACGCCCCCTTTTCGTGGCCGAAAAGCTCCGAATCGATCAGTTCCCTCGGAAGTGCCGCACAGCTGACCGTGATAAACGGCCGATCCGCACGTGATCCCATCCGGTGAATAATCCTCGCCATCAAAGATTTCCCGGTTCCGGTTTCGCCCGTGATGAGGACGGTCGCATCCGAGGCCGCCACACGCTTCGCCACGTCCAGGATATGCCGCGCCGCCGGGGAGACGCCGACCCATTCCCGTTCGAACCGCGCGGCACCGATGGCCTCCCTCAGACCCGCGTTCTCCTTACGAAGCCTGTGCGACTGGATCGCCTGCTGCGTGACCAGCAGCACTTCCTCGAGATTGAGAGGCTTGACGAGGTAGTGAAACGCGCCCGACTTCATGGCCTCGACCGCGTGCTGCGGACGAACCTCGCCCGTGATCATCACCACGGGAACGTTGCAGCCGGCCTCGCGAAGCTGGCGAAGGCAATCGATGCCGTACTGGTCGGGCATCCAGAGATCCAGGAGCACCGCATCGATGGAGGAGTCGACCATCCGATGCAGCGCTGCGCACGACTGGACGGTGGTGACATCGACGCCGTTCTTCCGGAGCATCGCGCCGACCATCTTGCAGATCATGGGATCGTCGTCCGCAACGATCACCCGTCCACCTGTCCCGGTCGCCGTCGTCCCCGGATCCCCCTCCGCATGTGCCATCTGAACCCCTCCGCACTGGTGCGCTCGGAGTATACATGCTCCGGTACCCCGCGCAACGGCATCCCGGGCTGGGCAAGCCTCAGAAGACCCGGCCGAAGTCCCGTTCCTGGGGGACGGCGACCCCGCCGGGCATGTCCATCCGGGGCTTGGCATCGAGGGCCGCCCGGCCCGCGGCAACCGCATCGAACATCGCGCGCCAGACCGGATCGTTGGTGGACGCGAAGACCGGCGGCAGCTGTCCGCGCTTCGGCTTGTCGATTCCAAGCCCTCCCGCCTCGACGGCGAGATGGGCGCGCAGCAGACGGCTGTTCTCCGGTCGCGTCAGGTTCACCCACCAGTTCATCGAGTCCGGCCAGACCCGGCGCCCGCCGTCGTGGCACGCGGAACAACGCTGGTCGACCACGTCCGCCAGCGCGCCGAACCAAGGCTCGGGCCGCAACGGTCCGCGCCCCTCGCCCACCACGCGGAACCATGGATCACGCCCGCCGGTGGTATACGGCCGCGACATGTCCCAGGTGCCGTAGTACTGGATGTTGGAATCGATCCATGCCCACACGCGGCGGCGGCTGTCGTCGTCGAGATCCACCTCGTGATGCTTTTCCTCGATCAGCTTCGTCAACCGGCTCACCCACGACCCGCTCCCGAGCGCCGGGAATACTCCCGTCGGGCCGGGGTTGATGAAGTAGTGCTCGACCATGCCGCGGCGGACGAGGTGGTCGTAGGACATATTGAAGAAGCGCGTCTTGTCGCCCGTCATGTCGACCCCCGCCGCAGGCGTCGCCCCTGAGTGGCAGCGAACGCAGTACCGGTCCCACACCGGCTGCACGTGGCGCACGTAGTCGAACGGTCCGGCACCCCAGGGCGGCGGACGGATGGCGTCAGGCTCGCGCGCCGTCCGCGCCGATCCACCGTACGCCCCCACCGGCGCCGCGCCGTCGCGCGGCTCGTGGCATCCGACGCACGAGGCGCGCTCCCCGGTCGTGATCTGCGTCACCGAGCCCATGCGCCGGACTTCCTTGCCGGACGGATCGAGAGCGATGAAGTAGAGCTCGCAGTTCGACGGCACGCGAAAATAGGCGGCGCCGTCGGCCCGCACCGGCACCTCGCCGAGGTTCTCCTTCACGTAATAGCTGCCGTAGCCGACGACCGGATAGTGGTCGTGGAATCGCGGTCCCTCGGTGTTCCACTTCTTCGGCAGCACGCGCACCACGCGCAGCGCCGCGACCTGACCGCGCTGCACGCCCTGCGCCTCCAATCCGCGGTACACATCCTCGACGTAGTAGACCCCCTCCCCCGGCTCCTGCGGCGCACGCTCGACGGCGGCGGGGGGCGGGGGGCGAGGGGCGAGAGGCACAGCAGCGTAGAAGCCGTCATTCGTCGCCTGCAGGATCGGGAATCGGACACCATTCGTGAAGGCGATGCAGAGGCGGAACGGAGTGTCCTCACCGCGCGCCGCGTTGCCGACGGACACCAGGAAGCGCTCGCCGTCCACCGGCCACGGATCGACGGCGGCCTGGGAGTAGTACTTGTCGCCCGGCCCCCAGTTCGTGTCGCGCCACGTTTTGCCGACGGTGGGCACGTAGGGCGTCTCGAATGTCGCCTTCGTCACCGCCGCGGGATCCTCGAACCGGCCGAGCCTGTCGATCACCGCCACGTCTCCGACCGGCGGATGGTGGTGCGCGGCCATCATGAACATTACGCGGTCGGAACCGGGCATCGGCTTGCCGCCGTAGAGCGAGTTGGGGACGGTCAGCGTGTTGCCGAAGAAGAGGCGGAGCTGGCGGCCGTCGGCGCCGATCGTCCATAGCCCCTGCCATGAGAAGATGTTCTTGTCCTGGTATTCCCATCGCGTGCACAGGATGCGGCCGTCGGGAAGGATCGAAGGCGCACTCGTGCACAGCGTCGTGAAGTCGATGCGGCGGATGTCGCTCCCATCGGCATCGCATGTGTAGAGCGCCGAGGCGAGAAAGTTCTGGCAGAGCGAGTAGGACTCCACGCGCGACGAGCAGAAGACGATGAGGCCGCCCGGGCCGTAGACCGGATTGAAATCGTGCCAAGGGCCGGACGTGACCTGCCGCAGGCCGGATCCGTCAACACCGATCTCCCAGACGTGGAACGGGAGGTCGACATCCTCCTTGTAGCCGAACAGCAGGCGCGTGCCGTCCCACGACGGACACAGATCCCACACGAACCCCTTCTCGGTCTCGAAGATGGTGCGCGGCGGATCCGCCGGCGCTGCGGGGTCAAACACGACGATCGCCGCGCCGCGGTCGGTCCGGTGGGAGAACATCGTGGCATTGGTGCCGCGCAATCC
>CAYRFK010000353.1:0-4033 GCA_964423465.1 uncultured Verrucomicrobiota bacterium | reverse complement strand
TACCGCTACATCCTCGACCGCCAGTCCGCGAAGAAATTCCCCGGCAACATGCTCGACCGTCCGGGCCTGCTGCTGAACCCGTGGGAACTGCGCGACACGCAGACCGAGGCCGAGTCGCTCCAGGGCGGCGGGGCCTACGCCGGGCGCAGCGGCGGCATGGGCAGAGCCGCCGGAGCTCCGGCGAGCGCGGCCATGGCCATGGCCGGCCAAGCCTCCGTGCAGTCATCCTCTCTCGACTTCCTCAAGTCGCCGGCCACCGTGCTGGCCAACCTGAAGCCCGACGCGAACGGGGTGGTCAGCATCCCGCGCGCAGCGCTGGCGGGCCGGCCGTTCGTGCGCATCGTCGCCGTCGACCCGACCGCCACCGTGTTGCGCCACGTCGCGCTGGAGGACTCGCCCGTCGCGACGCGCGAACTGCGGCTCGTGACGCCGCTCGATCCGGCGAAGACCTACGCCGAGCAGCGGATCGTCACGCCGGTGCAGGCGAAGGCGAAGCTCTCGATCGCCGATGCGACCACCGCGCGGTTCGAGACGATCGACACCGTTGCCAAGGCCTTCCGCCTGCTCTCGACCCTCGCCGGCAACGCGACGCTGGAGGAGTTCTCCTTCATCGCCGGCTGGCCGGACCTGCCGGCGGCGGAGAAGCGAACGCTCTACTCGAAGAACGCCTGCCACGAACTGAACTTCTTCCTGTCCCGCAAGGACCCGGAGTTCTTCAAGGCCGTCGTCACGCCGTATCTGAAGAACAAGAAGGACAAGACCTTCCTCGACCTCTGGCTGCTGGGCGACGACGTGAAGACATTCGTCGAGCCCTGGCGCTTCGCACGGCTGAACGCGGTCGAGCAGATCCTGCTCGGCAAGCGCCTCGCGGAACAGGAGGCGTCCGTCGCGCGCGACCTGCGCGAGCGGGCCGACCTGATCCCGCCGGACATCGAGGACCTCAACCGCCGCTTCGACACGGCCGTGCAGGCCGGTGCGCTGGAGGACCAGGGCGGCGTGCGCGAAGAGATCGCGATGGAGGGCCGCAAGCAGGTCGAGAACGGGGTCGTTGCACTGAAAGACATGGCTGCGACCGGCGATCTCGTCTCACTTGTGGCCCCCTCCTCGCCGCCGCCCGCGCCGCGGGGCATGCCGGCCTCCGCCGCCGCCCCGGCCCCGGCGCTCGGTGCCGTCATGCTGGCCGAGGCGGACGGGCTGGCGGTGGACGCCGCGTCCGACAAGCCGATGGAGGCAAGGAACCGTCGTTCCCTCAGCCGCATGGATGCCGACGCGGCCGGCAAGGAACTGGAGGTCGCCAAGAAGGCCAAGGGGCAGGAGCTTGCGTTCTTCTCCGAGGAGAAGCAGGAGCGCCAGGCCGCGCGACGGTTCTTCCAGAAGCTCGACCAGACCAAGGAATGGGCCGAGAACAACTACTACAAGCTGCCGGTCGAGAAGCAGCTCGCGGATCTGGTCACGGTCAACGCCTTCTGGGCCGACTACGCGGCGCATGACGGGAAGTCGCCGTTCCTCTCGAAGTCGTTCCCGCTGGCGACGCGCTGCTTCACGGAGCTGATGTTCGCGCTGGCGGTGCTCGACCTGCCTTTCAAGGCCGGCGCGCACACGGAGAAGCTCGACGGCCTGACCTACGTCCTCGACGCGGCCACGCCGCTGGTGGTCTTCCACCGCGAGATCCGCGAGGCGGCGCGGTCGGACGAGCCCGCCGGCGTACTCGTCGCGCAGAACTTCTTCCGCTCCGACGACCGCTACCGCCACGAAGGCAACGAGCAATTCGACAAGTTCGTGACGGAGGAGTTCCTGCCGGGCACCGTCTACGGCGCGCAGGTGATCCTGACCAACCCGACCGGCAACCGGCAGAAGCTGCAGGTGCTGCTCCAGGTCCCGGCCGGCGCGATCCCGGTCGCGGGCGGCCTGCCGACGCGCGGCGCCTATGTCGACCTCGAGCCGCACGGCACGGAGACGGTCGAGTACTTCTTCTACTTCCCCGCGACCGGGAAGTTCCCGCACTATCCCGTCACCCTCGCCCGCAACGACAAGGTCGTCGCCGGAGCGGCGACGTTCGCCTTCAACGTCGTCGCGCAGCTCACGAAGGTCGACAAGACCTCGTGGGCGTGGCTCTCGCAGAACGGCACGCCGGAGGAGGTGCTCGCATTCCTGCGCGAGACCAACCTGCACCGGTTGAAGCTTGTCGAGATGGCGTGGCGCATGAAGGACGCGGCCTTCTTCCGGCCGGCGCTCGACCTGCTCGCGTCGCGCCACGTGTACGACCATGTCCTGTGGTCCTACGCCTTCCTGCACAACGACGCGGCGGCGCTGAAGGCCTACCTGGCGCACTCCCCCTTCGCGGACCGCTGCGGCCTGCATCTCGTCTCGCCGCTGCTCGTGCTCGACCCCGTCGAGCGGCTGGACACCCAGCACCTCGAGTACTCGCCGCTGGTCAACCCCCGCGCCCACGCGGTCGGCGAGAAGCGGAAGATCCTCAACAACCGGTTCCGCGAGCAGTACCAGCGGCTGATGAAGGTCCTCGCGTACAAGCCGTCGCTGACGGACGTCGACGAGCTCTCCGTGGCCTACTACATGACGCTCCAGGACCGGGTCGCCGAGGCGCTCGACTGGTTTGCGAAGGTCGACCGCAAGGCCGTGCCGGAGCAGATCCAGTGCGACTACCTCGCGGCCTGGCTGGCGTTCTACCGCGGCGATCTCGACGGCGCGCGGGCGATCGCGAAGGCGCGGGCGGAGGAGTCGGTCGACCGCTGGCGCGTGCGGTTCGTCCAGGTCCTCGCGCAGCTTGACGAGGCGGCCGGCGCGGCCGCGGCGGCCGCGGACGCCGAGAACCGCGACCAGGCGCAGGGCGCCCTGGCGGCGACGGAGCCCGCGCTGGAACTGCAGGTCGAGGCCGGTGCCATCCGAGTCGACCACCGGAACCTGAAATCGGTGACGCTGAACTTCTACCCGATGGACATCGAACTGCTCTTCTCGCGCAGCCCGTTCCTGCAGGAGGGCGCGGCGCAGTTCTCGTTCATCCGTCCGGTGCTCTCGCAGCCGGTCGACCTCGCCGCCGGGAAGGACTCGACGACGGTCGACCTGCCCGCGGCGTTCAAGGCGAAGAACGTGATGGTCGAGGCCGTCGGCGCCGGCGTGCGGAAGACGCAGGCCTACTACGCGAACACGCTCAAGGTGCAGATGGTCGAGGCCTACGGCCAGGTCGTCGTGACCCACGCCGGCACGCGCAAGCCGGTGCCCGGCGCCTACGTGAAGGTTTACCTCCGCACGAAGGGCGGCGAGGTGAAGTTCTTCAAGGACGGCTACACCGACCTGCGCGGCCGCTTCGACTACGCGTCGGTCAACACCAACGAACTCGACGACGCCGCGCGCCTCGCGGTGCTGGTGCTCCACGACGAGTTCGGCGCCGTCGTCCGCGAAGCCGCCCCGCCGAAGAAGTGAGCCGCCGGGCGGCGCTCAGCAGGCCGCCGGCAACACCGGCTTGCATCGATCAGGGGACAAAGCGGGGGCGGTTAGGGAATGTTCGGCGTCATCGTGGGCGAGCGGGCGAGCCTACCATGCACGCCGTTGTTCTACTCAGACTCTGTTCCGCCAGTAGTCCGGCTTCCGATGCAGGTTCGCAACGGCAATGATGCGCAGCATGCCGGACTTCACCTGAAAGACTATGCCGTAAGGAAATCGATTGACGAGACATCGCCTCGTGTTTTGCGACATCACTGACCAAGCATCGGGATACTCGCAGACGCGTCCGATTGCAGCGTAAACCTCCTCTGCGAACTCAATACCAAGGCCGGGCTGGAAATCCTCGTAGTACTGCACGGCCTGATCGAATTCGTCGTCCGCCCGAGGGTGAAAGTAAAATCTCACGGAGCGTACTTCCGTCGAATTTTGTCAAAGACCTCCTCGCCAGGAATAAGATCGACTTCGCCCCGGTCGATTTCAGCCACACGCCGCTCGGCCTCTTCCACCCAAAGGCGGTCAATATCCGGCCGCGTGGGCAGGTTCAGACTCGCCAGTATCCGATCGACGAGGC
>CAYRFK010000352.1:0-4044 GCA_964423465.1 uncultured Verrucomicrobiota bacterium | reverse complement strand
GGATCCGATATTCGCGAAGGGGCCGATCCGACTCCAGTCCCACGGAAGCGAGATCCGATGGCGCAATGTCTTCATCCGCGAGATCGGCGCGGATGAGGCGAACAAGATCCTGACGGCGGGCGAAGAGGGTTTCGCGCGGCTCGACAACGGGACCGACCTTTCCAACTGGCAGGGTGCGGTGGACAACTACGAAGTGAAGGACGGCTGCATCGTCTGCAAGCCCGGCAAGGGCGGCGACCTGCTCTCGAAGGAGGAGTACGGCGACATGGTCCTCCGGTTCGAGTTCAAGCTGCCGCCCGCCGGCAACAACGGCATCGCGCTGCGCACGCCGCCGACCGGCGGCTCGGCATCGCAGGGACTGGAGATCCAGGTCATCGACAACGACGGCTACAACGCAAAGTCCAAGACTCCGCTGAAGTCGTACCAGTACCACGGCTCGCTCTATCACTGCGTCGGGGCCAAGCCCGGCTACCTGCGCGAGCCCGGCGTCTGGAACACCGAAGAGATCCGCGTCGAGGGCCAGCGCATCCAGGTTACGCTCAACGGCACGAAGATCCTCGATTGCGACATCGACAAGATTGACCGCACCAAGCTGTCCGCCGTTCCAAAGGGTCTGGATCGCAAGACCGGCCACATCGGCTTCGCCGGCCACAACGACCCCGTTGCCTTCCGCAACTTCCGCGTGAAGAAACTCTGACGCGGCCCGGCGGGGCTGCGTCTTCCCCGCGGCTTTATGCCGCCACAAAGGCAGGCAGGGACATGATCTCTTCACCTTGGCGGGCGTGGTTCGGGGTGCTGGCGGTAACGGCCCTGGCCTTCGGCGGCGCGGACGCGGCAACCAATGCGGTGCCGTACCGCTGCCTCTTCAACCACGAGTTGCTGATCGCCAGCCACCGGAAGGACAACAGCCGCGAGTACATCCAGTCCTACATCGCGAAGCTAAAGGGCACGGACGTGGACGCGGTGATGTGCTGCCCGACGATGTGGAAGATGAGCGTCTACCCGTCGAAGGTCGACCGCGATTGGACGAAGTGGAAGCCGGGGCAGCCGCTCAGCAAGTTCCCGTCGTACGATCGCATCCTGCGCTACCTGCATTCCGGCGGCGACCCGGTGCGCGACACGCTGGATGCCTGCCGGGCGGACGGGAAGGCGTTCTTTATCTCGTACCGGATGAACGACCATCACTACGCGACCGATCTCGCGTGGCCGACGCACACGTCATTCTGGCGCGAGCATCCGGAGTACTGGCTGGGCGATACCGACACATCCCCGTACACGCGGGCGGACAACGTGCGGCTCTTCAACTACCTCGTGCCCGAGGTCCGGGACCACTTCTTCGCGATCCTGGAGGAACTCTGCACGGGGTACGATGTGGACGGCCTCGAACTCGACTTCCAGCGCTTCCCGAAGTTCTTCCCGTCGACGCGGCTGGCCGAGGGGACGGCGGTGATGACGGAGTATGTCGCGCGGATCCGCGCGATGCTGGACCGGGTCGGTGACGGACGCGGGAAACGTCTCCCCATCTGTGTTCGCGTGCCGGAGACGCCCGCGAAGTGCCTCGCGGCGGGATTGGACGTCGCGGCGTGGGACGCGCGGGGATTGGTGGACATGGTCAACGTGTCGTCCTTCTACATTCACACGATGGAACTCGGCCTTGAGGCATTCCGCGCCGCGGCGCCAAGCGCGCGGATCTATGGCGAGATGAACTTCGTGACGTCGCAGAACTCGAAGGTCAGCAAGTACGCGCGGCGTTACACGACCGTGGAGGCCTACCGGGGGGCGGCGCTGAACTTCCTCGCCCGAGGCGCGGACGGCCTGAGCCTCTTCAACTACGACTACGTGCCGGAGAAGCTGCGGGCGCCGATGGCGTCGGGCCTGAAGGGCATCGCCAGCGAAGCGTTCCTGCGGACCTGCTCGAAGGCCTACGTCGTCACGCCGGGCTTCGGCAGCCTTCCGGCGACGAACGCGGCGTCGGTCGAGATCGTCATCCCCGACGACACGGCGCGCGTGGCCTTCGGGAAGGCCGTGCTGCGGGTCGAGACGCGGACCGCCTGTGCGGGGGTGGAGCTTGAGGCGACACTTAACGGAACGGAGCTGGCCGTCTGCGATCGCGCAGAGACTGAGCTGTTCCCGCCATTGGCTCAGAACGCCGGATACCCGACCCGGGCGACACTTCGCTTTTTTGAGGTTCCGCCCGCTGTCCTTGTATCCGGCCGCAACCGGATCGGCCTGAGGGCGGGGGCGGGGGCGAAGCCGCCGTTCTCCTTTGTGGGGCTCGAACTGGGCCTGTTTCGTCGCTGAACGGACGGATTCCAAGGCGTGCCCCAGGTGTCCGTGTGGGCACCCGGCCGAGTGTGGTAGACTGCAGGCATGACATCATGGCCCCGAATTACGGTGCGACTGAAGCCGGGACGGGAACGTAGCGTTCTCAACCGGCATCCGTGGATTTTCTCGGGTGCGATCGCCGACGTCGGCGGCGAGGCCGGCGGACTTGCCGTTGCGGATGTGCTTTCGTCCGACGGCGAATGGCTGGCCTCCGGGTTCTTCCATCCCACGGCGGAACTGGCCGTCCGGATTCACTCGTGGCGGCCCGACGTGTCGGCCGGTCCGGAACTTCTCTCCGTGAGGATCCGCGAGTCGGTGGCCCGCAGGACCGCCCATATCGCGGAGCATGGCGCTCCGGACACCGACGCGTTTCGGCTGGTGTATTCGGAGGCGGACGGCGTGTCCGGCCTGATTGTCGACCGCTATGCGGACGTGCTGTCGCTCCGTGTCCATTCCGCGGCGGTCGCCGCGTGCATGGGCGGGGTGCTCGATGCGCTCCGCGAAGCGACGGGTCTCTCGGCGGTCGTGGTGGGCGCCGAACCGGATGCCGTCGAGCGCGAGGGTGTGGATGCGGCCGCGCTTGCGTCGTGCAGCACGCATGCCGGTCCGGTCGGATTCCGGGAGAATGGCTGTGCGTTCGAGGCCGACCTCGCCGACGGACAGAAGACCGGTTTCTTCCTGGACCAGCGCGACAACCGCCGCCGCACCGCGGCCTGGGCTCGGGGGCGGCGGATGCTGAGCTGCTACTCCTACTCCGGTGGATTCGAGGTGCCGGCGGCCCGTGCCGGCGCGACGGAGATCGTGGGATTGGATTCCTCGGAATCCGCCCTCGCCGCGGCGCGCCGCCATCACGAGATGAACGCGACGGCCGTGCCCGTCGATTATCGCAAGGCCGATGTTCCCAAGGCCCTGCGCCGCTTCCGCGATGAGGGCCGCACCTTCGACCTGATCGTGCTCGACCCGCCCCGTTTCGTGTTCAGCGCCGGACAGAAGGAGCGCGGCATGCGGGCCTACAAGGACATCAATCTGCTGGGGATGAAGCTGCTGACGCCCGGCGGGATTCTGGCCACGTACTCGTGCTCGGGTCTGGTGTCGACGGACGATTTTCAGACGATGGTGCGGTGGGCCGCGGTGGATGCGGGGCGCGACGTGCGCGTGATGGAGCGCCACGGACAGCCGTTCGACCATCCGTCGCTGGCGACGGTTCCCGAAAGCGAGTATCTCAAGGGGCTCATCTGCCAGGTCGTATGAAGGTCCGTCCTCCCGATGGAATCTGGCCCAGTTCCGGCGCGCGGCGTCCGCCGCCGCCTCTCGATGTGTCACGCAAGCTCGGCGACCTCCTGCCCCGGCTCTGGAGCGAGGTCTGCCGCGCCGCGCCGCCGTGGAAGGCCCGGCTCGCGGAATGCTGGCCGCAGATCGTCGGCCCGCGCTATGCCCCCCACCTCCGGCCCGGCGCGATGGAGGGTTTCAAGGGACGTACGATGATCGTGTTCGTCGACCATCCGGTCATCCAGTTCGAGGCCGAGCGCGGCCTCCGTGACTTGCCGGCCAGGATCCGCGCAACGGTCCCGGAGGCCCCCGTGGACCGCGTCCTCTTCCGCTCCGACCCCGGCGCGGAACCGGAGGCGGCAGGGGGCGACGGCGATGGCGGCGGTCGAGGCGAGGTGCGCGGCCGGGCGTGATGCCGGGCGGCGGACGGGCGAGGATCCACCCATGCGC
>CAYRFK010000351.1:0-4051 GCA_964423465.1 uncultured Verrucomicrobiota bacterium | reverse complement strand
CATGGCGTCTGATGAGGATACTCCCCCGGGCGTCGCGCTTTCAACGACAGTTCCTGGGGCGTGTCTGCCGCCGAGCCGGGGAGGCGCGGGCCATGGGGGCGATTGGCGGATGGCTGGCCGGCGGAGCAACTGCCGCAAGAAGGCGCACGCAGCCGGCCCCTGTCCCGGCATCCAACTCCGGCGCTCTGAGGGAGGGTCCGTCTTGCGTCCGATCCCGGAGGGTGGGACCGCGCTCTCCGCACGCACCGGACGGCGAAGGATGCCGTGCAGACCCAGGCGGAACGCGGGGCGGGGGAGCATGCGCAAGATGCCCTCTGGCGCTGTCCCGGCGCTCGACTCACTCCAGTCTAAGCCGGTAGAGCCACGGTCCCTTTCCGACCACGGTCTTGTCCGTCTCTGTATTCATCGGCGGGGTGGCGGGGATGTTCGTGCGAACGATGGTATCGAAGACGCCGGCGCCGAGCAGGTTGGTTCCCCGCAGAAGCCGGTAGTGCCTGTTGCTTACGCTTTGCCAGCGCAGAACCGCATTGGTCGCGCCGGTGACCGACCGCATCTCCTCGAACGCGAGGCGGGAGTTGCCATCGCAGGGATGAGTCCCCGCCAGGAACTCGCTCACGTTGGAGAAGCGGTCCCCATCGGCATCGGCATCCGCCACCATCCCGGTTGACGTCATGGCATGGCGCCACTCCCACCAATCCGGCAAAGTGTCGCCGTCGACATCCGACTGCGGGAAAGGAAGCTCATAGCTGCCCATGTCCACGTTGGTTCCCGAAATGCGCGGGTTGCCCGCGAGGTCGGAGGCTGGCGGCATCCAACCCAACACCCGGCCGGCATTGACGCAGGGCGAGCCGCTGCTCAGCGTGTAGTCCCCCGCGGCCGCATTAACGAAAAGCGGGTCCTGATCGATGCTCCCGTTGCCGGGTGGCTTTGGCGTTGAGCACGTGTGATCGATCGGAAGCCAGGTGGAAGTGAAGAACCAGTTCATCTCCATCGGGCCATCTGTGGTGTCGGCCCAGTTCTGCCACAGGATGCAGTCCGACATGGTGCAGTCGCTGGCGCCGCCGCCCATCGCCGGTTCACCGAGGCCCATTTCCATCACACGGTTCTCGACAAGCGTGCAGCCGTAGAGCCGGCTCTGGCAAGCCCCTCCACCCAAACCCGCCGTGTTTCCCACAAACACAGAGTCTCGCGCCACGCCGTACGCGAGACCGCCGCCCTCGCCGAAAGAGGAGTTGTCGGCCACGAGGCAGCACTCCAGCCGGCTTTCCATGGCGCCGCCGCCACCGACGTTGCCGGACACTCGGCATCCATCCAGCCTCGCCCGAAAGGCGCCGCAGCCGTCGCCGAGCACCGAGCAGTTGAACAGCCGACACCGGCTTGCGCTGCCCTGGCCAGACGTGTTGCCCGAGATCACGCAGTTGGACGCCACGGCGCGCTCCGACTCGCCGCACACTCCTCCGCCCGACATGCCGAGATCCGTGCTCCATCCGGCTTCGCCCGTTACCCCGTTGGTGAGGGTGAAGCCGACAATCGATGCGCCATTCGTCAGGTAGACGCATCGGATTCCGCTTGTCTTCGCCATCGGGCCCTGCCCCCGTACGATCGTCGCTGCGGCCCCGTTTACGCTGCGGACGCAGATCGGGCGGGTAACGGCCACGCGGTTGGTCAGGTCCGCGGCCCATGTGCCCCCGGTCGCGTATACGCCGTTGCTCACGAGGACGAGTCCGCCGGGAATCTGCAGGTCGTTCACGGCCGCCTGGATTGTCTTCTTGGCCGTGGCCCAGCTCGTGCCGGCCGCGGCATCGCTTCCGTTGGTGGCAACGTATCTCGTCTGGGAGGCGGCCGACGCAACGGAGACCTGCACCGTGGCGGCCGCCATCGTGCTCGCGTTCACGGCTTCCAGAACCACGGACCGCGTGCCGGCGCCCTGATACGACGGAAACACGACGGTGGTGTCCCGCACGGTCGTTCCGTCTCCGAATCTCCATGTGAACCCGGTGGGCCTGCCGCCGATGTCCGCGCGAAGCTCAAGCCCGCAGCCTTCTGTCACGCTTGTTCCGAAAGGGGCCGAGACGGCGACGGTCAAGGCGCCAGTAGCCAGGCCGCTCCAGAGTTCGTCGGCTCCCATGTCCACGGCCAGGTTATTGGTGCGGGGCTCTCCGTCGTAATCCACGGCAATTCCCGAGGCGAGAGGCCCGTCGGCGTCGATGCACGGCGACCCCGCCACCAGACGCCAGTTCCTGATCCCGGCAATCCCCGGATCGGCCGTGGTGTTGCCCGCGCCATCGTCCGGCGTGGGGGTCGTGCAACTGTATTCGATGGTGCTGTTGATGTGGTTGGCGGCGTAGGGAGCTTCGTTGTTGAAGAGGATGGTCCCGTAGACCGAGCAACCGTCGACGCCACCTCCGTACTTCGTGGCCCGGTTGCCGATTACGGTGCAGTTGCGCAGGGTTGAGCTCAAGGCGCCGGCGCCCTGATCGCCCGTGTTACCCATGATGACACAGGTGTTCAGGTTGGCGCTTTGCGCTCCTCCCTGGTTGCCCAGGATCAGGCAGCGCACCGCGCTCCCGCTTAGGATGCCGCCTGACCGGTTGGACACGACCGTGCAGCCCACAAGGGTGCTGTTGCAACTGCCGCCGTCGTTGAAGGCCAGCAGTGAGTTTGACACCGTGCAGGAGTAAACCCCATACGCTGAGCAGTTGGAGACAACGCAGGAATCGAGCGTGGCCAACGCCGCTCCCCCTCCGCCGTCGGGAGCGGTGTTCGTGTAGAGAATGCTTCCGTACAGGGCGCCCCAGCAGGCGCCGCCGCCTTTGTACATCGTGGCGTTCCCGAACAGAACGCAGTTCGAGATCACGGAAGAATAGGCTCCTCCTCCCCCCCCGAGGGTGGACCCGATTTCCGCGCGGTTGTACGAGATCGTGCAGTTGATCAAGGTTCCTCGTCCGGCGCCACCCCCGAATCCCGCCCTGTTGCCGGTCACGACACAGTTCGAGATCACCTCGTAAGCGCCGCACAGGACACCCCCGCCCGCCATGGCTTCGTTGTCGGGGGATGCGGTCAGCGCCGTCGCGCCGTTGGTCAGCGTGAACCCAACCAGGGAAGCCCCATTCGCGAGATAGGCGCAGCGGACTGCACCGGGTCCCCGGGGACCGTTCCCCACGATGAAGGTGTTGGTCGGGCCCCTGACGCTTCGCACGATGATGGCATTGGTGACGGCCACGCGATTGGTGACGCCCTTCCAGAACATGCCGCCGGCTTGATAGATGCCGTTTGTGACCAGCACCACGTCGCCTGCGTTCGTCGCCGCGTTCACCGCGCCCTGGATCGTGCGGAAGGCGTTCGACCACGCCGTTCCGGGACCATCCACGAGACTGTTCGTCCAGACACAGTAGGTGTTCCCGGCGAGGGAAGCCCGTACGGCAAGAGTCAGCGTTGCCAGGATGATTGACGACCGCCTCCACCCCTTGCTCGTCATCGCATACCCCTCTTGTCTTGCTGGGCTTTCCGGCGAATCCCAAGAGCCTTGCTCGGTCCGAAACCTAACGATCGGGTGAATAGAGGGCAAGTCGAAATGGACAGCCGAAATGGAGTTGCTCCCGGGACAGGCCAATCATGGTTTGCGGACCCGAGTCGGCGGCGGGTGCGTCCGCTACGTCCTTCGTCATTCGGCCGTTGATTGATCCTCCGGGAGGAACTGGCGACGTACTTTGCGTGGCACTAATGCGCTGCTGCTCGGACGGGCGAGGTGAGGAGGCGGGGGGGTGGCCCCCGCGGTGTGCGGGGCGAGCATCGGAGGAACCCAGCCCGACCCGGGGCTGGAGCTGCCTATCTGTAAACCGGATGATCCGGCTTCCGATCTCGTGGGGAGTAAGTGTGATCGGGATCGGACTCGGAATCGGGCATTGACTGCGATCGCGATGCTGGCGGGATCCTTATGGGGCGCGTATTGCATTTTGTCCCGGGTCCGGCCAATATTCCGTGCGGCTGCCGTGCACCCCCATGAACCGCGAAAGCCAGACCCAGCAGGAGAGCCGGTCGCTGGGGCCGG
>CAYRFK010000350.1:2172-4092 GCA_964423465.1 uncultured Verrucomicrobiota bacterium | reverse complement strand
TGCAATGGCGCTTTGATCACCAGCGTTAGCAAAGCTACCGGAAAACTGACCGCCTACCGTCGCTGCGCTGAAAATTTCATTCTTGTGCGGCTATTTATGCACTACGGCTTTTTTGAATTGTGAGAGTAGTGCAACTGGTAGTGCAAAGAAAGATGGCTGGTAGTGCATTCGCTAGGACTGCACGGGACAGGCTAGAAATGAAAGAACCCGCTACGGGAGCGGGTTCGTGGGCTTTTTAGGACTACTTTGGAAGTGTATTTGGTGCCGGGAGGGGGACTCGAACCCCCACGAGTGATTAGCTCGGCGGATTTTGAATCCGCTGCGTCTACCGATTCCGCCATCCCGGCTGGAAACGGCCGCAATTATGGCCGAAGAGTTGGGATGTAAGCAACGTATATAATTCACAAACTTATGAAAACCAGTGATTTTGATTATTTCCTCCCTGACGCGCTGATTGCGCGTTACCCCTTGGCGCGGCGCGATGCCAGCCGTTTATTACACGTTGACGGCTCGCACGTTGGCACCCCCGCAACTGCATGTCGCGATCGTCTGTTCGCCGAATTACCCACTTTTTTTCAGCCGGGTGATTTGCTCGTTTTCAACGACACGCGTGTGATTAAGGCGCGCTTACATGGCGAAAAAGCGAGCGGCGGCAAGATAGAAGCGCTTGTAGAACGGGTGTTGAGCGAACATGAAGCGTTGCTGTTCATGCGCGCCAGCAAATCGCCGAAAGCCGGCGCGCAAATACGTTTTGCCGAGGCGATAGACGCACAAGTTATTAGCCGCGTCGGCGATTTGTTTCACGTCCGTTTCGACCCATCGCACAGCGTGTTGGCATGGCTGGAACGCTATGGCGAAATTCCGTTGCCGCCCTATATTGATCGGGCTGCGGAAGCCGATGACGATGCGCGCTATCAAACCGTTTACGCCAGTCAGCCGGGCGCGGTGGCGGCCCCCACGGCCGGGCTGCACTTTGACGAAACCATGTTGGCAACATTACGACACCACGGCGTCGAAATAGCGTTTGTGACCTTGCATGTCGGTGCCGGCACTTTTCAGCCGGTGCGGGCCGAAGCGCTGGCCGACCATGTGATGCACACCGAGCGCTACGTCATTCCGCCAGAAACGGTGGCAGCCGTTAGCGCGGCGCAACAGCGTGGCGGCCGCGTCTGTGCGGTCGGCACCACCAGTTTGCGCGCACTGGAATCGGCGGCGCGCGCGGGCGTGTTGCAAGCGGGTGAAGGTGAGACGGATTTATTCATCACACCGGGCTACCGTTTCAACGTGGTGCAGCGCTTAATCACCAACTTCCATTTGCCGCGTTCCACCTTGCTGATGCTGGTTTCGGCCTTTGGTGGCACTGAATTGTTGCGGCAGGCTTATGCGCATGCAGTGGCGCAGGAATACCGTTTTTTCAGCTACGGCGATGCGATGCTGATTGAACGCAACAGTTGATTTTTTTCCAAAAAGGCGCGTAAAAATATCGCCAGCTGTATAAGTTTTCGCTTATAGTGCGCGCCGTTGTGCAATGCAGTAGTTGGCTAATAGAAAGTATTTTTGCGTGATTTGAGCTGTTCAATCACCGTTTCATCAAGCCTGCGGGACTGTTATCACAGCCCCATCGTCCCCGACCACACCTGATTCCCTCCCGGTTGAGCAATGCGACATTGCTTTCCGTCGATTTGGCATCGCGGCATTCGGTTGGCGCCGATGTTTCGCGAGAATCGACGTACCGGTTCGCTCGACAGAACATTTCTGTTTCTGTTTGGCGGCTCCTTTACGCACGTTTCTGTTTTGCGCTCCCCCATTGGGGTCAGCGCGGTTGCCTTTTTTGCCTGCTTTTTAAAAAATGTGGCAGGCGAAGGCGTGCATGTTAAGGAATGAGAATATGAGTTTTTCTGATCTGGGTTTGAACCCTAT
>CAYRFK010000350.1:0-2162 GCA_964423465.1 uncultured Verrucomicrobiota bacterium | reverse complement strand
TTTCGCGAGAATCGACGTACCGGTTCGCCAGACAGCCTGTTCTGTCCGGCGTTTTCCTCTACGCACGTTTCTATTTTGCGTCCCCCATTGGGGCGGCGCGGTTGCCTTTTTGCCTGCTTTTTTATCAATGCGGCAGGCGAAGGCGTGCATGCAAAGGAATGAAATATGAGTTTTTCTGAATTAGGTCTGAATCCTATCGTTTTGAAATGTTTGGAAACCACCGGCTATACCGAGCCGACACAAGTGCAGTTAGAAGCCGTGCCTGCCGCACTGGCCGGTTCCGATTTGTTAGTTTCGTCGCACACCGGTAGCGGCAAAACCGCTGCTTTTTTATTGCCCAGTCTGCATAAATTAGCGGAGCCCTCACAATTACCTGGCGTCGGCCCGCGTTTATTGGTGCTGACCCCGACGCGCGAATTAGCCTTGCAAGTGCAAAAGCAAGCGGCCATTTACGGTGCCGGCATCAAAAAACTGCGCACGGTTTGCTTGGTCGGCGGCGCACCGTTTGGACCGCAATTTCAAGCCATGCGCTTTAACCCTGAAGTGATGATCGCCACCCCCGGCCGTTTGATTGACCATATCGAACGCGGCCGCATTGATTTCTCGCGCTTGGAAGTGTTGGTGCTGGACGAGGCGGATCGCATGTTGGACATGGGCTTCATCGAAGACATTGAGCATATCGTGTCACGCACGCCGGCCTCGCGCCAAACGCTGCTGTTCTCGGCGACGTTGGATGGCATGGTCGGCAAATTGGCGATGAATATGACTAAATCGCCGAAGCGCATTGAAGTCGCCACGCGTGAAGAACACAAAGCCAATATCGACCAACGCCTGCTGTTTACTGACGATGTCGGCCACAAACGCCGCCTGCTCGATGTGCTGCTGCGCGATGTTGAATTGACGCAAGCGGTCATTTTCACGGCCACCAAGCAAAGCGCGGACGATTTGTCAGAAAGCCTGCTGGAACAAGGTCACTCCGCTGCGGCGCTGCATGGCGATATGCCGCAACACAAACGTAACCGCACGCTGCAACGTCTGCGCGACGGCCAAATCCGTATGTTGGTGGCAACCGATGTTGCCGCACGCGGCATCGACGTGGCCGGTATCAGCCATGTCATCAACTTTGATGCACCGCGTCAGGCAGAAGATTATGTGCATCGTATCGGCCGGACCGGTCGCGCCGGTCGCACCGGCATCGCGGTGACTTTTATCGCTGGACGCGAGCGCGGCCTGGTGCGCGATATTGAGCGTTATACCGGCCAAGCGGTGCGCGTTGATGTGATTGCCGGTCATGAGCCGACTGCACGCCCGGAACGCAGCTTCAGCAAACCGCGCTCAGGTGGCGGCAAGGATTGGAACAACAAGCCACGCGGCAATAGCTATGGTGGGGGGGGTGGTAACAGCGGCGGCGGTGGAGGTAGCAACGGCGGCGGCGGCTATCAAGGTCGTGGTCAGGGCAATAGTTTCGGCGCACCGCGTCGGGGCAATGATAACAATCGCGGCAATTCCTTCGCGGCACCCACCGGCAATGGTTATCCTGAGCGGAGTGGTTATCCTGAGCGCGGCGGCTATGCCAATCGTGATGTAAATGGAAATACCGGCGGTGGTTATGCTGATCGTGGCGACCGCGGCGATCGTGGTAACTCCAACGGCGGTGGTGGCGGCGGCTGGCAAGGCAAGTCCGATTCACGTCCGTCCTGGAACAAACCGGATGCCCGTTCAGCGGCCGCCAAACCAGCGCATTCATGGGATCGGGCGGAAAAGAGCAGCGGCTGGTCGAAGCCGGATGCCCGCCCCGCTTACAAGGCGACTCCCCATAGCCAAAATGACGATCATCGCCCTGCTGCCAGCAAGCCTCGCGGCCGGCAAAGTTGGTAAGACGCAGAGACCGGGAAGACTCCGTAGGTTGGGCTGAGCTTGCGAAGCCCAACATGCAGCGTAAACGTAAACGCAAATGTTGGGCTTCCTGACGTCAGCCCAACCTACCCTGTTTATGCATGGCCCCGTAGGTTGGGCTGAGCTTGCGAAGCCCAACATGCTGCGTAAACGTAAACACAAATGTTGGGCTTCCTGACGTCAGCCCAACCTAACCTGTTTGTGCATGGCCCCGTAGGTTGGGCTGAGCTTGCGAAGCCCAACATGCAGCGTAAACGTAAACGCAA
>CAYRFK010000349.1:0-4105 GCA_964423465.1 uncultured Verrucomicrobiota bacterium | reverse complement strand
AGGCCGCGCACGGCGCGATCCTCCGCGCCTACTACTACGGCACCCGCCCCGAGTATGTCGCCGCCGTGAGCGCGGCCGCGTACGCCATCGCCGAGTTTGAGGCCCTAACCAGCCCGAAGCACGAGGAGGCCCGGCCGTGAAGAACCGAAGCCCGAGGCCCCGCGGGAAGGCTGCGTGTATCCCTACCTTGACGGAAAACCCTATCCTGCAGCTAGTTCTTCCAACCCTTGGAACTTCATGATGGTCACGGCCTGGCCGTCAGCAACGGTTTCATAGCCTCGGCAAGGCTGTATCCGACCATGCAGTACACCCGGGCGCTTCCATAATAGTGGCAACCCCAGTTGCAGACGTGTTGGTCGGCTTCCTTCTTAACCTTCTGGTAACCGGCATCAGTTTCCTTGGCTTTCTCCGCGGCCTCGTTGATAAGTGTTTCCATCTTGTCGTGGTTGCTGCTCTCCGGCCTGCCCTTCATCTTCTTTTTGATTTGCGCCTCCGCCGCACTCCTCATACGGGCTTCCTCGGCCGCCAGCCTTCCCGCCTGCACATCCAGCTCGGGATACCAGAAGGGCGCCGTCCGCACATAACCCAGAGTCCCTTTCAACTCGGGACACGTGGCGATCCTCGCCTGCGCAGCCCTGAACTCCTTCATTTGCTGGTCGGCTTGGTCGCCGCTGACGCCGAGTTCGCCCATGACTACCGGCAGGTTGGGCAGCTTGAACTCCGCGCGCAGGTCCTGAACGAGATGGACGAAGTTCAGGCAATACTCGTCGTACACCTTCTGCCTGATGTCATCACCGGCGCAGAAGTCGTTCCAGCCTTGGAACCAGACAAAGCCGCAGAGTTCGGCCTTCAGTCCTTTCAACTGAGGAAAAGCGGTGTCTAGATTCGCCAGACACACGCGCACTTCTTTCACCATCTTGTGATACGACGCGCCCATGTCCTTTGGATTGCAGTCGGTCTTATAGGCCGGCTTGCCGGCGCTGGGCGGCCGGAAGTTCCCGTAGAGACTGTGCCCGCCCCAGCAGGTCTTGATCAGCAGTACCGGCTCGTCGAAGGAATCGCCCATCTCGATGCCGAACGTAAGTTCCGGCCCGAACCAGTTCGTTCCCCACGCACCCATGCCCGCCGACAGCGGGCGCTGGATATGCTCGTCTTCTTTCTTGTAGGACACGAACACATCTTCGCGCACAACGAATGAGCCGTCGTCGTTCCTGATCTTCTTCAACAGATGGCCATGTGTCGGGTGCGCACCCAACTGGTCGAGCGTTTGCACTCCGGCATGCCCTTCCATGTTCGACTGCCCGGCCAGGATAAAGACCTTCACCGGCGCCTTGAGCTTCGCAGGAGCCTTTCCTGCCTCCTTTTGCTCGGCCATCGCCATATTCGTCGCCAGTGACAAGGCGGCTAACACACTGACGAATGCTCTTCTTGTCAGAGTAATCGTTCCGTTCATCGGTGCTCCTTCTTCCCGGTAAATTCGTCCATGCTCACCACGGGCGCCGGCTTCTTGTCGGCCTCGATCTTCCCGATGAGCTTCTCGATGGTCGCGATGTCCTTGTTCCATCTTTCCCCGTTCCACGGTTCGGCTTCGATGGCTTTGCGCGTTGCGACGATGGTTTCGCGGAGGCGGGGGACCATTTCTTTCGCGGCGCCGCCATACTTCCTCAGCGGTCTGGCGCATTGTTCCAGTTCGCAGCCCCAATCGAACTCGTTCATCAGGTCAACACACAACCCCATTCCCTCGCGAATCTTGAAACGTGCGAGCAGGTTCAAGCCCGCCCAGCGTATGTCCATGCGGAACATCTCTCCGCTCGGCGCGTTCTTGCGGGTCGCGGCGACGATATCCGGCAGCAGCGCGCGGACATCATTCGCTGAAAGCATCGGATAGACTCCCGCCGACAGGCCGCGGATGAGTCCGTCTTCATTGGCGAGCACCTCTTTGAGCGCCGCATGCAGCAGAGTCCGGTCCACGCCGTCGAGTGATTCGGACAGGATGGGGGTTGGCTCATTGGTTCCGGGCATGAACGCAAACAAGGCTTTTCCCACCTCGCCCACGAGCCGGCGGCGGCGGTCATTGGGGTTCTTGATCAATGCCGCGCGGAGCAGGTCGGGCACCGCGGCCGCGCGAACTCCTGGCCCCATATGCGCCAAGGTCCGGGCAGCCAGCATCCTCAGCCATGGATCCCCGTCGTTCAGCAGCGCGCGCACCCGCGGCGCCGCGGGATCGGCCCTGGGACCGAGTTTGGCCAGCGCCTCGCACGCGCCGTAACGGCTGTTCGGGTCATGGCTGTCGAGCAGGGTGAGAATCCGGGGCAGAAAATCTCCATCACGACGGCTCAGCGCCTGCGACGAGCGAAGGCGGACCGCCGGCGACCAACTGGACAGACCGGCCATCAACTCTTCGGTCTTTCGCTCCGCATACCACTCCTTGCTCTCCGTGGTCTGAAAGGTGAAGCCGCATCCCGCGGTGATCGTCTCGGTCACTTCCTCGGGAGATAGGACCGGAGCAGCGCCCGGCTTGCGGCCCGTGAGATAAAGGCTCTTGAGCGGGAGCGCATAACCCAGCAAGTAGGAACCGGTGCAATCCCACCCGTTGAAGGAGTCCTCTCCGGGGAAGCCCACGAAATCCACGCTTCCGTCCCAGCCGCGCGCCATGTCGTAGTACCAGGAGGTCTCCTTGAAGTAGGCGGCCGTGGCGGCCGGTCCGCAGCGGGAAACGCCCGGCAGCGCCCAGAGGATATTGAAGTAGTTCCCGCAATGACCGCTCTCACGCTCCGCGTAGGCGGCGGTGCCCATGCGCGAGTAGAACGCGGCGGCTTCGCGATCGCCGAGCAGATCGAAGAGCACCGCTGCGCTGGAACACTTGCCGTTGTCATCATGCCAGGGCCACGGCTCGTGATCGCCGTAGGGAATCGCTCCCTTGTTGACCCACTGGCGCAGGAAACCGCTGGCCTTGGTGATCGTGTTGTCAAGGTCCGGATCCTTCACTCCGGCCTCGCGTGCGAGCACCATGGCCAGTGTCAGCGGGACCCCGATCTGATTCATGCAACCATAGCCGCCAAGGATTCCGCTGGGCTGTACGAATCCGTGGCCCCACGTTCCGACGCCGCTCGCGCCTCTGGCAATTTCAAGCGACAGGCGCCGCAGTCCGGCCATCACCGCCTCGTCCCGGGTGGCCAGCGCGTACTCGGCCAGAAAAAGCGTGTTGTAGGCATAGGCCCACGACGGAAGGTCGCCAGGATCTGGCCTGCACTCGGCCACTTTGTGTGCATATTCGGCCACGAGCGGCCGGTATTCCTCGCGCCCCGACGCGACCATGGCCAGCAACGCCAGCGCATTCATGTCGTTTTCGATGCTGATCTGCACCTTGCCGTCTTGGTCCTTTAGGCCCCGCTTGGCGATGGCCGCACAACCCTGCTCAAAGATGCGCCTGGACTTGGCGCACCCGTAGGGTGCCGTCGGCGTGTACGTCCCGAGAACCTGCAATGTTAACTGGACGTCTTCCGCCTTGCCTGCGCGCCAGCGGGCCAGCTTGAGCACCCCGCCGTTCGTTTCCTTCTCGGCCTCAGTGACGGCCTGCGCAAAGAGGCGGCGGGCGTCACCACCGAAAGCCTGGCCGTTGATACCCGTCACCACATCGCCTTCCTTCAGTACACCGTCGGCGGGGGAACCCTGGGCAATCTCCGTGATCAGGATCTGGCGAGCGTCCGTGTTCTCACTCCCACCCCCCACATTCCTGCTCCAGACCCAGCCCCGCGCGCCGGTGGCCCCCAGCGTCCAGCGATGCTCGTTGTCCGGTTTGCCACCCTTTGTGAGATCCGGCGGCCCGGCGGCCTTGCCTTGTGCCACGAAGGCTCTCAAGCCCGGCATGCCCAGTAGCATGGCCGCCGCCATCAGGGCAGATCCCATTCGATATTTCGCTCTATTCCAACTTCTGTTCTTCATCTTCATATTACTTGTCCACCGTCGCCTTCTTCATGCCGGCGGGCCGGGGTTGGGGCCTGCGCGCATCTTTGAACTGTTCCAGTGCGGCCTGCAATCGCCGGAAGGCCGTTGCCGCCTCGTCCTGCATTTCAATGATCCGCTGCGGCGACTATTCCTCGGG
>CAYRFK010000348.1:0-4115 GCA_964423465.1 uncultured Verrucomicrobiota bacterium | reverse complement strand
CGATGCGACCGCCCGCGAGCACGGGAAGCCAGGGCGTGAAGTCGTACCCGCGGCGCGCGCGGAACTCCTCCGGGAACCTCGTGGTCCAGTTCTGGATGCCGACCTCCCAACTGTCGATCCACGTGTGCTTGAAGGCGCTCTTCCCCGCGGGCGAGGCGGCGGCGAGCATCCGGTCCACGAACGCCTGGTACTGCGCCTCGACCCCGCGCGGATCGAGCTTGTCACATTCCAGGCCGACACCCGCCTTCGTCGCCGGCGCGTTGTGCGCGCCCGTCGGCGTGTGCCCGATCCTGATCACCGTCCAGTCGCCCTCCGGCGCCACCCAGTTCGTCCGGCCCGTGAGGACGACGACGTTCGACGTCGCGATGCCGGGCGTGTCGCCGGCGCCGGTGTCGAGGTAGCGCTCCGCGCCGCCACCATGCTCGGGGTGGGCGGCGGTGGCGGACTTCGCCTGCCAGAGGTGGATCCGGTCGCGGTTCGCGAGCTCGGCCTCGCCGATCCGGATGGCGTCGGCGCGGAAGAAACTCGACGGGGGCAACCGCAAACGGAAATGGCGCGCCGTGACCGGCTCGAAGACGATCGTGAGCCCGGTCGGTTTGCCGCGCCACGAGATCGGAAGCTGCTTCACCGCCCGCCACGTCACGCCGTCGTCGCCGACCTCGACCGTGGCCAGGGGAGTGCCGAAGACCGCCAGTCCGCCGACCTCCTTCAGCGTCAGCTCCCGCACCGTCGCCGGCGCGTCGAGATCGAACCGGAGCTCCAGGTCCTTGTCGCCCGCCGGCTTCAGTACGACGCCCCGCTTCGCGCACACCGGCGGCGCCCGGTCGCCCTCCGGCGTCGGGAAGGCGAGCACGGCCGCGTCGCGGTAGTAGTCGAGGAGGCTCTCCGGCTGCGGCAGTTTCGCGAGCTCGACCGACGTTCCGACCAGCACGCGCGTCTCGCTCCACGTGAGCCGCTGCATGGCCAGCTCGGGCGGGATCGCCGGCCCGCCGGCGTTGCCCCAGCCGTCGCAAAGCGCCGTGCCGAAATCGAGGCCCAGCCGCGCGCTCTCGTCGAGCATGTGCTGGTAGCAGGCCTGCCACGCGGGGGACATGAAGTCCTTCTTCTCGACGAGCCCCTCCGGGATGCTGACGCTGACGTTCATGAAGAGCGTCCCGCCGAGCCCGATCCGTTTCATCGCCTCCAGGTCGGCCGTGATGCCTTCCCGGGTGATGTTCCCGCTCATGTGGAACCAGTACGTGCGCGGCTTGGCCGTGTCCGACGGCGCGACGAAGGCCGTCTCCGGATCGCCCGCGGCCGCCCTGCCCGGCACGAGGTGCCACGGCATGAGGGCGAAGGTCGTGATGGTCAGGAGGGCTTGGAGTCGGATGTTCATGGCTCGTTCATGCCTCGCCGAGGTTGTCGTGAATGACGGTCCTGCCTCTTGCCCTGTTGATGACATGGAAAGCAGCGCGCGACGTGTTGTCGCCTATCATGGCGGAGGCGACGCCTTCCTCAAGCACGATGTGATCGCGAGCGGCATGGCCATCGAGGAACTCGCAGCCCCGCACCTGCAGGCGGCCGGCCTTCGCATGGATGAGCGGGCGCGCCGTGTTGCGCGGGTCGATGCAATGGATGTGGCAGTCGGTGAAGCTGACCTTGCCGCCGCCTTCGATCCGGGCCAGACCGACGCCATTCCCGCCATACACGCTGCCGAAGAGGCCGCAGGCGCTGAATTGCAGCGGCGCCTGATTGGCCGCTTCCACGATGATGTCGCCATAGATTTGCGAGTTGGTGAAGCGAGCGCCGGAGTGCCCCTGCATCTCCACCACATGCACGGCGCGATTGCAGCCGTCCGCGCCGCCACCAACGATCTGCGCGTTGCCACCTCCCTGGTAGGCTGCGTGCGGCCCCGCATTGCGGATGAACTGAAACCCCGTCTCGTAGTCAATGCAGAAGCAGCCCGTGAGTTGCTGCCAGTCGGACCGGCCGATGACGAACGCCTTGCCCTGCTTTCGGCGAAACTCCGCCGCAGCGCCGGTGGCGCCCCAGAACGGCCAGAAGTGGACGTTCTCCACGCGGCCCACATCGAGGCAGTGGTCGATGAACAGTCCGCGATGCAATGGCGCGGCATTCAGGTTGCGGATGAAATGACGCCCCGTATGCCGGCCGCCGAAATCCACGGCCTGATACGGATTGATCAGCAGCACATCGAGGATGGCGCAGTTGTCCGCGCCGGTGAGTGCGGAGCTGGCGGTCCACGGATACGGCGTGGGCGGATCCGCGTCCCGTTGATCGGGATAAAAGACCGCGATACCCTTCAGCGTTGCGTTGTGATCGAGCTGAATGAACGGTGTGCCCTCCGCCTTGCCCGCTCCCTCCACCGCCAGCAGCACGCTGCCCGCGAGCTCCGGCAGACCCGCTGCGCTTGTGCGCCAGGGCGTGGTCGGCGGCGCGGAGAAGATGCCCTGCAACGTGACATTCTTCGGCACGATGAGATGCGAGGCGATGAGATAGCGACCCGCTGGCACGGACACGATGCCGCCGCCCGCTTCATGCGCGGCATTCAGTGCCTTCTGAAAAACAGCCGTGTCATCCGTCTTGCCGTCGCCCTTGGCGCCGAGCCGCCGGACATCGCCATGAACGCTGCCAGAGCCGGCACCCGCATCAGCCGCAGTGGCGGTACGCGGGATCGCCGCCCCGAGCAAGACAAGTCCCGCCGTGGTGAGCGCCGTGCGGCGGCTGGTGGAAAGTTGCGACGTGTTCATGGTGTGTGTCTCGATCATGCATGCGTGGTTCATGGCCGTCCTGTCGGGTGCGCGCTCTCCGCCGAATCAAGCGGTTGCGGATGACGGCGGCTCGTGATCCACGACGCGGGTGGAAACTCCCGGAGGAAATCCAGCACCGACGCCGTGGATGATGAAGTGGGAAAAGGTCATGGCCTTACGATTGGCGCTCCAGCAGCTCCACACGAATGTCGCGCAGGGCCAATCCGAGCCGCCCGCGGCTTCCCTGCGGCGCGGAGACTTCGGGCACGACCGCCACGGCTCGTCTTCTCATGACGCCTCCTCAGCAGACCTTGACCACGTCCATCTGCAGCAGCCTGCCGAGCTTCTCGATCCGGCCGGCGATGTGGCCGACGCCGACGGCGCAATGGTGGGCGGGACCGTGGACGTTCCAGGACTCGACGAACCGCCGCGCGCCGACGGGGAAGCGGTAGCGGCTGTTCGTGTTGCCGATCTCGAGGATCGGGCCGGGCACCGATTCGCCTTCGGCGACGAGCAGCTTGAGACGGCCGTCGACCGTCTGCACGACCGAAAGCAGCGTCACCGGGCCGTGCTTGACCGACATCTCGACGGAGAGGCCGCGCCCGACCTTGCCGTGGTAGACCTCCAGAGGCCGCACCTTGGTCTTCCCCTGCGCGATGGCGATGTGGCCCGGACCGTCGTGGCCCATGAGCACCACGTCGTCGCGGAAGTCCATCGCGTAGTACTCCGTGAACGACCCGCCCGCGCCGAAGCCGTCCATGATCTTCATCGCCTGGACGTTCTTGATCTCCATCTCGCCCGCGACCGGGATGCCGCGCGCGGTCAGCAACGAGGTGCCGAGGATGATCGAACTGATCGCGTCCTCGTTCGCCGGATTCCCCGTGCCCGAGTAGAAGTACGCCAGCGAGCCCAGCGCGTGGCGCTCCGCCAGCCGGTCGAGCGCGACCGACGTGCGCGCCGCACGCTCCAGTTCCGCCGACGGGCAGTCGGGCTGTACGTCGAACGCCTCGACGAAGTGCGCGACACGAGCCTGGATGTCCGCGTCGGCGACCTCCGTCCGCAGCGCCGCCAGTTCGTCCACCTCGACGATCTCGACGTGGCCGCCGAAGCCGGCGCACTGCTGGGTCAGGTCGGAGTAGATGTCCAGCATGCCGCCGTAATAGTGCCCCATCACGCCCATGCGGTTGTGTTCCATCGCATGCGCGACGCGCGCGGCCTCGACCCATTCGCCCACCTCGCGCCAGCACTCCGGGTCGTCGTCGAGCATGCCGGTGATCTGATGGAACGGGATTCGGGCGCGGTTGAAGACGTTGGCGATCTCGGGCACCGGGCACGCCGCGCAATGGGCAAGCCATTCGCCGGTCATCT
>CAYRFK010000347.1:0-4122 GCA_964423465.1 uncultured Verrucomicrobiota bacterium | reverse complement strand
TTTACCACTAGCGCACGAATGCCAGTACTATTGCCAGCACTATTAGCGGCAGCACTTTCACTCAGTGCGTGTTGCAAATGCGTTTTGCACACCGTCACGGGCGCAGCGCAAAAACGATTTTGCGTAAAGACGCCGACGACTTCAGATTCGGCCGCCAAGGTGATGACGAGCACATCACGGCGACCTTCTTTTTTAATACCTGCGCTGGCAATACCCAGTTCAACACCGGGAACAGAACGCAAACTAGCGGGATCAGGAGCAGAGAGATTAACGGGCATGGGAGTGTGTGATAAGTTAAAAAAATGGGATTACTTTAATTCTTTGCGATCTCGCGCGCCAGCACGGCGGCTTGGCCGGTATAGCTGGCCGGCGTCAGCGCTAACAAACGCTGTTTAGCGTCCTCGGGAATGGCTAGCTCGGCAATAAAACGCGCCAGCGTTTCACGGTTAATACCGGCCTGCCCGCGCGTGAGCTTTTTCAATTGTTCGTAGGGTTTTTCCAGGCCATAACGGCGCATCACCGTTTGAATCGGTTCTGCCAACACTTCCCAATTTTGTTCTAAATCTTCCGCCAGGCGCGCTGGGTTAGCTTCCAGCTTATTTAGACCGCGCAACAAACTTTCATAACCGAGCAGCGTGTAGCCGAGCGCCGTGCCCATATTGCGGAGAACGGTGGAATCGGTCAGATCACGCTGCCAACGCGAAATGGGCAGCTTTTCCGATAGATGACGCAACAGCGCATTGGCCAGCCCGAGATTGCCTTCCGAATTTTCGAAATCTATCGGGTTGACCTTATGCGGCATGGTGGAAGAACCGACCTCCCCTTCTTTAACTTTTTGCTTGAAATAGCCGAGGGAAATATAGCCCCAGATATCGCGATCCAGGTCGATCAAAATGGTATTCAAGCGTGCGAAGGCGTCGTACAGCTCGGCCATGTAATCATGCGGTTCAATCTGGATGGTGTAAGGATTGAAGCCTAACCCTAATCCAGTGACAAACTGTTGCGCAAACGCTGCCCAATCGAAGTCTGGGTAAGCGGATAAATGTGCGTTGTAATTGCCGACCGCGCCATTGATTTTGCCCTGCATTTCGACGCTTTCTATCCGCTGCACGGCCCGGCGCAAACGATATAGTACGTTAGCCATTTCCTTACCTAGCGTCGTTGGTGAAGCCGGCTGACCGTGCGTGCGTGCCAGCATGGGCAAATCCGCCAGCGTCAAGGCAAGCTGTTCCAGTCGGCTTTCTAGCTGCGCGATGGCCGGCAGCATGACGTCGCGACGGGCGGCGTGCAGCATCAAGGCGTGCGCAAGATTATTAATGTCTTCTGAGGTGCAGGCGAAATGAATGAATTCACTCACCCGCATGACTTCAGCGTTATCGGCCAGTTTGTCTTTCAGGAAATATTCCACCGCTTTAACGTCATGGTTAGTAACTTTTTCATGCGCTTTTACCGCCTCGGCATCGGCCAGTGAAAACTGACTGACTAAGCCATCCAATGCCTGCAAGGTAGCGGCGCTAAACGGCGGTACTTCTGCTATGGCGGCTTCGCTGGCCAGCGCTTTCAACCATTCGACTTCAACTTGCACCCGGTAACGAATCAAGCCGAATTCACTGAAATAGGGAGCGAGTTTTGCGCCGCTGCGACGATAACGCCCATCTAAAGGACTTAGGGCAGAAAGCGGACTTAGGGCAGAGAGCGGACTAAGCGCTGTCAGTGTATTGAATTGCATAGTTTCCATGAAGATTATTTCCGAATTTAAATTTTGAGTTGCACGGCTAACGAGGCCTGATTGCGCAGTGCTTTCAGCAACCCAAGCAGTTGCGAGGAAACAGGTTTGGGCTGTTTAACCATGTCGGCATAAATCAGGCCAAGCGGCTTATTTTTTACCATGATGGGAAACAGAATAAAGGAACGTGCCTGAAAGGTATGACGATACCACTCAGGAATACGGCTGCGGATATTATCGGCCATGGCATCAGAAATCAAAATATCCTGGCCGTTGGTAATGGCGGCATGGAATACATCTGGCGCAAAGGCGAGCGGAATGCGGAAAGCACCGCGCATCTGGGCAGATTTCTGGCCTAAACCGACGCGTCCAACCAGGGTTTGGCTGGGACGATCCAGCACGCAAATCAACACATGATCGAACAAGGCTGTCCGATAAAACAGCTCGGCCACCAGCTTAAAAATATCAGCCAGATGATATTGGCCCAGCATCATCGCCGTCATGTCTTGCATGCCTAAAGCGAGTGTGCCAGTAGGATCATTCTCAGATAAATTCTCCAGTGCATCAGGCATTGCATTATCGGCATCTGCTGATGAGGTTTGTTTCTTATTGCTTGGGCCGCGCAGCAACTGCCGAATCATCGGGCTTTTGCTGATGTCCACATTGAGAATGCCGATTTCGTTTTTCAGCGTTTGCGCCGCTTGATGTGCCGTTTCAAACAAACTCTCCCGGCTGATTTGCACCGCATTGCGAAAGCGTTGAAACAAAATTTCCAGCGCTTGCTGCTGCTCTTCTGCTGAATTGTTGACAAAACAACGATGCAGATCACTCGCCATATTCGCCACAATTTGCAAACGTTCGTTATCGTTCGCGCCGGGTTTCTTCAACGGAATCGGGGCAAGCGGAGCCATGGCGTGTAATAAGCTGGGTGGAAAGTGCCAATGCCGCGCAATCGCCTGCCCCAATTCGTCGTAATCGACGCCGAGAACCTGTCGGCTGGCGGTGCTTTCATCGAGCATTTCTGCATTGACCAAATGTTCAATGCGTTCGGTTTTATCGTAAAAATGAAACCGCGCCATCAAGCGGCCCAAATCACGAAACAAGGCGCTAATGAATGCCTCTTCGCCGTCGCGCACACCGGCACTGCTGGCCAGCGAACGCCCTAATACGCCACGATAAAAACTTTCGATCGCCTCTGCGCGTAAGGCATCAACATTGGCATGATTGCTTAAATGCTCAAACAACATCAGCGAAACCGCCGCACTGCGCACCGCCTCAAACCCCAAAATAACCACTGCACGTGAGATGGTACTAATCGGCTGGGTACCAAATGAACCGTAATGCGCGGCATTCACTAAACGCAGCAATTTCTTGGTTAACGAGATGTCGCGCAAAATGATGTCGGTCATTCGGCTGGCGCGACTATTTTCATCACCCACGGCATGATTAATTTCAGTAATCGTGAGCGATAGCGCAGGAAAATCTTCGCCCTTGTCGATCTCCGCCATCAAGAGTTCAAGCGGAGATAAAATTTGTGGCTGTTCTTCGATCATGGGAGTCATTAAGCGGTACGCCGATCTAAAAGGGCTTGCGCGAGGGTCATGCCATCAACATGCTCTAATTCCCCTCCGGCAGGTAAGCCTCGCGCAATGCGGGACACTTTCAATGCATTGTTTGCATTGCGGGATTTAAGCAGCTCACTGGCGTAATGCGCGGTCGCTTCGCCTTCGGCAGTAAAGTTGGTGGCGAGAATGACTTCTTCCGTGACGCCATCGTAAGCGCGTTCAATCAGCCGTTCCAGCCCGATTTCTTTCGGACCAATACCATCCAATGGGCTTAAGCGGCCCATTAACACGAAATAAAGCCCGCCGTAGGCATGGGTTTCTTCTAGCCGGTTCAGGTCCACCGGCATTTCAACCACGCATAATTGACGTGCATCGCGGCGCGGGCTGCTACAGGTTTCACAGACCGGCACTTCGCTAAAATTATTGCAGCGTTGACAGTGATGCAATTTCTCCAGCGCAGCCGTCAAGCTGGCCGATAAACGTGCGGCACCTGAGCGATCGCGCTGCAATAAGTGATAAGCCATACGCGCAGCCGATTTGGGACCCACACCGGGCAGCGTACGCAACGCGTCGATGAGACTGGAAAGAACACCGGGGGACGACATGATTGGGATAAGTTTTCAGTATTGTTGAAGGGAAAAACTTTTTATATTTAGTAAAGGTATTTAGATTTTTAGACTGGTATTAAAGGGTGATCTGCAGAAAAGGGGCGTATTTTAATGCAAGGACATCAGCGCCGCGCAGGTGTGAGAATAAAAAGAGGTATTAAGCGGAGGAACCACTCGCGGTTTAACGCCTCCCGCTTCGCACTTCCCCCCCCCCCCCCCCTCC
>CAYRFK010000346.1:0-4129 GCA_964423465.1 uncultured Verrucomicrobiota bacterium | reverse complement strand
AACTCGCTGATAGCCTCAGACTACTCAGTGCTGCCTGACGAGCTTGTTGCCGTCAACGCCTTTGACTGGCATGTTCAGTTTGCAAACATCATCAAGGCTGGGGGATTTGATGCAGTAGTGGGGAACCCGCCATACATCCGCATCCAACGCATTGCTGAACCCGAGGCTAAGTACCTTTTCGAGATCTATCGAAGCCCCACCAGTAAGATGGACCTGTCTTTGGTCTTTCTTGAGAAGGGGCTTGCGTTAGCCAGAAAGTCAGGCCGGGTCAGTTTTATCTGCACATCACAGTGGCTCGCGGCGGAATACGGGAAGAATCTCAGACGTGAGCTGTCGGATGGACGGCTTCACCAGATCGTCGACTTTGGTAGCTTGCCTGTTTTTGCCGATGCCAGTACTTACCCTGCCGTCTTGGTGCTCAGTCCGAAGCCGGCGTCGCAGCTTACGTTGAAACGGATTACATCGAGTTCAGATCTCAGCGTCAGGGGCATTATGGGTGCGGCTGAAGTCCATATCCCGCTTCAGGCATTAGGTGAGAAACCCTGGTCTTTTGGGTCGCTGGACATTGAACGAACGACCTTGAGGACCGGCGCAGAGTGTCGTCCTCTCGGCGCCTTTGGCAAAGCCTACATCGGAACCAAGTGCGGCCTCAATGAAGCGTTCGTTCTTTCACGTTCACATGCCCGCACTCTGGGAATCGAGAAGGCCAGCATCGTGCCGTACGCCTACCGTGGTGCCGAGGTCGATCGATATCTCCCAGTGGACCCTGATGCGGTGATCATCTATCCGTACCGAGAGTCGAGCGATGGCTCTCCTGAGCTCATCCTAGAGACAGAACTGCGGACGCGATTTCCACGAGCCCTCGCGCATCTGGAATCATTCAAACCAGCACTACGCAATCGCCAAGATAGCCGCCGCTGCTACGCGCGTGGCGCGGACTGGTACCGGCATCTTCGGGCAGGGACATTCACTCATATCCATTCTCCGAAGCTTACGATCAAAGGTATTGCTACTCGATGCGTAGTCGGCCTCCTTGAAGGAGATGCTGCCTTTGATGGTGCACGATGCCCGTCTGTTATCTTGGACGACACGAAGGGGCATTCACGGAACTACTTCCTCGGTATCCTCAATTCCCGGCTGGCTACGTTTCACCTCAAGGCGGTATGCCCACCAAAACTGCATGGGTATATTGAATTCACTGCACGAGGTGTGACCGCATTCCCGTTGCGCGTCATTGATTTCTCGTCCGCCGCTGACCGGCTGCGGCATGATCGAATGGTGTCGTTGGTCGACAAGATGCTTGCCCTGATGCCGAAGCTACGTGCCGCGAAGTCTTCGAAGTCCTGCGCGACCCTCCAGAACGCCATCACCGCGACCGACCGCGAGATCGACGCCCTCGTGTACGAACTCTACGGCCTGACGCCCGAGGAGATCGCGCTGGTGGAGGGCGGGGCGTGAGCGGGCGGTCGCCGCGAAATCCGGTCGCTTGACAATGGTAACGTATATGGTACTGTCGTATGTATGAGATTCGAGAATATGTCGAGGGCGGCCGGTCTCCGTTTGGGGAGTGGTTCGAGGATCTCGATGCGGCAACGGCGGCGAGGGTCGATCGTTACGTCCGGCGGTTGGAGGCCGGCAACTTCGGCGCAGCGAAGCCGCTTCGGGATGGCGTTTGCGAACTCCGGATGGATTTGGGCCCGGGATTCCGGGTCTACTACGGACTCGACGGGAATACGCTCGTGATCCTGCTGGGCGGCGGCGATAAGCGACGCCAGTCCGCGGACATCGCGGCGGCTGTGGAACGATGGAAGCGATACAAGGCGCAGAGGTGAGACCATGGCACTGACACGAGACTACAAGGCCACGGTGCTGGCGCGGATCCAGAAGGACCCGAAGTTCGCGCGCGCACTCTACGGCGAGGCGATCAATGCGTTGCTCGAAGGCGAGACGGCGGAGGGGCTCTCGATGCTCCGCGATCTCGTGCACGCGCAGATCAGTTTCAAGGAACTCGCACGGCAGACGGGCTTCGGCGAGAAGGCGCTTCACCGGATGCTGTCCCCGCGGGGAAATCCCACGGCGCGGACGCTGGCCGTGCTCGTGAAGGCGATTCGGGAGGATCTCGGCTTCGTGCCGCGGGTGACCGTGGCGATGGCGTGAGGCCGGGGCCGGGCGTAGGGCCGACAAGAGGGTCTGCCGCAACTCCATCCTGTTGATCCTGTTATGCTGTCCTGCCTGTCTGAACTGCCGAATCCAGATTGAAATCGGCGGGGGAAACCGTGAGTGTGGGAGGCGCCATGGTTTCCGCCGATGACCCGACGCGTCCGCAGGATGACGCCCCCGCCGCACGGGTGGGGGGGGCGAACCGTTTCGCACGGACGGAGATGCTTCTCGGCCCCGACGGCCTCGAACGTCTGCGCGGGGCGCGGGTGCTTGTCGCGGGGCTCGGCGCGGTTGGCTCCTACGCGGTCGAGGGCCTTGCGCGGGCCGGCGTCGGGTACCTGCGGCTTGCGGATTTCGATGTCGTCCAGCCGAGCAACATCAACCGTCAGCTCTACGCGCTGGAGTCGACGGTCGGCCGGCAGAAGACCGAGGTGGCGGCCGAGCGCATCCGCGACATCAACCCGGCGTGCGAGGTCGATGCGCGGCGCGTGTTCATCGACGGCGAGACGGCGCCCGGGCTGTTCGACGGCGGCCTCGATGTCGTGATCGACGCGATCGACAGTCTCAATCCCAAGGTCGCGCTGCTGCGTGCCGCCCGCCAGGCCGGGCTGTGGACCGTCTCCTGCATGGGCGCCGCGACGCGCACGGATGCGGCGGCGATCCGCACCGGCGACATCGCCGCCACGGAGCACTGCCCGCTGGCGCGACTCGTCCGCAAGCGCCTCCGCCGCGTTGGTGTCGCATCCGGCATCCTGTGCGTCTACTCCGTCGAACCGCCCCGCGCCGCGGTCCCGGCGGGCGAATCGACCGATCCCGTCCCGCCCGGCTTCGAGCACCGCCGTGGCCGGAAGCGCCCGCCGTTGGGGAGCCTGTCCACCCTCACCGGCATGTTCGGCCTCATCGCCGCCACGCAGGCCATCCTTCACATCGCAGGCGACGGTCGCGTTGACGCTGCCCGGGGCGGCGCGTATGGTCCGCGGACATGGCCAGTCGCCGACGAACGACCATCCGGAGGAAGTCCACCATGACGTCCCGCTCGAAGTCCGCACAGCCCGTGTCCCGCCGCACCATGCTCAAGACCGCCGGGGGCGTGGTCGCCGCGGCGGCGATCCGCGGTCCTTCCGCGCACGCACAGGAAACGCCCCCGGCGTTGAAGGGCAACATCCGGCATTCGGTCAGCCGCTGGTGTTACGGCAAGGTCCCCTTCGAGGAGTTCTGCGGCCACTGCAAGCGGATCGGGATCCAGTCCGTCGAATTGCTCGGGCCGAGCGACTTCCCGCTCATCCAGAAGTACGGCCTCGTCTGCGCGATGGTCGGCAGCCACAGCCTCACCAAGGGGCTGAACCACAAGGAAAACCACGCCGAGTGCCTCGCCAAGCTGCGTCCCGCCATCGAGGCGACCGCGGCGGCCGGCTTCCCCAACACGATCTGCTTCTCCGGCAACCGCGACGGCATCGACGACGAGGAGGGTCTGAAGAACTGCGTCGAGGCGCTGAAGCAGGTCATCGGGTTCGCCGAGGAGAAGAAGGTCACCCTCTGCATGGAACTGCTCAACAGCAAGGTGAACCACAAGGACTACCAGTGCGATCGGACCGCGTGGGGCGCCGAGGTCTGCAAGCGCGTCGGCTCGCCCAACATGAAGCTTCTCTATGACATCTACCACATGCAGATCATGGAGGGGGATGTCATCGCGACGATCGAGAAGTTCCTTCCGTACATCGGCCATGTCCACACCGGCGGCGTGCCCGGCCGCAACGAGATCGACGAGACGCAGGAGCTCTACTATCCCGCGATCATGAAGGCCTTGGTGAAGGCCGGCTACAAGGGTTTCGTCGGGCAGGAATTCGTGCCCAAACGCGATCCGATCGCCTCGCTTGAGCAGGCGATCCGGATCTGCGACGTGTGAGAGGCGGGCTACGCCCGGCCTTCGCGCTTGAGCTGGGCGTCGATCTGCTGCTCGGCCTCGGTC
>CAYRFK010000345.1:0-4184 GCA_964423465.1 uncultured Verrucomicrobiota bacterium | reverse complement strand
GCGTGGCTAGCCTGATCGCATCGAGGGAGCGGGCGGGTCGAACGAGCACGAGGGTGCGGCGTCCCGACGCCTCCTGCTGGTCGGGATCGTCAGCCTGGTCACGGTCGTCGCCGTGGAGTCCATGGCGGTCACGACGGTCATGCCGCTCGTCGAGCAGGACCTGGGCGACCTCTGGCTCTACGGCTGGGCGTTCTCGGCGTTCTTCCTGGGTGACCTGGTCGGCATCGTCGTCGGTGGTCGGTCCGCCGACCGGGTCCACCCGGTGGGTCCGCTGTTGGTCGGACTCGTCGTGTTCGGAGCGGGGCTGGTCGTGGGCGGTCTGGCACCGTCGATGCTGGTGCTGGTCGTCGGACGGTTCCTGCAGGGGGTCGGAGCCGGCGTGGTGCCGGCGGTGGCCTACGTCTGCGTGGCCCGGGGGTTCGCAGCCGAGGAACGTCCCCGCATCTTCGCCATCATGTCCACGGCGTGGATCCTCCCGTCGCTGCTCGCGCCGCTCGCGGCGTCGGCCGTGGCGGAGTTGGTCGGTTGGCGGTGGGTGTTCCTGGGGCTGCTCCCGGTGACGGCGGTCGCCGGTCTGTTCGCCCTCGTCTCGCTACGGACCCTCACGGCGCCCGGCGGTCACCACGCCGAGCCGACCCCGCTCGGCCGGGTGCTCCTGCTGGTTGCCGGCGCCGCGCTCCTCCTGGGTGGCCTGAGCGCCGCCAGCCTCTGGGCCGTCGCGCTGCTCGTCGCCGCGGGAATCGTCGTCGGGCTGCCGGCGCTGCGTCGGCTCCTGCCGGAGGGAACCGGCCGCGCGGCCCCGGGCCTGCCCGCGGCCGTGCTCGTCCGGGGTGTGCTCACCTTCGCGTTCTTCTCCGCCGACGCCTACGTCTCGCTGGCGGTGACCAGTGCCCGTGGGTCCACCACGTTCGTGGCGGGAGCGGCGCTGGCGGTCGGTTCGCTCACCTGGACCGTGGGTGCCTGGACCCAGGCCCGTTGGTACCCGGTGTGGGGAGCCGCCCGGTTGGAGCGGCTCGCCGGGATGATCCTGGTCCTCGGCACCCTGCTGATGCCGGTGGCGCTGGTCGACCGGGTGCCGTTGTGGGTCTGGTTCGTGGCCACCGCGGTGGCCGGCCTGGGCATGGGGCTGGGTTACGCGCCGCTGTCGAACGTGACCCTGGCGGCGGCCGAACCGGGCCGGGAGGGGGCGGCGTCGGCGGCGCTGCAGCTCTCGGACGTCCTCGGGATCGCACTCGGAACGGGCGTGGGTGGGGCGATCGTCAGCGCCGGCAACCGTGCGGGGTACGACCCGGCCGTCGCCCTCGCTGCGGTGTTCGCGATGAGCGCCACCGTGGCCGTCGTCGTGGTCCTGCTCGCCGGTCGCCTCCGCGTCGCCGATGCGGCGGCGTCCGGGCCGGGTCAGCCCAGGTCGTCGGCGGTGCGCAACAGCCGGTCGTAGAGCTGGTCGAAGACGGCCACGACGGGGTCGGCCTTCCGGCCGAGGTCGTGGATCGGACACCTCCGTCCGACGGCCTCGTTGAGCGAGGTCCGCTGCGGGACGAACGGTCGCCAGACGGTGCCCCGGCCCAGATGCTCCTGGAGTGCCCCCAGCTGGCGGTCCGCCTCGGCGGAGACCGCAGGTGCCCGGTTGACCACGGTCCCGTAGATCGCGAGCCCCGGATGGAGCCGTTCGCCGACCTCCTCGACGGTGTCGACCACCGCATCGGCGCCGCGGAGCGAGAGCGCCGAGAGCTCGGCCACGAGCAGGACGCCGTCGGAGGCCACCAGCCCGGACCGGGTCGTCGGGCCGAGCGACGGCGCGCAGTCGATCAGGACCGTCCGGTAGGCCCCGGCCAGTTCGCCGAGCGCGTGGCGCAGCCGGCCGGGTTCGGCCGAGGTGGCCCTGTCCGCCTCGCGGTCGACCAGACCGCGGCTCGCCGGCAGCACGTCGACGCCGGCACCCCAGCCGGACTGCACGGTGGCGGCCCGGGCGACGCGCGGGTCGCCGGTGCCGAGCACGTCGCCGACCGCCAGATGGTCGTCATCGGCCTCGACACCGAGCGCCCACCCCGCGCTGCCCTGGGGATCCAGGTCCACCACCAGGGTCGCGTCGCCACGCCGCTGGGCGGCGGCGGCGAGCCCGAGCACGACGGTGGTCTTGCCGACCCCACCCTTCTGGTTCAACACGGCGACGGTCGGCACGAGGTGATCCTTCCACGAAGGAGCCCGCGTGACACCCTGTGGCCGTGGATGCTCGAGCCGGCAGTGCCTACCTGGTCGTCCCCGAGGACGGCCCCGGCCACGGAGTGCTCGTGCTGCACTCCTGGTGGGGGCTCGACCAGTCGACCAAGGCGACGGTCGAACGGCTCGCCGACGCGGGCTACACGGCGCTGGCCCCCGACCTGCTCGGTGGTGCGCTGCCCGGCGACGCCGACCTGGCCCGGGACGCGCTCGGTGCCACCGATCCGAACGCCACTGCGGCGCTGATCCTCTCGAGCGTCGTCGCGCTGCGGGCGCACAGCGCGGAGCCGACCGCGCCGGTCGCCGTCCTCGGCTACTCGATGGGGGCGTCGTGGGCACTGTGGTTGGGGACCCGCCAACCGGACTCGATCGACGCTGTGGTGGCCTACTACGGGTCCCAGGACATCGACTTCGAAACGCTCCGTGCGCCGGTGCTGGGGCACTTCGCCGAGGACGACCCGCTCGTCAGTGAGGACGAGCTCGTCGAGATGCAGGCCCACCTGCTCCTGCTCGACAAGCACGTCGAGTTCCACCGCTACGACGGCACGGGGCACTGGTTCGCCGAGGACACGCCGGCGGGTCCGGCCGATGCGGTCGCCGCCGACCTGGCGTGGTCACGGACGATCGACTTCCTCGAACGCCACGCACCGCCCCGGCCCGGCTGACGAGCCGGGCGCGGGTCAGGGCCCGGCCATCAGCCCGGCGACGTCACCACAGCTGGTCGGTGTAGGTGTCGGTTCCGGGGATCGTGGGGATGAACGGGGCCGCCAGTCGGACCGTCGCCAGACCGGACTCGTCGATGCGGTCGGTGAGCTCGCGGATCCGGTCCCAGCACTGCTCCGGCGGCACCGTGGTGAACGCCAGGAACATGCTCCGCGCCCGGGTGCCGGGTCCCGTGCCCAGCTTCATCGGCGCCTTGCCCTGGTCGCCCTTCGGGATGATCGGCCGCCAGTGCTGGACCTGGTCGACCGGCGACGGTCCGTCGGGGCCGTCGCCGAACAGCGCCGGTGCGGCGGACGACTCGAACCACCCGACCAGGTCACCGTGCGACGTCTCGCCCTCACGGTCGACGTGGACGCTCACCAGACCGGCGTACGGGTGGTCGAGCGCCATGTGGGCCGGAACCCCGTCCGGGTCGCGGGGTGTCGAACCGGTCGTGAAGTAGAGCGAGGTGTGGGCGTGGTGGCGTTCGTCGAAGCCACGGTCGTGCTCGTAGAGGTCGAAGACCTGTCGGTTGGCCCAGGCCCAGTGCTCGGCCTCGTGGCCGGAGTGGATGAAGTAGGTCGCCAGGTACGAGCCGGCGTCGACCGGGTCCGCCACGGCGGCGTCGGCCGGGACCTCGACGGGGAAGCGCAGGTCCTTCAGCGGGCGGGTGGCCACCCACCTGCGACCGGCGAACAACCACGGGCCGATCATGCAGCCCGAGTAGAAGTGATCCCGCTCGTACCAGCGGTTGTACGCCACCTCGTGTCCGACCGACGGGTCGACGAGCGTGTAGAGCATCGAGCCGACGGTGACCTCGGGGTCCGATCCACAGGGTTCCATGGACAGGACGGTACCGGGTCGTACCGGCCGTCGGTGTCGTCGGCTGATCAGCCGAAGCGCAGCTCGTCGAGCGCCCAGTAGGCCCGCAGCGCGACGACCCGGCCGACGTCGTCGACCCGGTAGGTGATGACCAGGTCGGTGTGGACCGTCCCACCGCCGTCGGGCAGGGTCGTGGAGATCGTCCCCACGTTGGCCACCTCGGCCCCGGCGGCGTGCGAGCGTTCGATGGTGAATGTCACCGACTCGTTCGGAGCGACGACGTCGTCGTAGAAGGCGGCGATGGCATCTCGGCCGTGGTGGCCGCGGCCGTCGGGGTCCATGGGCGACGGACCGATGGGGTCCTCGACGACGGCGTCGTCGGCGAAGAGGGCCAGCCAGCCGTCGCGGTTCCCGGCCTCGACCGCCTCCATGGAACGCAG
>CAYRFK010000344.1:2780-4188 GCA_964423465.1 uncultured Verrucomicrobiota bacterium | reverse complement strand
AGCTTTGCTTGCAGTTACAGTCCCGGCTGTTACTCCGTCAAGCTTATTGATTTCATCTTTGTCTGCTGTAACTCCGTCTATAATATTTAGTTCAGCTGCGCTTGCGGTAACTGCGGTGCCAGCAATTTTTAAAGATGCTCCGGATTCAAAATCTATTTCTCCACCACTTGCAACAACAAGATTGTCTCCGTTGTTTTTCTTATAAATTTTCGGCTGGTATGTTGTATCAACCATGTTTTCCTCCTTAAAATATTAGAAGGAAGCAAGTCTAAACCTGCTCCCTTCTTAAGTTTTATATTTGGATATATTTGAATAACTTAAATTATTTAGTGCCTTCTGCCGGGGATACATGAACCTCGCAAGTTACTTCATTGGTTACATTCTGTGTCTGAGGTTTTGCTATCGGGTTATACTGAATATATATAGCATCTTCAGCCATTGCATTAGAAGCATCTTTTGTTACCACTACCCGCACATACCTTTCAGTTGGCTTAACCAGGTCAATCATAAATATCTGGTCATCATCATTATCAGCAACTGCAATTGCAGTTCCTAGCAGATCCGCCATCGTACCGCCTCCAGCTGCACTGTCCTGTTCAAAATGAATATCCCCAACAGCACTCCCGGCAATAGTTGCAAATTTTACTATTGCACATACTGAATTAAACCCGCTCATATCAAGAATTGCACCCTCTCTTGTGGCAGTTCCTGAAGCATAATCAAGAGCTGTGGTAACCTTACAATCTTTTCCAAAATTTAACATTTTATCCTCCTAAAATTTATTGTTTACCAGTGAAAATCCACTATTTAAAATGAATTTCCACTGGCTTATTAATCACAAAATACTAATTTAAAAAAAACTAAGAGCCTAATTTAACTCTTACAAATGCTTCTTCAAGAACTGGCATACCGTCATTTTCCGCTCTTGCTATAAAATCAACCTGATTTGTTCTTGCATAAAGCTCAAACAAAGCCTGGATTTCAACATTTAAGCAGTCGACAATCCAGTAATACTGAAAGTCTCCAAGAATTCCAGTGTAAAGATTTGCTGTAAAAGTATTTGGAGCATATTCAGACATTGCAACAGGGAAATTCAGTAACATATCAGGTTGTCCTGCCTGAACTGAAGCCTGCCAGATATACTGGCCGTCTCCGTTTTTAAGTTTTGCAAGCTGTAAAACTCCGTCTCTGTGGAATATCCATCTTGCTTTTGGCCAGTATTGCTGTTTTAAAGCATATTTTGCGCCAAGCAAGCCATCAAAAGTCATTGATGTTGCAAGATTTCCTGTTGAAACGTCTCTTGCAGTAGAAATTCCATCATTGGAAGCTGTGAATACTCCAAGAGCTTCATTAGCTCCACTTCCGGTCATGAATTCTGTTTCTTCAGTTACAGCAAAAGCATAAGCCA
>CAYRFK010000344.1:0-2680 GCA_964423465.1 uncultured Verrucomicrobiota bacterium | reverse complement strand
GCCTGTGCTGCGACATCTTTTTGAAGAGCTCTGTACTCGCTTGAGTCACCAAATGCAAGAAATTTATTAAACGCTGTCCTTATTTCTGTATCCGGTTTTGCTGCTTTTGTTTCAATTCCGTCAAGTATTGCATTGCTTTCCCTGGCTGCCATTAAGCTTTCTCTTACCTGCTGCCTTTTTTCAGATTCAATTTCCTTTGAAAGCTTATCAAATTGCTCTTCCAACTTAGCAACTTTCTCATTGTCTTCCCCAGTAAGTTCCCTTTTTTCACTTTCAGCCAGGTTCATTATTACCCTTATATCCTCGACTGTTTTACTTCTGTCTCTCATTAATTCAACTATCTGTTTCATTTTAGTCCTCCTTGATTTTTTCTAATATTCTTAACTTCTCTTTTAGAACAGATATCGGCGCCTGCCTTTCCTGTTCTTTGGAGTTATCCGCCTGGAGCTCCTCCAAATGTTCTTTAAAAACTTCCTCCGCACTTCTTATTTCATCACTTCTCACTCCTACAACTGTCTTTTCATAAGCTGGATAAGTAACTGGAGAGATGTCAAACAAATTAACATCAAGTAATTCTCTTCTAGTTATATCGTTTTCACTTGTCCATTTGTCTCCACCTTCCGGGATTGAGAAAGCAAAACTCATCTGATCTATATCTTTACGCCTTATTTCTTCAACCATATCTCGGCCTGTTTGAGTATCAGCAGGGTCTATTTCAATTCTTAAACCTTTATCATCTTCAATAAGAGTCAATGTACCGTTTTTGGTTCGGCCAAGAATTAAATTAGGATCATGATTTTTCAGAGCCCTAACATCCTGCTTTTCTGTAAGTGCTCTTGTAAAAGCTCCAGGTCTTATTACTTCAATGTAATTACCAAGAATTGTTTCAACATTAAATAATGCCGAATATCCTATTATTTTTGGCTTGTCCCCTTCTGCTCTTACTTCACAATCTATAAAATCTATAAACCTATATTCTTTTTTCATCTTTTACCTCCAATAAAAAAACACCCTTATAAAGAGTGCTTAATTTATTAATTTAGATTTTTAATTTACTTTACCCGGCTGAAATCATGCATTGACAAGTAGCATGTAAAGGTGGATGGAATACATCTGTTGAAATATCCATTGAATTGTCAGCTCCACCAGGTTTGAATTCATCCCCGGATTTCTTAAAAGGCTTTTCAATTCCGACCACCTGTCCATTTAATTCTTCGCAATAAGGACATGATTTACTACCTGTATTTACCCATATTAACTTAGTCACACCTGAGAGCCCAAATACCATGCTTGAAATAGCACCGGCTATTTTAATAGTTTCATTATCTGCGACTTTACCCGGTCTTTTTTCTTCCCACTCATCAAATCTTTGTGTCAATACAGGTATAGGATCAAGTTCCTCATCCAGTGCTTTTTTGGTAATCTGTAATATCTGTCCCTTAGATGATCCGGTATAGCGTTTTTCAAAAGCTATAGTATATTTATTCATAAATTCATCAATAGCTCTTGAATGATCTTTACTGGAATTAACTTCCTGAGTTGCTGCTTCCGCTATCTGATCGCTTAAACTTAACATTGCAGGTTTAAACTGTTTGCCGATATATTCCTCTTTATCTCTGTAAAATTGTTCTATAAAATCTTCAAAATTTTTAAAGCTTCGTTCAGTAAATATCCTTTTAGCAGCATCTAAAATATCAGCTCTTTCCCTTTTAACAATTCTTAATGTTGGATCTTCAAATAATCTTCTATATGACTTAGCAATTCTAAGCCTTAGTATTGCAGATCTTAAAGACCTCTGTTCAATGCTTTGTGATTTATAACTATTAGTCTGTTGTGGTACCTGAGGCTGCTCATTTATAGTTTTAGCATCTATCATGTTTAGTGGAACTAAATAAACATCTCCACCATCAATCGGATTCATATTTTCAAGTTCCCTTATATCATTCGCGCTCATCCATCCATTCTGTCTTGCCTGAGAATAAGCCTGATATCTTGATACAATATCCCCTCTGAGCAAACTGTCCACCAGAAATTCTGGAAAATAACCTTCATCATGTTTAGATGAAAAAAGGTTTTGAAGCAATGCCTGCTCAATTCTAATACACCAGGGCCTTATGCAATGAATAATAAAGTCAATGGACTGATGTTCAATATTTGAAAATGTTGCATGATCTAAATCGTTTATTAAATGTGCCGGAACTCTAAATATTCTTGCAATTTCTTCAATCTGAAAACGTCTTGTTTCAAGAAATTGTGCATCATTTGGAGGTATGGCATTCTTAGCATATTTCATGCCTTCCTCAAGAATTAATAATTTATGAGATTTCCCTAGGCCAGTATATTTTTCACTTAAAGAATCCCTTAAATTTTTTATAGCCTGTTCGCTTAAAGACTTTGGATGCTCTACTATCGCACCCAGATTCGTATTGTTTGAAAAAAATCTTGCGCCAAATTCCTCAAGAGCAAGCCCAAGACCTATTGCTTCCCGGGCCATCATTATTGGTGATTTTCCAATAATACCATCGAAACTAAGTCCTGGAATATGTAAAATATTTTCATTAGGGATTACAATGCTCTGGTTTGTATCTAAAGAATTATAGGTATATCTGTTTATTCCATTTCTTCTTTCAACAACCATCCTGTCTGACAATAAAGGATGCATGCTTTTAATATAACCACC
>CAYRFK010000343.1:0-4200 GCA_964423465.1 uncultured Verrucomicrobiota bacterium | reverse complement strand
CGCTCGGCAACCTGACGATCGATGCCGGGGCCAGCGCGATCAACATGGCGCCCGCGGCGATCGTCGGCGCGGTTAACCTCTCGCTCGGTGCGATCTCGCGCAACGCGCACGGCGCGATGAACTTCAGCGTGTCCTCCACGGGCATCGTGACCGCGACCGGCGCGCCGCTGGTGAACGGGATCCTGCCCTACGCAACGGTCAACCTGAACGACTGGGCGACGACCAACGCCTCCGGCCAGATCGTAACGAACGCCACGTATGTGAACGACACGTGGGCGGCGGGCAACAACACGACGGTGGTGGGCAGCCCGGCCGTCACCAACGGCACGACCTACAGCCTGCGTTTCGCCGATGCAACGGCGCGCACGGTGACGCTGAACGGTCTCAACACCATCCAGAGCGGCGGCATCCTGTTCGCGAACCCCGCCAATGACGGATCGACGATCGGCGGCACCGGCTGGGTCACCTCCGCCACCGGCGAGCTGCTGGTCATCGACAACGATTCCGGCAAGGACCGGAAGAACGGCACCTCCTCGATCATCAGCGCGGTCATCGCCGACAACGGCGGGCCGGTCTCGCTCACCGTCGCGAGCCTGGTGCCGAACGCGCTGAACCAGATGAGCGTGAGTTCCGCCGGCAACAGCGAAGTGAATCTGACCGGGACGAACCTGTACTCCGGCGGCACGTACCTGGCCGGCGGGGCCGTCGCGATCGCCACGGACCGCAACCTCGGCGCCTACCCGGTCGCGGAGGATCCGGACAACATCACCGTGCTGAGCGGCTACAACGCGATCCGCGGGTCGCTGGCGGCGGTCACGAGCGGCGTCAACCGCGGCATTTCGCTCCAGAACAACTCGGTCCTCATGCTGTCGGCCAATAATGGTGCCGCCAATATCCTGAGGATCGAAGGCGTCATCAGCGGCAGCGGCTACGTCGTGTCGCCGCCGGGGCAGGACGGCACCGTCGTCCTGACGGGCAGCAACACCTTCTCCGGCGTGCTGGAGGTCGAGGGCAACGTCCGCGCGATCGACGGCGTGGGCCTGTCGCCCAATGCGAACCTCAAGCTCGGCGACACCGCCCAGCGCGGCATGCTCGAGACGACCGGAACCTTCACCCGCGCGCTCGGCGCGGGCCCGGGGCAGGTGCAGTGGAATGCGAACAACGGCTACGTCGGCGCCTATAACAACGGCGGCTTCGCGGCGGTCGGCGGGCCCCTGACGGTGAACATCGGCGGGCAGACCAATGCGGTGATGTGGAACACGAATTCCCTGGCGATGGGCCAGTTCGCCTTCGGCATGCTCTGCCTGCAGGACGGCAATTCCACGGATCCGCTGACCTGGATCAACCCGATCGATTTTGCCGGCGGCTCACGGACGGTCGCCAACAACCATAATCTGAACGGCAACGCGCCGACGATCATGGCCGGCGCGCTCTACAACGGAAGCCTCAGCAAGGGCTGGGGCGGCCTGCTCTGGCTGACCGCGTCGAACAACCTCGGGGCCATCGGCGTCAGTGGCGGCGGCGTGCGCGGCGAGTTCGGCGTCGGGCTCGGCAACTCCGCCATCACGCTGAACGGCGGGTTCCTCGAGACCTCGGGCCTGCTCACCAACAGCCTGGGCGCCCAGGCGCGGCAGATCCAGGTCATCCCCGGCACCAGCGGATTCAGCGCCTACGGGGCGCCGCTGATCCTGAACCTCGACAACGGGGCGCCGCTGGTCTGGCAGGTCAACTCCTACTTCAACCCCGGCGTGTTCAACCTGCAGGAGACGACCGCCAACGCCGCGCTGACCGTCCTGAACCCGATCGTCCTGACCGGGTCGAACCGCTTCTTCCAGGTCAACGGAACGAACGCCAGCATCGCCCCCGTGATCGCCGGCGTGATCAGCAGCGGATCGGGCATGGCGGGCCAGAGCGCGCTGACCAAGCAGGGCGTCGGCATGCTGGTGCTCGCGGCGACGAACACCTATGACGGCCCGACCTTCCTGGCCGCGGGCACACTGAGCGTGGGCTACCTGGCGAACGGCGGCCTCGGCAGCGGCATCGGCGCCTCGCCGGCGTTCTACACGAACCTCGTGTTCAACGGCGGCCGGCTGCAGTACACCGGGCCGGACGCCGCCACCGACCGCGGCTTCCAGATGGCCGTCGCCGGGGGCGCCTGGATCGACGTCGCAAACAGCCTGACCATGAGCGGGCAGTTCACCAACACCTCGAACGGCGCGTTCACCAAGCTCGGGGCCGGGCGGCTCACGCTGACGGCCAACGGAAGCCTGCTCAACGGCGTCAACGCGTACGGCGGGTCGCTGGTCTTCACCGGAACGAACACGTTCGGCGCCATGAACGTGGAGACCAACGGCAACCTGACGTTCGGCGAGAACAGCTTCTCTCGCGCCGGCGTCCTCACCGTCAAGACAGGTTCGCTGCTGCTGACCAACGGCACGGTGTTCGTCGGTAACAACGCGGCCAACATCGGGAATGCCGCGGGCGACTACGGGACGATGACGGTGGCGGGGTCGGCGATCTGGTCGTCGACGAATATGCCATCGGGAATTGCCGGTCCTGCGATGAGCGTCGGCAACGCCGGCAAAGGCGTCCTGATTGTGCAGGATAACGCCGTGTTCACCAACCGCCTCTATGTCGGCAACGCGGCGACGGGTGCCGGCGCCGTGTATCAGCGTGGCGGAACGGTCGAGCAGTGGGGCGGGCAGGCCAGCGACGGACGGATCGGCATGACCGGATACGGATACTACGGGCTCGAGGCAGGGTCCCTCACGTTCGGCGGGTTCTCCCAGCTCGGACGCGATCTCTCCGCCATCGGCGTTCTGGACAACCTAGGCGGCGCGTTCCTCCAGACGAACAAGCTGAACGGACAGTTGGGCATCAGCCGGGGCGGTATCGGCGTGTTCAACCAGGTCGGAGGGTCGTTCCGCTCGTCGATTGGAGTGAACCTCGGCGAGTCGTCGGATAACGGTCTGACCAACGGAATCGCGGTGTTCAACATGCTGGGCGGCGATGCGACGATCGTCGGGAACATGAACATGGCCGACCGGACGAACATGCACGCCGTCCTGAACGTGAACGGCGGCATCCTGGCGCTCAACCAGATCTCGAAGGCCAGTCGCACCGGGTCCCTGGCCGTGGTCAACTTCGACGGCGGCACCCTGCAGGCCCGGCAGAACGGCCACCTGTTCAACCTCGGCGTCAGCGCTCCGAATGCGGCGTACGTGTACGACGGCGGGGCGACGATCGACTCGCAGGCGTTCATCGTCACGAACGCGCAGGCGTTGCTGGCGGCTCCGGGCTCGGGCGTGACGGGGATCGGCATGGCTCCTCTCGGCGGCTACATCGGCGCCCCCTACGTGCAGATCCTCGGCGGCGGCGGCACCGGGGCCACGGCGATGGCGCAGTTCGATTCGTACAGCGGATCGGTCACCGGAATCGTGGTGACGAGCCAGGGCTACAACTACTCGGCCGCGCCCGACGTCACCCTGATCGGCGGCGGAAGCACCAACGTGTTCCTTGGCAGCGCGACCACCGGCGTCAACGTGAGCGGCGGCCTGACCAAGACCGGCAGCGGCACGCTGATGCTCGGCGCGTCGAACACCTATGCGGGGACGACGCGCATCATGGCCGGCGTGCTCGGCCTGACCGGAGCCGGTTCCATCCGCGAGAGTTCGACGATCCAGATCGACGCGGGCGCGAAGATGGTCGTGACCGGCCTGACAGCTTCGACGATGCACCTGGTCTCCGGCCAGACGCTGCAGGGCGGCGGCACGTTCGAGGGCGGACTGATCACCGACTCCGGCGCGAACGTGAAGCCCGGCAGCAGCCCGGGAACGCTGACGATGCTCGGCAACCTGCAGGCGGATGCGGGTTCGACGTTCACCTTCGAACTGAACGGGCTCACCGCCGGGACGCAGTACGACCAACTGGTCTTCGGCGGAGCGAACACCTATGCGCTCACGCTGCAAAACCCCGACCTCGCGGTTATTCTCGGCTTCACCCCGGGCGTCGGCGATACGTTCCAGATCGTGACCGGATTCGGATCTCTGGCGGGCACCGGGGAGTTCAACGGCAAGCCCGACGGGTCGACGTTCAACGCCGGCGGCACGGACTTCGAGATCCACTACAACGGCAACGACATCTCCCTGACCGTCGTTCCCGAGCCCGCGAGCCTGGGCATGATGGGCCTGCTCGGCATCG
>CAYRFK010000342.1:0-4214 GCA_964423465.1 uncultured Verrucomicrobiota bacterium | reverse complement strand
GGATAAAACTGGAAGAGAGTAACTATTTGAAAACATGGTGTGCCCCCCTCCCGACCTCCCCCCGCTGGGGGGAGGAGGTGAACGGTTACGTTCAGTTGAATCCCCAGCCGGGGAATCAATCCCCTGCGGTCTTAAGAAAGTAAAACTCCGTTGCCGTTGGCTTACATAAAATTCAAAATTGATATTGTCGAATGGCTGTCACCGACAGCCGCAATTTCCGTTGCTTCAAGGTTTGTCATTGAGTACAGGAATTACAATAATTTCCATCTGATCACCTCCTTTTGTCGCTCTATATTCTTGCTATCAACTTATAACTATATGATATATTACAGTTTATTATATTCAGATCGGATAAATTCAGGAGAATACATTCTCTCCAGGCGTCGAACCGTAAAATGCCCATGTGCCATGTCCTGAAAATGATCGATAAACAGGGTGTTGACGATGGCACCACCGGCAGCACCTACCACCGGTACGGCCTGAGCCGCCAACTTTTCCGATACATTGATTTCAAATCGAATGGCGATCTCGTTGACAAGCCGGATCAGCACAGGAATCCCTTCCTGGATCAGACCTTTTTCAGTAAAATAAGCGGCGGCATCGGAAACCGCTTTTGCAAGTGCAGAGCGAATGGCGAAATAGGCGGATTCGACACCGTCGTCACTTGTGTTGCGACCTCCCAGTGCAAACACCTCGATGCATGCAAATCGTGCATCAACTGTGTCCAGTCGTTCGCCATGGCTCCTGGCAATATCGGCGACCGAGCGAAGCATCACGCAAGTGGAAATCGGCAGCTCAACCGCCAGTCCGGGCAGGCCGAAAGCACCGCCAACAGCGCCAGTTACGGCGACCATGACTTTGTGCATAAAATCCCAAGAAGGTGAAGCCGCCTGATAATCCAATGATGCCAGCGATACAGTCAGGGCTTGTTGCAGTGATTTTCGGGTTGCGACGGTAATGGCTTGTTGCCAGTCTTCAGGAAGCATTTCAATCCCCTTCTCGATAGGAAGGCCGATAGCGTTCATCACGGTTGCCAGAAAGCTGGGGTTTTCAAGGATGTTTTTTGCATGCTGAAGATCTAATTCGTCTTTACGAGTCAGTTTCATAACTACCTCCTTACCGAGAATATGCATCCATGACCTCCCTCCCCCAGCGGGGGAGGGTCGGGGTGAGGGCTATATGCAGCGCAACGCAGCATCCGGACTTTTTACGAAGCCATCACCCTTGATCGAGACTGAATCGCCCACTGATAACATCACATGACAATTTCTTGTTATTATTGACCTCACCCCATACGAAATGACCGTTTTGAATCGTCGTTTCATTGATTCTGGCCGTTGCTCCTACGGCATCGATATGAATACATCCGCGGAAACCGTTTGTTTTCAATACGGTGTTGCACTGAATCGCTTTTACAAAGGCCCGTTCCATATCGGTTGAAAAGATTACGACCGCATTTGTTTCCACCAACATCAGTTTCAGGTTACGAATATGACTTTCAGGCAATACTTCCAGTTTACCTTTGACATTGTGAATCCGGAGTTTATTGACTGAAATCGGATTGATCGTCATTTTCGAGCAAACTGCTTTGATGTTTAACGATTCGAGCATGTTTTGAGGTAAAGTGATTTCAATATCGGAATGAATGGGTCCGTTCGAACCTCTGAAACGGTCGTTAAGTGAAATTTCAACATGTTGAGTGTCATCGTTTATGTTCAGTTCGATTCGGCTATTATCGCATGAAGACAATTGCATCTTGATGTTCGGTTGTTCCGCAGTGCTTGAAATAATCAATGAGCCGGGAATACCGATACGAACATTCATGGTTTCGATTGCATTGAATTGATGGGTGATCATTGGACTCTCCTTAATATATTGATGGTTCTATATCATACCCCTAAGCCGGGGAATCAATCCGTCGGACTCAGGGGGGTTGAAGTCAGTTGTTGTTCGTCACCATCCGCCGCCACCACATCCACAATTGCCATTTGAATTGAAGTCGTTTTCAATTACAGGAATTTCAAGAATTTCCATCCGATCACCTCCTTTTTATATGTATTTTATTTTTCTTTAATATATTCAATTATTCAGCAGAAAGAATTTCTATTTGCATGTTTTTATCACTTCATAATGAATCTCTTTTTATTTGGTTAGACAACGCGTTGAAAAGCAAAGTGACAAAATCGAAAAAGAATTTTCATAGACTTTCACAATTTCATTCCACAAGGCTGCCCGGAGGAGTTATCCTGTAATGGCAGTCTGCCGGTCGCCCCGACGGTGTCTGTCCGTGCTCGTCTGTGTTTGTCCGTGTCAACACCATAAGGCGATCCGCCGGCCGCCCAAACTAATGCATAGTTTGATGATCTCGGATGTTAACTTAGTCGAAGGAAAATGAAAAAAGTGAAAAAAATTGAAGAAAAAAAAAGAGGAGTTCAGATGTGAAATCCAGACTCGAAAAGTAGTCTGGATTTCCTATTTGATAGGATGATATAGACTTCCAGAAAATTCATTTCTCAAGGCAGCCGTGAGGAGATATCCTATAGAGGCGACCTGCCGATCGCCCCGTCGGTGTCTGTCCATGTCCGTCTGTGTTTGTCCGTGTCAAACACCACTTGGCGATCCGCCGTCCGCGCTTTTTACGAATCCATCATTATATCTTCACGAATAATAAAACGGCAGCAAGGTGCCAATATCATAAAAATCCCACTCGATTTGATTTTGGTAATATTTTTCGATGCCCAATTTTTTTAGAAGTTGCTCAGTGCCAGGCTGGATATGCTCCAGGCGAGCCACTTCCTGTTCGCAGACAAATTCTGACGGCTTACCGAGTTTCCAGAGAACGAGATGTTTGCATAGTTTTAGGGGAAGGCACAGAACCTGCAACGTGTAACCACTGTCATCGCCGCTGCCCAATACCGCATCGAAGAGAGTCAGAGATTGTTGATAGTTTCCACTCGTGGCATAAAGAATGGCCAGCCATTTTGCCGAGAGCATCTCCGGATATTGGGTCAGGCGTTGGCTTTTCAGCAGAAAATCGGCAGCCGAATCCAGGTTCCGAATCGTGTTGCCGTTTTTTTGGGCAAGCGCACAAATATTCAGTCGGTGCATGAAAATAAACGGCTTTCGTGTGCCCCCCAACAGATCGATTTGTTCCAGATCGTAAACAGCTTCGGGGTTCAGGTTCGGATTTCCTCCTTCACACAGCAATTGCGGCAAGGCTTTTTCCAAATCGCCGTCTTTCCAATAAAGCGCGGTAAGGTATCCCATACCCTGTTCCCATACACGGGTTCCTGGGATACACGCATCGATATCATTTTTCAGGCTGATTTCGGCGGATTCAAAGTATATTCTATCGCGTGAAAAGTCATAGAGGAAACCGTCCATCTGTCCCAGCGTTCCTTCGAGTCGTGCGATATTGTTGTCTTGCACCCCGCCGCGGGATAATTCTTTGCTGAACATTTCTTGATACCGGTCACGATGTTCGCGCAGGATGCTCTCCACTTCATCGAAACGAAATGTGTTGAAGGTGCTGATTTGGATCCCCTGCAAGACAATATCGAGACGACGCTGCATGAGGGCCAGTTGATTTTCGAAAGCCAGATTGCCGTATTTGTCCATAAAAGATAACAAATCTTTCAGGATATGGACGTCTGTCCGTCCTTTGTGGCTCTCGATGCGAATTTCATTCAATTGAATTTCCACCATCATGCGCAGCTCGATCGGGCTCATTGCATCCGGGTTCTTCTGAGTAAGGAGACTGCGCAGCAACTGGGTGATTGTTTTCATGCGATCCAGGTAGGCATAACGTTCCGGGTTGCCCACCATGGCTTCATTCAGTAGCAACTGAACCGACTCGAAAAATGACTTTTTCATCGACTCATCGAGCTTTTGATACATTCGCTGAAACAGTTTCAGCAATTCCAGGTTCTCCGCATCCGCGGAAAGCATGTCCAGACACTGCACTGCAGCAGCGACCACATCGATTGTCTCGATAAACTCCAATTGTTGAACGGCACGTCCTCCAACCAGGCTGTATCCTTTCGCGAAGGGATAAATCCGAATGACCGTGTAGTCCTTAAGGTAGTTGCGGTTTTCATTCCGGAGAGCACCACAGAAAAAATCCGCCAGCAAAAGCCCGGGTATTTTTCTGGCATCTTTGAATGATACAGAGATGGTAGGTTTGGGTTTTACAGGAAAGCTTTGCGTAAGTTCTA
>CAYRFK010000341.1:0-4243 GCA_964423465.1 uncultured Verrucomicrobiota bacterium | reverse complement strand
AGAAAGCCGAAAAAATCGTTTGCCGCCAACATGAGTTGCGACGCCTCCATCTCATTACAGTTTAGGGTAACGACTCCTGCGACATTATCTTCAGCGCGTCCTATGATGAACACGCCCTGTGCTTTGCCTTGGCCATAACACATCACGATCTTGTGAATCAGTAATCTGAAATGGTGTTGCTCCTCATCTGACATGGCCTCGACTCTGCGTTCGAGTTCTTCCTCTGTCATTGAGAAGTCACCTTGTACGAAACTCATTTTGTTTCTCCTTCAGTAGTAGTTCTAGGTCTGGTATGTTGTGCTCACGGGCAATGAACACAGTGCCGCCTGCATTGAGGATAGCGTTGAGTTCTCTGTCCTGTAGCGCAGTGGTCTTGCCCTTACCGGCCTTGCACTCGATGGCGATGAAGTGTCCGTCCATACAGCCAACGATGTCGGGTATCCCTGCACGGCCAAAGCCGTTAGCAGGGGGCATGAAGTGGTATACGCCTAGCCTGTCAAGCATCAGCCGTACCGCTTTCTTTACTTTCCATTCAGGTGTTTCTGCCATGTTGTACCTCAATCATTGATCTCTCTCCTTCGGTTTATAAATACAGCGTCAGCAGGGTTCTTTAGCCGCGCCAGTTCGTTGTCGTAATACTTCTTGGGCATGGGTGCTTTCTTATCAAGCAAGCCACGCAACCATTCAGCACCGCCTAGTTGGTTAAGTATGATCCACTGTCTGTCAGACATTCTGACTTGTCTTCCCAGTAGGGGCTCTGGTGGCTTTGGCCGTGGCATGTTCAAGTACTCCTGTATGTTTGTTTGGTAGTGGTTCTACGGCACGGCTGAATGTGCCAAACTGTCTGTAGCCCAAGCCTTCTTCGCTTGAGATCGTGCCTGATGGTTGCCTTGCACGAAAGCGTACGTCTTCATAGAAGATGCTAGGGCGCTCTATCAACGCGAGTTCTTCCCAAGGGTTGAGTACGCGTGTTCGTAAGCTGTCTCGCAGGACAAAGCACTCTCTGATGTAGTCGTAGCGGATAAGGTCAAGTACCTTCATGTCTTCATGTCCCGCACGTACGTAGCGAAGCTATGGGCTGTATCACCAAAGGCAATGCGCATAGCATCGAACTCAAGCGCTACCTCCTCAAGCACAGCGTTGCGCACCAGAGGGTCTGGCTTTATGTGCACTGTGGGCATGCCAAAGATGTTGTCGAAGTCTTCTTTGTTAAAAATTGTGTTACTCATACGCGTGCCTCTGTTTCCTTTTCAAGTTGGCGGTGTTTAATTTCAGTGTCGAGTTGCACAATCAGATTGGCAAGGTCTTTGTCAATCAGGTGCAGCTTCTTTGTCCATCGAGCAATGGTCAACCGAATGTCATGCTCGAACTCTTCTTTCATGTCTTCGTTGCCGAGCACGTTGGCCACCATGCGGTAGCCTCCGCCAGACTCTCGATCAGAGGGCAAGCTGATGAATGCGCGAACATGGGTAGGGGTACTGTCCAGCACTGTGATCTTGCATCTCTGTATCAATGACCGCGCTTGTTCCCTTCGGAACTGCTTGGCCGCCTCGTTGTCGTCCCATTCAAAGTGACGATGCAGAATGTTGTTCTCATCCTGCGCCGCCTGTAAGACATCATCAATCATCAGCACGCCGTTGTTGCGCCGTGCCATCTGTTCTAAATACTTACGTTCTTCATTCATGATTTCTCCTTGTTAAAAATAAAAATGCGGTGCCTGCCTTGCCGTGATGCACCATGCTCTTCCCGAACTCGCCATGCCCGTCCATGCCCTGCCTGCCGTGTCCTACCACGCCATGCCTAGTCGAGCCATGCCTGCCTGACCTTTCCCAGCCGTGCCATGCCTGAACCCGCCCCGCCGCGCCATGCCTGCCTTGCTGAACCAAGCCCGACCACTCCATGCCTAGCCCTTCCCCGCCGAGCCACGCCTGCCTTGCCATGCCAAACCGAGCCGTGCCGTGCCGTGCCTTACCGCGCCTTGACGAACCAAGCCTGCCTTGCCAAACCGGGCCCGACCGCTCCTAGCCAATCCCGGCCACGCCTGCCGTGCAGAACCTAATCGCACCACGCCGTGCCAAGCCGAGCCTAGCCTGCCTTTCCATACCGGGCCTTGCAATACCTTTCCACGCCTAGCCACGCCTGCCATGCCAATCCCAGCCCCTCCGTGCCGATCTCTGCCATGCCACGCCACGCCTGCTGTGGCGTTCAGCTTACTCGATGCTGAACTTGGCTTTGACAGCAACCTCTCGATTGCTCTCCACTACTTGGAACAGACCGAACCCACATCCAGCGCTAGCCTTACTGTCGGGTCTGCCTGCACCAATCCCTACTTGCAAGCCACAACGACTCACAAGGTTAATTACATCCACCATCTTAAACTGATCCATGTCGAACCTGACACGCAGTTTGGCCGCCCACTCACGATACATTGGACGCGAGCGTACATCGACCACGCCTGTTGCATTTCTAGTGTGCGCTGTGTACACATCGCTCTTGCCATAGATACGCACAAGCGGTATGCCGTCTTGCTTGTCCCAACCATCAGCTTCCACAAATGTGGATAGCTTTGCAAGCGTCATCTTAAACCCAACCAAGCGGCACGCTGAGATCATGGCCGCACGGAATGAGGCGGCGTTAACACCCTCCCAGTCCTCCATACTGCGGTAGCGTGCGTCTTCTGCTTCTCTGTCGTAGTCACGAGCCTCACGCACCTTCTTGCTCTTGGACGATGGGCCTTCTTGCATCTTGGCCATGAGTTCGGCCTTCTTGCTGAAGCGCTCAACCACCAGAGGGGCGATACCTTCTAAGATCAAGTCCACAGTAGCAAACTTGGGTGGGGAAATTACGTATGTTGTTTCGATTTGATTTTTGGTAGCCATTTTATTTTCTCCTTGGGTTTATAAAATTTAATTGTTGAACATTTCTTTGAGGTGGCGGTACAAGTCGTGTGCCTGATACACAGTCATATCTTTTAAGATATCTTCGGGCGACTTAGTTCGTACAAGCGTGGTCATGAAGCCTCGCTGCTTCGGTGCTGTGTGCTCAGAGACAGTGGGCATGGGGGTGCTATCTAGCCTTTCCTTCAACAGTGCACCGATGCCTGTCACGGCTTTCTTCTCGTACTTGCGCTTGGGTGGTGCTGGTACTTGTTCCATCTTCTTCATTGCCTTGAGTGACTTGATTGGGCGGTACTCAGGTATGTCTGCGTAGTAAAAATTATCCTTCTCATGGATCATATTGTTGCGTCTCATCTGTGCAATCAGACTCGATGTTGACCCGCCTGCAAAGCCTTGATGCTCAAGGGCTTGGATGATCTCTTTGCGGGTAGAACCCGGGTTGTTCTTGATGTAGTCGAAGGTTACTCGGGAGATGTTGTTGGTCACATTAAAAGTTTTCTTCATGGTCGTTGGTTGCGTGGGGTTGATTGGTTGCGAAAAAGAAGATGACACTGGTTGAAGAGGGGGAGCCTCCCCATCGTCATCCCATTGTTGTAGGGTTTTGCTAAGTGCGGTTTTGAACGCAGTTTGGATGTCAGGCATTTGAGGTTCCTCCTGTTAGTAGCATGACGATAACGATGAAAGCAATGAGTCCGATGGACTGTATTGTGGTGAGCAGTAGGTCATCCATCCCTTGCTTGTCGCCAAGCAGTACGCCCTGTATCCAGTCGGACTCAGGTGTACATTCAGGGGCTGGTCTGGTATAGGTCAAGCCGATCTTGACCTTACCTGTGTCGTAGGGTGGGTTGTTCATTAGTTTCTCCTTGGGTGAACATTATTTGTCCAAGAGTAGACAGAAGTCAATAGGGTCTCCAGTATAAAATATCTCCTATAAGTATTATTACCAATAACAAAAGTACTACTCGCTCAAACTTTTCCCATGGTGTCAGCATTTCTTTTCTCCTTCCCACAAGTCAATCATCTTTAAGAAGCCAACGCCATCACGCGCCTGCTCGTACGATTCGTACAACACAATCGAATCGCTATCGATGCCCACGCAACGGCCATCGCTCAGTAGGAGGAAGTCAACCATGCACCCCCCGCCCATGTTCTCGGTAAATGTTTTCTCTACGTATGTCATTTAAATGTCTCCTTGATGTACTCCATAGCTTCGCGCTCAGTGTCGAACCCTCGGTAGTCGCCGTTCTCATCTATCCACTCGCCCGAGAAGTTCTTGCCGAAGATGACCCATATGTCACCTACCCTCTCAGGCTCCCAACAGTTGCGGTCATTGAACCCTTCCATGT
>CAYRFK010000340.1:1618-4247 GCA_964423465.1 uncultured Verrucomicrobiota bacterium | reverse complement strand
GCCGCCGGCTCCGCCGGCTCCGCCGACCCCGCCCGCACCGCCGCCGCCACCGCGACCGCCGTCGCCGTTGGTTCCGCCGGCGGGCGCGCTGCCGCCGGACCCGCCGGCTCCGCCGACTCCACCCGCCGTGCCGGCGTAGCCGGAAGCGCCGGCGTTCGTGTTGTCGAACCCGATCACCCCGTCGGCGCCGTCGCCGCCGGTCCCGCCCTTGCCGCCGGTCCCGGCGCTTCCGGGCGCACCGTTGGCGCCCGGTGATCCCGCGCCGGTGCCGGCGGCTCCGCCGGTGCCGCCCGCTCCCGCCGCGCCGCCGCTTCCACCCGCGCCGCCGATGCCGAACTCGTTGAGGCCGAGCGCCGACACCGTCCCGCCGCTGAAACCTTGTTGTCCGACGTACACGCCGGTACCCGCACCCACTGCGAGGAAACGGGTTGCGGAAGCCTGGGCAGCTCCCAGAACCGTGTTGTAGGTCAGGTTGCTCTGATCGGTGTCGATCACCGCCACCGCATTGCCTACCTGGTTGCTGACGTAAAGCCGGGTGCCGTCTGCGTTGATTGCCACGCTCATGCTGTTGCCGTACCCCGAGTCGATGTTCGCGATGACGGTGTTGTACTTCGCACTCAAGGGATCGGTGTCGATGACCGAGACCGTCCCCGCGAGGGTCGTGTCCTTGCTTCCGCTGTTGTTGATGTAGCCGATGTAGGCGCGCTTGCCGTCGGGGGTGATGGCCACCGAGTAGGCGGCGGCCGGTTCCAGCGAAATGGTGGCGAGCACAGTGTTAAAGGACTTGCTCGCCGGGTCGGTGTCGATCACCGTCAGCGATGAGGGTGTGGTTCCGGTGGTGTTGTTGGTCACGTAGGCGCGTGTGCCATCGGGGGTTAACCCGATCCCGCGCGGCGCCGAGACGCCGGAGATCGTGGCTGTCACCGTGTTGGATGAAGTGTCGATCACCGACACCTGGTTGGTTCCGGTGTCGGTGACGTAAAGCCGTTTGCCGTCGGGGGTGCCTGCCAGCCAGTGTGGCCTCGCCCCGGCCCCGAGGGCGATCGTGGTGACCACAGCGTTGGTGGCCGCGTTGATCACCGACACCGACTTGCCGCCGTTGTTGGCGGTGTACACGCGGTCGCCAGCCTGGGTGGCGACCACCGCCACGCCGCGCGGGCCCGCGCCGGTGCCCAGGCTGACCGTCGCCGCGATCTGATTGGACGCAGTCGAGATCACCGACAGCGAATTGCTGAAGTTGTCGGCGACATAGGCGTACTTTCCGTCCAAACTCAGCGCCACACCGTAGGGAATTAGGAAGCCGGAGACCGTCGCGATGGTCGCTCCGAAGGTCCCTTCTGATCCCGCCCCGCCGGTTCCGCCTGCACCGCCGCGCCCGCCGCTACCTCCGGATCCGTTGAGGCCGCCGGCCGGCGCCTGGCCGCCGCCGCCGCCCTGACCGCCCTGACCGCCCGTTCCGCCTTGACCACCCGTCAGCGTTTCCGTCGTGCGCGACGGACCGGTCATGGACGCGTCCCAGCCAATCCCGCCGGATCCGCCGGATCCGCCGACACCGCCCGCGCCCCCGTTGCCAGAGGTACCGGCCGCGCCGATGCCGGTTCCGGCCGACCCGCCGGCCCCACCCTCACCGGCCGCGCCACCATTTCCACCGGTACCACCCGTCCCGGCACCCTTTCCGGTGTCAGCCGCGCCGGTACCACCGTTGCCGCCCGTCCCGCCCGCACCACCGGACCCGCCGCTGCCGTTGACACCCCCGACACCCGCACTGCCACCGCTGCCGCCGGCACCACCGGCACCGCCGGCACTGCCGTCACCACCGGCAGCCCCCGAAGACCCACTCGCATCCGCTCCGGTCAACCCGGCCCCGCCGACACCTCCAGTACCGCCGCTGCCACCAGTGCCGGCAGCGCCGACACCACCGGCCTTGCCGGCGCCACCGGCACCGTTGCCCGCCGCGCCGGAGGCGCCACCGGAACCGGCATCACCACCGTTTCCGCCGGCACCGCCGGTCCCGGCCGCCACCACGACGGCGGGGCCTTTCTTTGCGGCTGCCCCCAGGTAGGCGTCGCTGCCCGCGGCGCCGGTACCACCGCCGCCGCCGTTACCGCCCAGCCCGCCGTTACCGCCGTTGCCGTTGGTCCCGCCGACACCCGCACTGCCGCCGGTGCCGCCCCGACCGCCGTCACCGCCGGCGCCGCCGTCACCACCGGCAGCCCCCGAAGACCCACTCGCATCCGCTCCGGTCAACCCGGCCCCGCCGACACCGCCAGTACCGCCACTGCCACCAGTACCAGCGTTACCGGTCCCACCGGCCTTGCCGGCGCCACCGACACCGTTACCCGCCGCGCCGGACGCGCCACCGGCACCGGCCGCGCCACCCTTACCCCCGGCACCACCGGCACCGGCAACCGCGACGACATTGGCCGCGGAATTCCGGTAAGCCGCGCTGCCCGCAGCACCGGTACCACCGTTGCCGCCCGTCCCGCCCGCACCACCGGACCCGCCGCTGCCGTTGACACCCCCGACACCCGCACTGCCACCGCTGCCGCCGGCACCACCGGCACCGCCGGCACTGCCGTCACCACCGGCAGCCCCCGAAGACCCACTCGCATCCGCTCCGGTCAACCCG
>CAYRFK010000340.1:0-1518 GCA_964423465.1 uncultured Verrucomicrobiota bacterium | reverse complement strand
CAGCCCCCGAAGACCCACTCGCATCCGCTCCGGTCAACCCGGCCCCGCCGACACCTCCAGTACCGCCGCTGCCACCAGTGCCGGCAGCGCCGACACCACCGGCCTTGCCGGCGCCACCGGCACCGTTGCCCGCCGCGCCGGAGGCGCCACCGGAACCGGCATCACCACCGTTTCCGCCGGCACCGCCGGTCCCGGCCGCCACCACGACGGCGGGGCCTTTCTTTGCGGCTGCCCCCAGGTAGGCGTCGCTGCCCGCGGCGCCGGTACCACCGCCGCCGCCGTTACCGCCCAGCCCGCCGTTACCGCCGTTACCGTTTACCCCGCCGACACCCGCACTGCCACCCCGACCGCCGGCCCCGCCCGCACCACCTGCGGAGCCGTTCCCCCCGGTGTCGTCCGCCCCGGCCAACCCCGCCCCGCCGACCCCGCCAGCACCACCGCTGCCACCGGTGCCCGCGTTCCCGGCGTCGCCTCCCCGGCCGGTTGTACCGACACCGGTGCCCGCCGCGCCGCCAGCGCCGCCGACACCGGCATCACCACCGTTGCCGCCGGCGCCACCGACAACCGCCTCGACAACCGTCCCGTCCAGCTTCCGGAGTGCGTCGCCGCCCGCCGCACCGCCGCCGCCGGCACCACCGCCACCACCGAGACCACCGGAACCGCCTCCGCCGTTGACAGCGCCCACGCCCGCCGCGCCGCCCTTACCGGCTGCACCTCCGGCACCTCCGGCACCGCCGTTGCCGCCCCGGCTGCCGTCGGTCAGCGACGCCGCATCGAATCCGGCCCCGCCCTTACCGCCAACTCCGCCGTTGCCGCCGTTGGTGGCCGCACCCTGGGTGCCGTCGGCGCCCTTGACCGCACCGGAACCGCCGGCGCTGCCGCCGATCCCCGCGCCACCGCTGCTGCCGCCGTCGCCGCCGCGACCACCTGCCGAACCGGCGCCGCCGTCACGGTTCGATGAGGTGCCGTTGACGCCGGCCCCGCCCGAGGCGCCGTTGCCGGCCATCCCGGCGCCACCGCCGTTACCGCCCCTGCCGCCGCTCGCGTTGCTGCCCGCGAGGCCCCCGGCCCCGCCGGACGCCCCGCCGGTTCCGCCGGTTCCGCCGGCTCCGCCCGCGCCGCCGGAGCCGGCGTTACCGCCGCGGCTGCTGTCGGTCAGCGCCGCCGCGTCAAAGCCGCTGCCGCCCGACGCGCCGTCCCCACCGGCACCGCCGAACGCACCACTACCGCCGCTGCCGGCTTTTCCGGAACCGGCACCGCCGGCTCCGGCACCGGCGGCACCGCCCTTACCGCCGGTTCCGCCGGCGCCGCCGGCACCGCCCTGACCGCCGTCCTGTCCGTCGAGAGCCGACACAGTGGTGGCGTCGGCACCGGTGGAGCCGTTGCCGCCGCTGCCGCCGACCCCCGCAGCCCCGCCGCTGCCGCCGTCGCCGCCGGCGGCATCCACCCCGGCCCTGCCTGTCGGGCCTCCGGCCAGACCACCCGACCCGCCGGCGCCGACCTTGCCGCCGACACCGC
>CAYRFK010000339.1:0-4264 GCA_964423465.1 uncultured Verrucomicrobiota bacterium | reverse complement strand
GGCGGTGGATTGGGTTGCAAGCCGGCGTCTTGCCGATCCGGTCGCCGGCCGGCGGGTGCCGGTGGGGACAGAGAATTCACGGGTCGATGTATGTCCTAGGATTGGAAATGGTTGTACGATATTGATCCAATGATTGGAGCGGGGAGGGGTGGCCGGATGGCAGCGAAGCCGGTGACTGACGGCTTGGAGCCGGAGGGCGAATCGACTATGGTCTTCGCCCATGAATCCGGGGACATACTAAGGAACGAAGCCGTATGGTGTTCAGTTCCCTGATTTTCCTGTTTGCCTTCCTGCCCCTGGTGCTGGCGGCATATCATCTTGCGCCGGTCCGGGCGCGCAATGGGGTGCTGCTGGCTGCGAGCCTGCTGTTCTATGCATGGGGCGCGCCGCGGTTCGTACTGGTGCTCTTGGCATCGACGGCGGTGGATTGGGTTGCAAGCCGGCGTCTTGCCGATCCGGTCGCCGGCCGGCGGTCCCGGGTCGGATGGTTGTTGCTAGGCTTGGCCCAGAACATCCTCCTGCTGTTCTTCTTCAAGTACGCCAACTTCGCCGTTGCCGAGATCAACGGGATCCTGGTCGCCCTCGGCGCGTCGCCGGTCGGATGGACGGCGGTCGTTCTGCCCATCGGCATCTCGTTCTTCACATTCCAGAAGATCAGCTATCTCATCGATGTGTACCGCGGCGCCACGCCTCCCGCCGCCACGTACGGGCTCTGCCTTCTCTACATCGTGCTCTTCCCGCAGTTGATCGCCGGGCCGATCGTGCGCTACCACGACGTGGCGCTGCAGCTCGTGACGCGGGACCACACCCTCGTCCGGTTTGTGTCCGGCCTGGCCCGGTTTGGGATGGGACTCGGCAAGAAGGTGCTCGTCGCGAACGTGATGGCGGTCACGGCCGACGCGGTCTTCGAGACGGCGCCCGCAAGCCTGACCCCGGCCGCCGCCTGGTTGGGCATCACGGCCTATGCGTTCCAGATCTATTTCGACTTCTCCGGCTATTCCGACATGGCCATCGGGCTGGGGCGGATGTTCGGTGTCGAATTTCTCGAGAACTTCAACCGGCCCTACCTGTCGCGCACCTTCACGGAGTTCTGGCAGCGCTGGCACATCTCGCTGTCGAACTTCATGCGGGAGTACCTCTACTTCCCGCTGGGCGGGAACCGCGTGCCGCCGTGGCGGCGCATCGTCAACCTGTGGACCGTCTTCCTCGTGTCGGGCATCTGGCACGGCGCGGCGTGGAACTTCGTCGTTTGGGGCGCCTACCAGGGCCTTTTCCTGACGCTGGACAAGCTATTCTGGGGCCGCGTCGCCGCCCGGGTCCCCGCCTGGATCGCCGTGCCGGCGAACTTCGTGCTCGTGCTCGGCGGCTGGGTCTTCTTCCGGTCGCCGGACCTCGCCTCGGCCTCCATGTTCCTCGGGCGGATGCTGGGCTTCACGGCGGCGGATCCTGCCGCGCCCGCCGTGGTCCCGGGCGATCTGATCAGCCATCGCGGGATCGCCATGCTGGCTCTTGCGGCGGCAGTCTGCTTCCTGCCGGCGTGGCCGACGGCCCGGCGGGTCGTTGACCGGCTTGCGGGGCTGGATTCGTCCCGCGACGGAATCATCCCGGCCGTCCTGGCCCTCGCGCTCATCGTGCTGTCCGCGTGTGCCCTGGCCAACTCCACCTTCAATCCCTTCATCTACTTCCGATTCTGATGCACATCGCACGTGTCATGCTGGTCGCGGTTCTCGGCCTCTTCCTCGCGGCGCCGGGTGCCCAGACGGCGTTCCGGTTCGCTAGGGAGGTGAGGCTGTTCGGCGTCGTTGCGCCGCAGGTTCCGCCGATGCTGTCCGTCCGCAGTTGGTGGAGTGGGGAATTTCAGAAGGCGGCATCGGCTTGGTTCGATGCCCGCATCGGCTTCCGCGGTCACGCGGTCCGCACCGACAACCAGATCGGCTATTCGGTCTTTCGCGAGGCTTCGTCCATGTCCGCCGACCGCCCCGTTCTTGGCCGCGACAACATCGTCTTCGAGAAGGCCTACATCGACGCCTACAACGGGCGGTCGAGCCAGCCGGATGCCTCGCTGCGGAAACTCGCGGGCCGGCTGCGGACGCTGCAGGACGGCCTGCAGCGCCGGGGCATCGCCTTCGCGCTTGTCATCGCCCCCAGCAAGGCCGCGGTCTACCCCGAAGCGCTTCCCCCGCGTCATGTTGTGTCGGCGGAGCGGCGGCCGCCGACGGACTACGACCGCCTCCGCCCGATGCTCGACGAGGCGGGCGTGAACATGGTGGATGGTCGCCGCATCTTCGAGGCGCAGGCGCGGCAGTCCCCGGTTCGCCTCTTTCCCCCTGCCGGCATCCACTGGAACCGGTACGGCGCCGGTCTGGTGGTCTCGGCGGTCTGGAGCGAGTTGGAACGCCAGTCGGGACGGCCGATGGTCCGGCTTCGGGTGGCCGGCATCGATGAGGATGACGATCCGTCCGTGGGGGATGCGGAGACGGATGTGGTCCGCATGATGAACCTCTGGCGATTCGGGAACTCGTCGTGGAAGCACGTCCACGTGGATCACGAAGTCGAGGCGCCGCCGGATGTGTTCCGCCCCCGCGTGCTTGTTGTGGGCGATAGCTTCGGATGGCTCATGATGTCGGTCGTTCGCCGTCACAAGATGGCGGACGGCGCGGAGTTCCTCTACTATTTTTCCCAACGCAATCGAAAGGTCGGCGATGGACTCGAACCCTTTGACCGCGCCGCACTTGACTGGGAACGCGAGATCCTCAGTGCGGACGCCATCGTGGTCTTGGCGAACGAGATCATGATCTCCGGAGCCGGTTTCGGATTCGTCCGGGCCGCATGCGATGCGCTGGAGCAAACGCAGCCGGCGGCACCTGGCCGGTTGTAGCCGGCGTCGCCGGTCGGGCTCATGGGCACTTTGAGATTGAAGATCTGTCGCAGAAGCGTGTAGAGTGAAACTGATCTTCAGGGCAAGGTGAGCCTGTCCGCCTCGGGGCGGCCGGCGATTCCTGACCGGCGGTGAAAGCCCGCGACTCTCCCGGAATCCGGGGGACCGATGCGGTAACCTCCATGGCGCGAGCGAAGGAGGTACCCGCAGCCGACAGTAAAGTCTGGATGGAAGAAGATCGCGAGTTCGCTCGTCTTCGGCCCTGGATCCATTCTGTCGGGGCGTTTTCATGTCTGGGAACACAGCAGGCGAGACGGACATTTCTACTTCGATCCCCGAAGCCATCGACGCCTTCCGGCGGGGCGAGATGCTGCTGGTGGTCGACGACGAGCGGCGCGAGAACGAAGGCGACCTCATCATCGCCGCCGAAAAGGCCACGCCGGCCGCCATCAACTTCATGATTCGGCAGGGCGGCGGGCTGGTCTGCATCGCCATGACCAGGGGCCGGCTCTCCGAACTCGGCCTCGCGCGCATGGCGCCGGTGGGGTCGGGAGATCCGTACCGCACCGCCTTCATGGAGAGCGTCGATGCCCGCAAGGGAGTGTCGACCGGGATCAGCGCCTTCGATCGTGCCCGCACGACGGAGGTTCTCATGGCCGAGGGAGCAAAGCCGGACGACCTTGTCCGCCCGGGCCATCTGTTTCCCCTGGAGGCGGTCGATGGAGGGGTTCTTCAACGGGCGGGTCATACGGAGGCTGCGGTTGACTTTGCACGGCTTGCGGGGCTCAAGCCGGGCGGCGTGATCTGCGAAGTGATGCGCGAGGACGGCGCCATGGCGCGGCGGCCGGAACTGGCGGAGTTCGCGCGGCGGCACAAGCTCAGGATGGTCTCCATTGCGGATCTCGTCACGCACCGCCGCTGCACCGAGCGGTTGGTCGTCCGCGAGCAGGTGATCCGGCTGCCCACGAAGTCCGCCGTCTTCCAGCTTCACATGTACCGCGCCCGGCCCGAGAACGAGGTTCATCTTGCCCTTGTGCTCGGCGAGCCGGCCGGCAACGCACGGACGCTGGTCCGGATCCACAGCGAGTGTCTCACCGGGGATGTGTTCGGCTCGATGCGGTGCGACTGCGGATCCCAGTTGCACCGGTCGATGGACATGGTCGCCGCCGAGGGCACGGGGGTCATCCTGTACCTGCGCCAGGAGGGGCGCGGCATCGGGCTCGCCCACAAGATCCACGCCAACGCACTGCAGGCCTACGGTGACCTGTCCCGCCTATGCCAAGGCCAAGGTTGGGTTGGCCGTGCGCCGCCACGCGGCGTAGCGATTACTCTCCGTGCCCTGGATGCACCAGAAATCGTCGGAGAGCTCACGGCTTTCCAGGTAAG
>CAYRFK010000338.1:0-4309 GCA_964423465.1 uncultured Verrucomicrobiota bacterium | reverse complement strand
GTATTCCTCAGTGCGTTCCTGCTTTTCGTGATCCAGCCGATGCTCACCAAGGTCCTGTTGCCGGATTTCGGCGGCAGCTATCTGGTCTGGGGCAGTGCGATGGTCTTCTTCCAGGCGATCCTGCTGGCGGGCTACGTCTTCGGTCATGCGGCGCAGCGGCGTGCCGGTGTGCAGCGCTACGCCCGCTGGCACGGGTTGCTGCTGTTCATGCCGTTCGCCTTTTTCCCGTTCCGCTTCGATACCGGGGCTGCTTTCGCTGCCGGCCTGCCGCTGGCGCCGGCTGTTTCCTGGCGTTTGCTGGTGATGATCAGCGGCCCATTCCTGGTGTTGTCGATGACCAGCCTGGTACTGCAGCGCTGGCTGATGATCTCGCCGGTGCGGGCGCGATCAAACCCCTATGTGCTCTATAGTGCCTCGAACGCGGGGTCGGTATTGGCACTGCTGGCGTATCCGGTCCTGATCGAGCCCTTCTGCTCCCTTGCGACACAGGGCATGCTCTGGTGGGCGGGCTATGCGGTGCTGGTGCTGCTGCATGGCGTCTGTTTCCCCTGGCACCCGGTGCCTGCGGCGGCGGCTGCCCCGTCTGCGCGTGGCGGGACGGGCTCGCCAGCGCATTACCGCTGGCTGACGTGGTTCATGCTCAGCTTCGGTGCCTGCGCCGTGCTTCTGGCGGTGACCAACATGATGACGTTCGACCTGGCGGCCGTGCCGATGCTCTGGGTGCTGCCGCTGGCGGTCTACCTGCTGGCGTTCGTGCTGACGTTCAAGCAGCGGATGTGGTTCCCCCGCTGGATGGAAGCGGGCATGAACTGGGCGCTGGTCGCCGCTGCCCTGTTCTATCTGCTCTTGCAGCTCGGCCTGACCGTGCCGCCAGCTCCGGTACTGCTGTTGCACCTGCTGGTCCTGTTCGTGCTGTGCATGAATGCCAGCGCCCGTCTGGTGCGCACACGGCCCGATGGCGAGGAGGAACTGACCGGCTTCTACGTCGCCCTGGCGGCTGGCGGTCTTGGCGGGAGCCTGCTTGTAAGCTGGGTCGTGCCGCTGGCCAGCACCACCTTGGTCGAGTATCTGATCGCGCCGGCCCTTCTGCTCGTGGCCTGTGGTTTGGCGGAGGGGGGCGGAACATCTGGGGAGACCGCAGACTACAGACTACAGACCACAGACCACGAACAGCCAAAATCAAAAATCGAAAATCGAAAATTCAGCAATTCGCCCCGGCGGGCCGGGGCGGTGATGGGTGGGCTGATGCTGCTGGTCGTGCTATTGCCGCTAATGCTGGGCGGGCTCCGGCTGGGTGCTACGCTGTTATTCGCCATGGCGGCCTTGCCGGTGGCCCTGCTGCTGCGCAGCGCGGCCAGCCGACCCATGGCGGCTGCCCTGCTGCTGATCGTGCTCGCCTGCGGGACGGGCACGTGGCGGCGGTTCTCAAGCGGAGGGACTCGCGTCGCCGCGCAGCGCAATTTCTACGGGATCTACACGATTTTCGACCGCGATGGCCAGCGGTACCTCCAGCACGGAACCACCCTGCACGGACGGCAGTATCTGGATGCGGAGCGCGGTTCGATCCCCCTGGGGTATTACCATCCGTCGACACCGGCCGCGGGCGTGATGACACGCTGGCAGCCGCGCCTGCGGGATATCGGCATGGTGGGACTCGGAACCGGAGCCCTGGCCGCCTGTGTCGGCGAGGGTGCACGGTTCACTATCTACGAGCTGGACCCGGACAACCACACCCTCGCCGAGCGGTTTTTCACGTACCTGGAGCAGAGCCGTCAACGCGGCGTGAAGCTCGATTTCGTCTTCGGTGACGGACGGGTCGCCCTGCGCGAGCGCGTGGCGGGCTCGCTGGATCTGCTGATCATCGATGCCTTCAACAGCGGCTCGATTCCCGTGCATCTGCTCACGACGGAGGCCATGGAAGGATATTTTCGCGTATTGCGCGAGGACGGCTTGCTGCTGCTGCATATTTCCAACCGTGTGCTAGACCTGGCACCGGTGATCTATGCCAATGCGTCGGTACTGGGACTGCAGGCCTGCGAGCAGTCCAATGCGGGCGCGGTGGATCCCGATGCCGACGCAACATACTGGATGGCACTGAGCCGTCATCCGGCCACGGTCAACGCCTTGAAAAAGGAGCTGTTCTGGTACGGTCGGCGCGAGACGGAATGGCTCGGAACGCCGCCCTGGACCGACGGTTACAGCCCTCTTTCCGGGGCCATACGCTGGTTGCGGTAGTGTTTTCGAGGGTTCTGTTAACCTGCTGATGCCAGCGTGTTTGTAAACACCCCGGGAAAAGTGTCGTTTACGGGTCATAGCGCGACCTCGCAGATGCTCTGACAGCGAATTCGCATTCCTGACAATCTGATTCAAACCGCGTCTGAAATAATTATAAATCATTCATTATTAGATAATTAAGCAAATGTATATTGACGGCCAATCGTGTTTGTAAGGATTGTGTCAAGATTTATCTAGGACCACTAGGGATTGTGTCAAGCGCCGCAACGGGAAAGTTATCAACAGGTTATCGACAGCGTTTTATTGATATTGATAAGGGATTTCTCCCCGAGTGATGGGACAGTCGCCGATTCTGCCGGGCTTGATATGAACGAACGGCTCCTCAAGAACGGAGGACGCCGATGATTGTCGTGGATGGCAACACGATCGCCTATCCCTGGATTCCCGCAATGTAGGCTGATCAGGACAACTCAATTTTCAACACGAAACCGACGGTTCCAAGCTTCACCGCCGGAAGCATGACTGCGAGTCCCTCGGCGCCAGATCCCCACCGCACGGGCTGATCCGTCCCAAGCAGGCAAACGGACTTGACTGTTTTTCCAGACATTGACTTGACCACGAGGCGGCCGTCCTCCGGCCAGACAAGGCCGATGGCGTAAACCGCATTGTCCCGACTAGTAAACCAAATATCACTAGCCGTGAAATGTATCTGGAAGCCCTTCTCGTCGCGCGCCACAGTTCCGCCGAAATCGCAGGCGCAGTCCCCTTCCTTGTCCACGATCCACATCGTTGTTCCAAAGACAGCCGCGGAATTGATTTTCATCCACCTGGCGATCTGATTGAAACAGGCCGTTGTTTCCTGCGGGATCGAACCATCGGGACGCGGACCGATGTTGAGCAGGTAATTACCGCCGCGGCTGATGATGTTGACTATCGTGTATATCAACTCCACCTCGCTCTTCCAGTCGTTGCAACGGGCGCTGTAGCCCCAGGTGTTGTTCAGCGTCCCGGGCGTTTCCCACGGCATTGCCTGACCGGGTGCCAGCAACATGTCGTCACCTGCCGTGATGTAATCGCCTATCGTGTTGCTATCCTGATGCCCATCCAGCCGGCTGTTTACCAGGCAGTCGGGCTGGATGTCGTGCACGAGCTGGTAGAATCTGAAAGCCTCAGGCGGGTTGAGGTATTTGCCTTCATACCAGTAGTCGAACCAGATCGAGTAGAGTTTCGGATATCGCTGAAGCAGTTCCATGACCTGCGGATAGGCTTTCTTGTTGAAGTAGTCCTGCCGTGTGATATTAGGCGGATCCCAGGTGTTCATAGGGTTCGCCTTCCTGCGGTCGCGGTCGGCCAGATCGGTCCCAGGGTAGCCGCCCTCCCCTTCCCAGCCGTCACGCCAATCAATCACATGCGAATAGTAGAGGCCAAATCCAAGCCCCTGTCTCTGGCACTCGGTATAAAGTTCGTCCAGAATGGGGATTTTGCAGGGCGAAGCCTCGGCAATGTTAAACGAACTGAGCTTACTCGGCCAAAGCGCAAAGCCGTCATGGTGTTTGGCCGTGAAGACGACATATTTCATGCCGGCCGTTTTCGCCAGGCCAATCCATTCTGCGGCGCTGAACTTATCCGGGTCGAGCTGCCGGGCAAGCGCCGCATAGTCATCGCGCGGAATACTGGCGTGCCACATGATCCATTCACCCAGGCCCCAAACCTCCTGCCCGTTCCAGCGACCGGAGGGAATGGAGTAAAGTCCCCAGTGAATGAACATGCCTAACTTGTCGTCATTGAACTTCTTCAGTACACCGCGTTGGTGCTTGCCCTTGTTCATCGCTTTCCAGCGCGCCTGCAATTCATCGGGCATATAAGCAAGCATCATTTGATTGCACATGGTTTCCATATATCCTGTCATACCCCTTTACCTGGACGTGTAACAGCATAGCAAACGGGTTGGTGTATGCTGCTCGTGTTGATGATCGTGGAGACAAGGTAGGGTGCTGAAGGTGGAATGGCAAGCAAAAGTGTCCCGTCCTGAAATAGATTGACACCTGGAAAGGAGAACCAGGTGAAGGAGCGG
>CAYRFK010000337.1:0-4397 GCA_964423465.1 uncultured Verrucomicrobiota bacterium | reverse complement strand
ACGGCGCCAGTTCGTCAAACGTCACATCACCACTCAACGCATCCAACTGGTAGTCCGTGCCGTTTAATCCCACCGGTTCATCCAGATTAGCCTTCATCTTGAACTTGTTCTTGTTGATCAATCCGCCGCCGGATATCCGGAAATCGCCGCCAAACGGATGCAAATCCACCAACACCCCGTATGACAACCATTCCATATCCGTGTCAATGGACCCTTCGTCCGTCAACACCGTCGGCCCCAGGGTCATGGCATTGACGCCGAACCGGAAGCCCAGATAGTCGCCGGCACCAACCGTCGCCTCCAACCCCGCCCCCAACGTTCCAACTTTGGCCGTCACTCCAACCCCGCCCGCCGATCCCTCATTCACAGCCGCCACCGCCCTTTTGCCCTCAGCACCCCATACCGCCCCCGCCGCCATACCCGCCAGCACCACCACCATCCGACTCAAACTGTGTATTTTCATTGCGCCTCTCCTGCTGAATTCCGGTTTTCTGAACACTGAATGCCGCCGCCCGCCCACTGCGCCACACCCTAACATAAACCTTTCCCCGAACCACCGATTTTCTGTACGATCCCGACCATTGTAACCAACCGTTCCGGAAGGAACCGCATCATGAGTTCAAACTGCATCTTCTGCGAAATCGTGAAGGGCAACATCCCCTGCACCAAGGTGTACGAGGATGACGAGATCCTCGCGTTTATGGATATCGGTCCCGTGGTCAAGGGCCATACCCTCGTCATCCCCAAGACCCACCACAACCCCATCACCGAAATTCCCGTCGCCCTCCTCCAGAAACTGATCGCCGTCGTTCAACAGGTCGCCCGCGCCCAATTGACCGGCCTCAAGGCGGATGGCGTCAATGTCTCGCAGGCGAACGGTGAAACCGCCGGCCAGATCGTTCCCCACCTCCATTTCCATGTCATCCCGCGCTTCGCAACGGATGGCCATCACTGGAACTGGATCCCACGCAAGTACGCCGACCCCGTGGAAATGAATACCTACGCCGACCGCATCCGGCAGTCTTTCGAACCGTAACAAGGCAGCAAACCCCCATGCAACGACGCCAATTCGAGGAAGCCCTCGCCCAGATCCTCATCGAGAACCCCCGCTATCCCGCCGAGGCCTATCTCTTCGTCCGGGAGGTCTTGGAATTCACCAGCCGCTCCCTGAAGAAACCCGCCCGCGGCCCCGCCCGCCATATCACAGGCGCTGAACTCAGCGACGGCATGCGGCGCTACGCCCTCCAGGAATTCGGCCCCCTCGCCCGGACCGTCCTCGCCTCCCTGGGCATCACCCGCACCGATGACCTCGGGGAACTCGTCTATAATCTCGTCAATTACGGGTTCCTCGGCAAGACCGACGAGGACCGCAAGTCGGACTTCACCAATAACTACGACTTCCACGAAGCCTTCGACCGGCCCTATCTCCCATCCTCCCTGAAAACGGCTCCGGTGGAGGCCTCCACGGCGCCACAGCAGTGCCCCTCCCATTCTCATACGTTGGACCTATCATGAACAAAACCCTACCCTGCACGTTACTCGCCATGACACTACTCACATCACCCCTCACCGCCACCGATACCACCACCCTCCAGGCACTCAATACCCTGAAGGCCTCCAATGACAAGGCCGTCCGATTCGTCCTGGCCAACGGCCTGACCTGCCTGGTCAAGGAAGACCATTCCTCCCCCGTCGCCGCCATCCAGATCTGGGTCGGCTCCGGTTCCATCCACGAGGATGCCCTGCTCGGTTCCGGCCTCTCCCATTATATCGAACACATGATCTTCAAGGGCACCCCAACGCAGAAACCCGGCGATATCGCCAAGGGCATCCATGATCTCGGAGGCGACCTGAACGCCTACACCACCCTTGACCGCACCGTCTTCCACACCACCCTCCCCTCCCGCCACTGGCGCGCCGGCCTGTCCATCTTCTCCGACGCCATCCTGAACCCCATCTTCCCCGAATCGGAATGGCAGAAGGAGAAGGATGTCATCCTTCGCGAGATGAGTATGCGTCTCGACAATCCCGACGTCGTCCTGAATGAACTGCTGTGGCGGACCGCTTATATGGCCCACCCCTACCGGATCCCCGTCATCGGTTATGACGACATCTTCAAATCCCTCACCCGCGACAACCTCGTGGACTTCTATCGCCGCCGCTATACCACCGACAATATGGTCATCGCCGTGGTCGGCGCCGTGTCCGCCGCCGAAGTCGAGACCGCCTTGCGCGAACAATTCGGCCCCGTGCCCCGTCGCACAGGGCGCCCCCCGGCCGTCCCGGCGGAACCAGCCCAGATCATGCCCCGCTTCGCCCGCGAAACCGGCCCCTACAAGGTGTCGCGCCTGTCCATCGCCTTCCACGGCGTCTCCATGTTGGACCCGGACGCCCCCGCCCTGGAGTTGCTCGCCTCCGTCGTCGGCAACGGCCAGAGTTCCCGCCTCGTCCAGGACATCAAGGAGAAGCGCCGCCTCGTCCACGAAATCAGCGCGGGCTCCTTTACCCCAACCCAACCCGGCATCTTCGTCATCGAGTCCTCTTTCGATCCCGCCCTGGAGAACCAGGTCCTGACGGCCCTGGATGAAGCCGTCGAGTCCTGGCCCACCACACGGTTCTCCAGCGAGGAAATCGAAAAGGCGCGCCGTATGATCCTCGTCGGCGAACTGTCCACCCTTCAAACCATGGATGGCCAGGCCTCCAGTTATGCCTACGGCGAACTATCCATGAAAAACCACCGCATGGGCGAACTCTATCTCGAGAACCTCGCCCGCGTCACCGCCGCGGACCTCAACCGGGTGGCCCGCCAGTACCTGCGGAAGTCCAACCGCACCACCGTCATCCTCAGCCCGACCCAGACGAAACCTGCCGCCCAACTGGCTGAATCCAGCCAACCGGTCCCCTCGCTCGAACGACGCCTCCTCCCCGGCAATATCCCCCTCATCCTCCGCGAAACCCATCACCTCCCCTTCGTCTACCTCTCGGCGGCCTTCAAGGGCGGCGTCCTTTCGGAGAGCGAGGCCCAGGCCGGTCTGACCCGCCTGATGTCCGACCTCCTGACCCGCGGCACAGCGCACCACTCCGCCTCCGAACTCGCCGCCCTCATCGAGTCCATGGGCGCCGAGTTGACCCCCTTCTGCGGACAAAACAGTTTCGGACTCCAGGGCCGCTGTCTCGCCCCGGATGCCGATCGCTTCATGGAACTCTTCTTCGACTGCCTCGCCGCCCCCTCCTTCCCCGATGACGAGGTCGCTAAACAAAAGGTCATTCAACTCGCCGCCATCGACGCCCAACGGGAAAGACCCAACTTTATCGCCCAGGAGGCGCTCGACGCCATGCTCTTCGCCGGCCATCCTTACCGCTGGAACCCGCTGGGATACCGCGCCAGCGTCGAAAAAGCCGACCCCGCCGCCCTGCGCGCCATCTGCCGCCGCCTCCTGCTCTCCGGCAACATGACCCTCGCCGTGTTCGGCGATATCACCCCCGCCGCCGCGGAACGCCTCGCCATCCGGCACACCGCCCGGATCCCAAAAGGTCCCGCCCCCTCCATCCATCCCGCGCCCGCCACACCCACCCTTCCCGCCCGCTCCGAAAAACGCGAGCCCAGGGAACAGTGCATTGTCATGATCGGCTTCCCCGGCATCGCCCTCGACGATCCGCGCCGGACCGCCATGGAAATCCTCGAGTCCTCCCTAAGCGGAATGTCTTCGCGCGTCTTCCACTCCATCCGCGAGGAACGCGGCCTGGCTTACTACGCCGGCGCCCGTCAGCGGCTGGGTGTCGCCCCCGGCCTCTTCCTGCTCCTCGCTGGCACCCGCCCGGATGCCGCCGCGGAAGTGGAATCACTGCTCGTCACCGAAGTCGCCCGTGTCGCCCGCGAAGGCATCCAACCCGACGAAATCGCCCGCGCCAAAAGCCAACTCATCGCCGATCACGACATGCAGTTGCAGAACAACATGAGCCTCTCCCTCACCAGCGCCCTGAACGAACTGTACGGCATGGGTTACGCCTACGATTTCAACGCTGCCCAGCGCATCGAGTCCGTCACGGCGGACCAGATCCGCGAAGCCGCCGCCTCCATCTTGGTGACCAACCGGATGGCCGTTTCCATCGTCCTCCCCGTTGAACGCAAATAGCAACAACATCCAGGAGCCAGAATGAATTCACCCTTTAAAAAACATAGAAACTCAGTTGCCACACTATTTGAAACACGTCGGACACTATTCTGGATTCTGGATTCTGGATTCTGAATTCCTTATCACCCCCAAAGGAGCCCCCCATGCCAAAGACACCCCGACTCACCAATCTCCCCGAATGGAAAGCCCTCAAAACCCACTTCGCGGAACTCGAACCCCTGCATCTGCGCGACCTGTTCGCCTCCGATCCGGACCGCGCAA